>CALXDF010000079.1 GCA_944386995.1 uncultured Oscillospiraceae bacterium
CAGCTTTTGGGCTTCCGTTGTGTACTTCCATCTTCGCTTAATTTCCACCAAAAATCACAAGGGGGAAATGACTCGAAATCAGTTTGGGAGCAATCCCACGAGGGTTCGAATCCCTCCCGCTGCGCCAAAAAGAAAGACATGACCAACAGGTCATGTCTTTCTTTTTGGGCTTCACCGTCCGGGGCAGCTTCACTCTGCCTTGACCTGCTGCGGTCTATTCGTTAAAATGGTTCTAGAAAATAGAAGAGGCATGTCGGAATATAAACTATTTTGTGAGGAGGCCTACGCAAGCCAATATAAGGTTTCTTCTGAGAGAATAAATCGGATTGTAGCGCATACGCAAATAAACTCCCTTTTTCAACAAATTGTTGTGATCTAAGGGCGCGGTTTAGCGGCGAAAAGAAGCCCGTATCCAATCAGATTAGATGAAGGAGCAAATTGAATGAAGCCTAAAATGAGCTTTCGAGACTGGTGCATCCAAAATCACGCCTATCTTCTGCTCCATTTTTATCAGGAAGGGAACAACCCGTGCGCTCCTGAAGAAATCGGATTTTCCGCCGGAAAGCGTGTGAGGTTCCGCTGCCATGTCTGTGGGCTGTCATGGCAGCGCACGTTGAATCATGCCACAAGGCATCCGGTGGTCCAAACCTGTCCCTTCTGCGAACACCGAAAACCCAGCCCGTTTTACAATCTGGCGACGGAGTACCCGGAATTGAAGGATGAATGGGACAGCGAAAAAAACCCATTCCCGCCGGAAAGCTGTTTGCCCCATTCAAATCAAAACGTCTATTGGCACTGTGCAAAAAACCATCGGTGGAAGGCCATAATCTGTGATCGCGCCGAAACAGCAGAGAAAGCACGAAGATCAGGAGCCCCGGTGTGCCCCTACTGCTCCGGAGAGCGTGTGTCCACAACCTATAATCTGGCTGAAAAATATCCGGAAATTGCCGTGGAGTGGGACTATGTATTAAACAGCGGGCAAAAGCCGGAAGATTTTTCACCGCACAGCAACCAAAAAGCTTGGTGGAAATGCATGTATAATCCCTCGCACAAATGGGTGGCAAGAATCTCCAATCGGACGTCGTTGGGACGAGGCTGCCCCCAATGTGCAAAGGACTTTAAAATGTCCTATCCCGCGCGCGCATTATTCTATTATTTGCGGCAGGCCTGCCCGAGCTGCACCTGTGAGGAGCCATTCCGAAAATATAAAATGGATATTTTTCTGCCTGAATGCAAATTGGTGCTGGAACATGATGGGTATTATTACCACAGCAGTTTGGCGGCCAGAAAGAGGGCGGAACGGAAAGACCGCGCTCTGCGGGAGGCGGGGTATCAGGTGCTTCGCATCTGTGACAGCAGAGAACTGGCTGAGCCGATTGTGATTCAAAAGGCGGAAATTCTGTACAGGTTTGACGAGCGAGACCGGTATCTTGACCAAATGATCGCTGCTGTATTTTCCTATCTTGATTTGCCGCCGTTTGATTTTCACCATCGGCGGGATCAATATGCAATCAACCAAATGTATTTTCATGAGCGAAAGAAACGCACCCTGGCGGTAGAATATCCAGAGATCGCGAGGGAGTGGAGCGCCCGCAATACTGACAAGCCTGATACTGTATTCAGCGGCTCGCCTCGAAAAGTTTGGTGGCACTGCCCAAAGTGTCAGCAGGAGTATCAAGCAACGATTTCCAACCGAACGAAACATAAATCAAATTGCCCTTTCTGTGCAAATCTCCGGGCATATGAGAAAAACTGCCTGGCAGTGCTCCGGCCGGAAATTGCCGCTCAATGGCATCCCGAGTTGAATTTCCCCCTGACGCCTTATAATGTAGTTCCCGGCTCTGAAAAAGAAGTATACTGGGCATGTTCGGAAGGACATGTTTGGAAGGCAGCCATCTGTTCCCGTACCAATCCCCGCGAAAGCAGATGCCCCATATGTCATCCGAGGACCGTGACGCGATGCGGCCCAATGCGGCCGATGGATCCTGCGCTTATTCAGATCTGGCACCCCACAAAAAATTTGCCGGTTATGCCCAGTGAGATAGCGTGTCAATCAAATAAAAAACTTTGGTGGAAATGCGAAAAAGGTCATGAGTGGCAATGTGATCCCAGCCATCTCAACAGGCTGGCACCTTTAAAGCGTTGCCCCTATTGCAATGACCGGGATGTTTGCGGGGACAATTCCCTGCTTGCGCGGTATCCGGAGCTGGCACGGGAGTGGGACCACAAACTCAATTTTCCACTGACGCCGGATCAAGTGCTCTATTGCTCCGGCAAAAAGTATTGGTGGCGGCGCGGGGAGTTCGTGTGGCAGGCGAGCATCAAAGATCGTCAGCGGAAAGGGGAGGGGATTCCCCGTGGCCAATACCTCAAGTGCTACCCGCACCTGCGCCTGTCTGTGACCCATCCGGAGCTTGCCGCCCAGTGGGACGGCTCAAAAAACGCATTGCTGACACCGGATCAGGTTTCTGCGCAGTCTGGGAGAAAGATTTGGTGGCAATGTGAAAAGGGGCATGTTTGGCAGAGTACCATCAACAAGCGGATCCGCGGGGATGGCTGCCCATATTGCTCAGGCCATCGCCCAAGCAAGGAATATTGTTTGCAGACCTGTTACCCTGCCATTGCCGCCCAGTGGCACCCGGAGAGAAATAAGGGGCTGACACCTCGGGATGTGACGCCGGGAAGCGGAAGGAATGTTTGGTGGCAATGCGAGAAGGGGCATGAATGGAAAGCCTCTGTTTCCAACCGGAGCCGGAGAGGACATAACTGTCCCTATTGTGCGGATCGCTCCAAAAGGTTGGGCAGCGTCGCGGAAGCACGGCCTGACCTGCTTGGGGAATGGAATTATGGGAAGAACACCAAAACACCGCAAGATTGTTCTGCGCGATCCAACAAAAAAGCATGGTGGAAATGCAGCGTCTGCGGCCATGAGTGGCAAGCATCCCCCGACAGCAGGTTTTGCGGAAGCGGCTGTCCCGTCTGCGCAAAAAAGCGGCGCGGCTCAGAGGGCCGGTTGGGTGGTTCTCCTATACCTCTTTAACATTTCAAAATATCGATTTTAACCGTCCCTTCCAAAAAGAAAGACATGACCATAGGCCATGTCTTTCTTTTTGGGTTCCAGCTGCCGAAGGCGGCCTCCGACCCTTGTTTTCAAATGCTCAGCGGAAATGAATTCCGCCTGCGCCGCGGTTTTGCCTGCGGCAAAACGCTCGTACGGCCCGAAGGCGCCGCCGGCCAGAGGGCCGGTTGGGTGGATCTCCTGGAGTTTTGGGAATCTCGAGAATATCCGTTTTAGCCGTCCCCGCTGCAAGGGAGGGGCAGCTGTAAACAGATGTCCCTCCCTTGCAGGTCTTTCCGTCCGCAGAACGGCTCCGATTTTTCAAAGATATATTCCCTCTATTTGTCGTGGTAGAGATCGACCGGCGCCGGAGGAAGTTCCTCCGGCGCCGGCTGCTCATTTTGTCGCGTGCGCTGGCTGGATTTTGCTCTTCAGCGCTTCAATCGCTCAGTCCATGACCTCGCCGCCGGGGGCGTCGTGGGCATCGGACCAGGCGCGCTCCAGCTCCGCCCAGTCGCGCTCCTCCAGCTTCTCCGTCCAGTTCTCCACACGCTCGCCGTCCTCGCTGGTCCAGTTGTAGTCGTGGCTGTTGGTAGCCTCCTGGATCGCCTCGTAGTACCACGCATTGGTGGGGTTGTCCGGCCAGGTGTTCATCTCCCGACGGGGCAGCAGATGGTCCTCGTGGGGCTCGCGGCCCAGCGTCCGGTTCACCAGCGTGCAGGCCTCGGCACGGGTGATGGGGGCATTGGGACGGAAGGTGCCGTCCGGATAGCCCTCAATCAGCCCCAGCTCCACCGCCGCGTTGATGAAGTCGGTGTACCACATGCCCGGCTCCACGTCGGTAAAGCCGCTGTCGTCATAGGTCTCATCGGCATAGTCGAAGAACCGCACCGCCATGGTGGTGAACTCGGCCCGGGTGATGGGAGCATTGGGCTGGAAGGTGCCGTCCTCGTACCCCTCGATAATCTCCATGCTGCTCAGGGTCGAGATGGCGTTGTTGAACCACTTCTCCAGCTCCACATCGCTGTAGGGGTTGCTCTGGCTCCAGTAGGTGTCACGGGCGTCGTCGGTGAGGAGGCGGAAGAAGATGGTAGCCACCTCAGCGCGGGTGATGTTGCCCTGGGGCTTTACGGGCCAGCGGGACGCATCGTCTGTGGGTTCGCCGGTGACATAGTCCTCCGGATAGCCGATGACGTAGGCCACATGGTCCTTGGTGTTCAGGCTGGGGGTGTCGTCATCGTCATCATCCGGCGGATCGTAGTGGCCGCCGCCTCCGCTTCTGGTCTCCCACACCAGGACAAACGGTGAGAATCCGCCGGTAGGCACTTCAAACGTGATGCCGTATTGTTCCTTTGTAATCTCGACCTTTTCCATCACAGCCTGGTCAACCTCGTTAATGTCAAAGCCGGACAGGCCGCCATTGTCATCCCGGTGGAGGTTCTTGAAGTGGTACAAGGTGAAGTCATCGCCGGAATCGGTTCCGGAGGGATAGCCCCAATAAACTGTTACACTCTTGTTTGCCATGACCCAGGCATTGCCGTTGTCCGCATCTACCAGATCCAGGTACTGGGCCTGGTAGTGGCGGGTCGTACGGCTGCCGGGCTCGCCCATGGTCTCATCTACCCGGTCTTTCAGTGCCTGGGTGCGGTTCGCGGTACTGTCATCAATGATGCCGTCGAAAAGCAGTCCCACGCCGGTCCCGGTCACGGGGACGGTGGTGTTGTTCAGGGTATAGCTGGTTCCCGCCGGTGCGGTGACAGCCCCCTCGCCGGCTGCCACCTTTTCGGTGACTGTCGTTGTTACCTGCGTCACAGGATTCTGATCGTCCTCTGTGTCGTCCACTGCCCGGACACGCAGTGTGCCAGTGTCCAGCTCACCCAGCTCGTAGGTGTTACCGTCCTCGTCGGTGACAGTGATTCCGCCTGTCTGGACTGCGCCGGTGTAGAGCTCGATCGTGTAGTCCACGAACATCTCTTTCTCCGCTGCCGGGTCAAAGTTGTCGCTGACAATGGGGCCAGCAGTTGGATCATCCTCCCTTGTAAACTGTACCCGGACCTCGTCCTGGCCCTGGGTAGCATACAGAGCCTTCATATAATACAGATTCAGCGGATTGTCGCCGCCGGTGGTCCCGGCAAGCTCAAGCGTCCAAGTTTTCTGATACTTGACGCCGTCGCTGCCGGTGAATGTTTCGCTGCTGACAAATTTTAGATCCGCAGGATCCACGTCTGTGGGTGCGGTGACAAGGAACATGGGACGCGGCAGAGAGTTGGTCGCTGTCGTATCACCGGTGGTCGTATCATCATCGCCGACCACCGCCTCGTAGCCATCGTTACCGCCCATGTAGATGGTGATATCCGCAGGAGTGATGGTGATGGTGTTGTCGCCAACGGTGTAGGACACCTCCGGCTTCGGGAACGGCTCGCTCCTTTCGCCCCCGTCAGTGGACTCATAGGTCAGGGTTGCTTCCTCGTTGGTCGGCACCGTATGCGTCCCCTCGGTGGAGGAGCGGTTCACAAGCGTCAGGGAGTAGGTCAGCTGCAGCGCCTCGGCGTTCTCCACCGGCACATGAATTTCCAGGTCGAACTGCTCACGGGCGTCGTCCGACACCCCGCCCGGGTAGTAGGTCAGGACGTAGGGGTAGACGCCATTCTCATCGGCCGTGCCGAAGTTGACCGTATTGGCAGTTTCGGCCAGTGCGGCCGTCTGCTCCACGCCGCCGATGGTCAGCGTGAAGGTGTCCGCGGTGATTTCGTTTTTGTCCGTCAGGTCAAAGTCGTCGCCGATCACATCGTTGATGGTGCCGCGCTGAATGGCGTAGAGGATCAAGCTCTCGACAGCATCAAACATGCCCGTCACGTTCTCAGGCACAGCGCCGGACGTACCGCCAAGATCCTCGAGGTTCTCAACCCAGTCCGACCCCCACGGATATGTCTCTGCATAATCCTGCTCCGCGTAAGCATAGGCTTGGTATCCAGCCTCGACAATCTCCTGCCAGGCGGTGGCAGCCATGTAAACGGCGGCGTCATTGGCGCAGGCGTGCCCGGTCAGGGACTCACCGGGGATGTAGTCGCCGTCCTCAAACCCGGCATTTTCATAGGTGGAATTGGTTCCCTGACCCTTGTCGTCCGGATCATACTGACCCGCTCCATAGACATGCTGGTAGGTCACAATATCCGCAGCATAGTCCGTACCATGCGCCGTCATCCACTGTGCCATATCCTGGAATTCGGCCCAATAGCTCTCAAGAGGAGAGTGGTGGGCCCCCATCATGTCGTTTCCGGCATTGATGGATTCCTCCATGTTGCCGCTCTGCTCGCTGTAGATGGTGAGGATATCGCTGCCGTCTTCCGCGCGTCCGGCGCCCCACAGATAAGTGACGCCGTCGGTCACCAGCACAAGGTGCTTGGCCTGGGGAGCGACCGACGAATCGGCATCCAGCATCTCTTTACCGGCCATCAGCCCGGCGTAAATGTTGGTGCCGCTGCTGGTTTCCTCCATCAGCGCATCCTCAATGGTCTTATAGTTGGTTTCGTTCAAATCGGTCAGGGGCAGTTCCTCATACACAGACTTGTTGAAGACGACCACTCCGACCTTGATGCGGTTCTCACCGGCCCGGGTCATCAGCTCCTTCAGCATGGCCACGGCGGATTCACGGATATCCACGCTGACAGACTTGTCCAGGACAAAGACCACATCGGAAACGGTCTGCCCCTCTTTTGCCCCGACGGTCAGGGTCACATTCGTCTCGTCACCCTTCAGGCCGGAAGCCTCCTTGTTCAGGGTCACATCGCCGGCGGGCTCGGGTTCGGGCTCCACTGGATCCGCACCATGGGCGGCGATCAGGGCGGTCTGCTCCGTGATTGTCGCTACGCCGCCGGTAAAGTCCCCAAAGGCCTCTGTCGGAGTATCGTCAGACCAGCGGGCGTCCGCGGCGTCGGTGTACCAGCCGTCGATCGGGTGTCTACAGTCGTCCAGGGTCCAGTCTTCGCCCACAGGGCTGATGGTCAGGGTTCCGCCGTCGTGGTAGATGTCCGCACCGGCAGTCTCGGCCGTGTTGTTGTAGACGGAGGCACCGGTCAGGTCAACGGTGCTGGAATAATATGCAACTGCTCCGTTGAAACTGTAAACGCCGCCGCCGCTGCCGCCAGCGGTATTTCCGGTGACCGTGCCATTGACAGTGATGTTGGCGATATTGCTGTAGACCGCGCCGCCATCCCTTGTGCAGCTGTTTTCAGTCACATTGCCGGTGATGGAGATTTCCGGCCTAGACACGGCCAAGGTAGCGGAGTCTTGAGTCCATTTTGCATAAATCGCACCGCCGTCTGCATCGGCCTTATTTTGGCTCAAGTTACCCTTGACAGTCAGCTCAGAAGAACCTGTGCAGTAAACTGCGCCGCCGCTTGTATTGGAGGTATTTCCAGTCAGGTTGCCGTTCACTTCCAGCGTAGAATCAACACAGTAAATCGCACCGCCGTAGTTGTCTGCATGGTTGTCGCTCACATCGCCGGTCAGGACAGCGTTGGTGCCGGTCTGCATAAGGATTGCACCGCCATAACCTGTCGCCGTGTTATTCTGGATGGTATTATTGGTGAGTTCGACAGGGAGAGAGCCATACAACCACAGTGCGCCGCCGGAGAGGGCGGTATTTCCTGTGAACGTACAGCCAGAGACGGTCACGCTGCTCCCCTCGGAACCCGTGAAGATAATTCCGATCGCGCCGCCGGCGCCAGCCGGCGCTTCATTTTCGGTAAACGTGCAGTCCGTGAAGCTCGCGGCCCCGTTGATCTGCATGTACACCGCGCCGCCGCCGGAGAGACTGTCCGCAGAGTTTTCGGAGAAGTCGCAGTCATCAAAGGAGACGGAGCCGCAGTAATCCAAATAGACCGCTCCGCCGGTGCCGGTGATAGAGTTGACGGAGTCCGTACCGGTGCTGCTATTCCCGGTGAAGATGCAGCCGGTAAACCTGACTTCCGCCACATTGGAAAGATCTACCGCGCCGCCGTTGGGGTCGCCGCCGCCGAGATACTCGGATTTGTTGTTCAGGAACTGGCAGTCCACAAACTTGGCGGAAGTGCCCGAGACCGTTTCCCCTGCCCGGTCAGAGGCGCGCCAGCAGACCGCCGCGCCGCCCGTTTCCTGGAGTGCGTTGGAAGCCACATTATCTTCGAAAATCACGCTCTCCACGGTCAGGGTAGTCAGATCGTCATAGAGGCGCAGGCCGGTGCCCACGGAGACCGTGCCGTCCTTGAGCGTAAAGCTCCCGACCTGGGGCTGGTCTGCCTCCCCGGATCCGGTGGCGTTGCTGCCGATGGTGATGGCCGCAGGAGTGGGAGAGGCCGGCTGAGGGTCTGTGCCGGAACTCCCCGCTTCAGACTCGGGATGCTTCTGGCCGGAAATCTCGAACCCGGCCAAATCCAGGGTCAGGTTAGGGGTCTCCACCGTCACGGCCACGTCCGTCAGATCCTTGCACAGAACGACGGTCTCGCCGTTCTCCGCTTCGTCCAGGGCCGTCTGGAGGTCAGTATACTCCTGAATTTCAGGCTCCCTCACAATGTAGGCAACGCAGTCCTCACCGACTTCCGGATCTTCGTCCTCGCCGGGGTCGGCGGCCGTGACGGTCACGGTGAAGAGTCTACTGGATAAATTAGTATAATAAGTAACCTCGGCTTCGCCCTCTGCAAGGCCGGTCACAGTGGCCTTCCAGGACTGGTTCGTATCCGGAACCAGCTCGATAACGCCCTCACCAGACGTCACGACCCACTCCGGCGTCTCATCCTCGGCGGGCTGATCGCCCTCGAGGGTCTTGGTCTCGCCGACGGCCAGCGTCAGATCGCTGGCCGGCTCCTCCGGGTCCGGATCTTCCGTGGCCACATCCGCGAACACGCCGGCGTTCAGGGTGATGGTGGAATACTTTTTATCAGTGTTTGTAATTGGGTCTCCACCACTGCTCAAAAACTGGATGGCTCCGTCCGGCTCCAGGTCATCCCGTCCGGTAACGAGGAAATAGACGGCCTCATCCTTATGGACCTCTGAACCAGCATCGCTGTTGGCCACATTCTCATAGCGGATGGTGTAGTAGCCCTGGATCAGATCCCGCTCCAGATCCGCACCATTCACCGTCAGCGGGACAGATGTATTGGCCGCGGTCAGCGTGGCCTGCATCTGGATGGTGGCGAACTCATTCTCTGTGACAGGGCCGCCAGGGGACGAGGTGCCATGATACTCCAAAAGGTACGTAAATTTCGCGGACGCCACATTGTCAGGCAGGGTGTCAGCCGCATCATTCACATAGTTGGTGTAGACTTCGATGTCCGCCACCGTGGGTTCCGGATCCGAGACCTTAATTCTGAAATACTCAGACTTGCTCTGCGTCTGAAGCAAAGGCGGGGCATCCGGATCGGTGATGGTATAATAGTGCCTTACACCGTAGTCTCCCGCCTTGCTGGCCCGGACTGTCACTGTATAGGTGGACTCGCTGTCCTCGCCGGAAATGATCTCCAGACCGGAGACATCATAGCCGGCTGAGCCCTGATAAATCCCCCACTTATGTCCACTCTCCGCCTCAGTGCCCAGCAAGGTAATCTCCTCACCAACATTGATGTGGATGGTGCCCGGGCTGTATGATTCACCGCCCGGGTCTCCGTCCACCGCCCAGGCGGTGGGGACCAGTGTCAGCGCCATGCACAGGGCAAGAAAAACTGACAACAGTCGCTTTTTCATTTCCTTTTCCTCCTTTTCTGCCCTTTGGGCAATTTATATCAAAACATCCTTGCGGATGGGATTCCCATACGGCTCCTCCCAGCCCACGCTCAGCTGCTCCTGCTCCAGCAGACGGTCATAGGTCTGTTCCGCCAGCGCGGCCAGGTCCGCCCGGATTGCCTCCCGGGTCTCCAGGCAGAGTCTCCGCAGGCACCGGGGGTTGCCCTTCTCCGGTGATACCCGGGCATCCCGGCACAGGGAACGGATGGCATCAGAGATATTGGTACGGCCCAGGGGCGTCCCCTTGCGGGTACAGAATAAGGGGCCCGCGGCGATCCCCTGCCGCCGGGCAAAATCCGCCAGCTCCCGCCGCAGGCAGGGCGCCAGCCGGATCGTATTTTCCGGCCCTTTGCCGGGGATGGTGACGCATCCTGCGGCTACCGCCTCCGCCGTCACCCGGGGCACCGCCTGAAGGGGAAGTCCTGTCAGCGCAAAGAGCTTGATCAGGAGATAGACCTTCTCTTTTCCCAGCGTCCGGGCTGTCTGGAGCAGGCGCAGATATTCCCCGCGGCTCAGCTCCGGTGTGCCGCCCTCCCCTGCCGCTCCCGGCTGACGGGGCAGCTGAAGATCCCGCCGTCCCAGAAAATCGAGGAAATTGTTGACCACCGACAGGCAGGTGTTGATCGTGCTGGGGCTATACCCCTCTGCCAGCAGCTGCCCCTGCCAGCGGAGCAGCGTCCCCTGTGTGAGTGCCTGACCCGCCGGAAGGCTTTGGCGCAGGTGCTCCAGACAGCGGCGATAGGTCTGGAGGGTGCCGGGTGCACGCCCCTTTTCCGCCAGGGATGTGAGATACATTTCGACCTGCTCTTCTGTGACCTGTACATAGGCTGTCTGCATCGTCAGCATCTGAGCCGCCCCCCTTCCTAGACAGAATCGCTCTTCTGTACGTGAAAAGTCCCTCGAAAAAGGGGAGCGGCAAGAGGGCCATTCAAAAATAATTTCCAGCGCATACAAAAAAAGACAAAAAAAGACACGAAAACAAAAGGCCGAACAATTTTTCCTGGTTCGGCCTTCTCTTTTCGCGCTCAAAATTCAGCAAACAACTTGCAAAGCAAGGACGCTTATGCTAAAATAAGCAAGCAAATATGTAAGTTCAGGTGTCTTTTTCGGCAGAAGAGCGATTCTGTCTAGCAAACCAGCCGCAGGCGCTCCAGCACATGCTGATGCTCTGTGCCGGTGGAGATCAGATAGATGCGGGTCGTCTCGATGGATGAGTGGCCCAGCACATCCGCCAGCTTTGCCACATCCCGGCAGGCCTTGTAAAACGTCCGGGCAAACAGGTGGCGCAGGTTGTGCGGGAACACCTTGCTGGGCGCCACGCCGGCGCGCCGGCAGAGCGCCTTCATTTCTGCCCAGATCTGTTTCCTGGACAAACTGGTCCCGCCTCGGGTGAGAAAGATCTCGCCGGAGGCGATTTTTTGTCTCCGCGCATATTTCAGCAGCTTCCGGCACAGCTTGCCCGGGAGAAGGATGGTGCGGATCTTTCCTTTCAGGGTGATCTCCGTGCGCCCCTGCGCAGCTGCCTCCACGGTGAGATACCGCACCTCACTGACGCGGATGCCGGTGGCGCAGATGGCCTCCATCAGGAGGGCCAGGCGTTCCTGGCCCAGGGCGTTGGCAGTCGCGACCAGATGGTTATACTCGGTGCGTGTCAGCTCCCTTCGGTCATCCCGGAAGAGCTTTCGCTGCAGGCGCAGGGGCTTGAGGCGGCACTCCTCCCACCCCCAAAGGGCAAAAAACCGGTTGGCCGCGGCAATCATGGCATTGACGGTTGCCGGGGCGCGGCCTTTGGCGAGGAGCATGTCCTTCCAGGCGCAGGCCAGTTCCTTCGTCGCAGGTCGTCCGTCCAGGAACACGACAAAATTCCGGATGTCCCGAAGGTACTTTTCAATGGTGCTGTCACTGCGTTCCTCGGCCCGGAGCGCCGCGGCAAAGGCCGCGACCTGCTGAGGAGCGATTTTGCGCTCATACATAAAAACCTCCCGCAAAGTAGAATTGTTCCTATTCTACCTTGTGGGAGGCACTTTATACAGCATATCATGCACAGCTGATGCCGGATATTTCCGGTCCGGTGATGCAGGAATCTCTTGAAGCCAGGCCAGCGGATTGAAAACAGAGAGCGAATGGGATAAAATGGAACAAATCATTTGGGAGGGATCGCCTTGAAGTCAAACATTTTGCAGCAGGCCATTTCGCTGCGCCACGAACTCCACGCCCATCCCGAGCTGTCCAACCACGAAACCTGGACCAAGGCACGCCTGATGGAGTTTTTGCGCAGCAACACGTCGCACCTGGAGATCGTTGACAAAGGCAGCTGGTTTTACGCGGCATACCGTGCCGGGCTGGACCGGCCGGGCGTTGCGTTCCGGGCAGACTTTGATGCCGTCCCGGTGGAGGATTCCCTGGACGTGCCCTATGTCTCTGCGTTTCCCGGCATAGGTCACAAATGCGGTCACGACGGACACAGCGCCTGTCTCGCGGCACTGGGGCTGGAGGTGGATCAGCGGGGCGCGGACAAAAACGTCTTCCTCCTCTTCCAGCATGCAGAGGAAACCGGCGATGGGGCAAAGATCTGCACCGCATTGTTCCAGGAGGAGCAGATAGACGAGATCTTCGCTTTCCATAACCGGCCCGGTATCCCCCTGGGGGTAGTTCAGCTGCTGGACGGCACAATCTACTGCGGCTCGGAGGGCATGATCCTGGACTTTCAGGGCATCCCCTCCCACGCCGCCATGCCGGAGCTGGGACGGAATCCGGCATATGCCATTGCCGAGATCATCAGCGCCCTTCCGCAGCTCCAGAACCCGGTCCTGTATCGTGGGTTGGTTCTGGCCACCATCATTCAGGTGGACGTGGGAGAGCGTGCCTTCGGCACTCAGGCCAGCCGCGGAAAGCTGCTGCTGACCATCCGCGGGGAATTTGAGGAGGATCTGCGGCGCCTGCGCGGCACCCTGGAGCAGTTTGCCCGGGAACGGGCGGATGCCTGGGGCCTGGGGCTGCAGATCGATGCGTGCGATGTGTTTCCCAACACCGTCTCACACCGCACCAGCAACGAAAAAATCCGTTCGGTCTGCCGGGAGCTTGGCATCCCTGTACGGGACCTGCCTTCGCCCCACCGCAGCTCCGAGGACTTTGGCTACTACACCAAGCAGATCCCAGGCGCTTTTTTTGAGATCGGCTCCGGCGAGACCTGCCCCGATCTGCACACCGTAGGCATGGATTTCCCCGATGCGATCATTCCCACCGCGGTAGACCTGTTTCTCGGGCTGATCGGCAGGAAATAGGCGGCATCTGCCATCAGCAGGAGCGCTCCCCGGACAAGCGAGGAATTTCTTTTCAAAATCGGTCAAGGGACGCCCTCTGCTGCGCAGAAGTTTCGTGTAAAGCGCCGTATTTCCCATTTCTTACTTGACAAATGCCGCGGTTCTGGTAAAATAAGCCCGTTGTGTATATCTCAAAAATTTTAACTAAATATTTTTATCTATTTTTTCGCGGTTCCATTCTGGCACTGCCATGAATGATCAATAAAATAAGGAGAGGTACATCATGGATTTTGAGAAAGTAAGAGCACTTGTTGCGGAAACCCTGAACTGCGACCTGGATAAGGTCACGATGGAGGCCAGCCTGGCCGACGACCTGGGCGCTGACTCACTGGCCGCCGTGGAGCTGTCCATGGCGCTGGAGGAAGAGTTCGATGTGACGATTGCGGACGAGGATCTGCCCAATCTGAAAACGGTGGGTGATCTCTACAACTACATGAACGACCACATCGCGTAAATGGGTTTGGAGGGCATCGGTGCAGGCCGGTGCCCTTTTCCGAAAGGAGTCGAAATGAACAATCAAGAGATCTTTGAGCTGATGGACCATTTTGACGCCAGCTCTGCCACCAGTTTCAAGCTCATCCAGGGCGATTTCACCCTGGAGCTGGAGAAGCGTCCGGCTGCGCCGGCAGCCCCGGCCACCGCAGGGACCGCGGCCGCTGCCCCTGCGGTGGTCCCCGCCGCGGCGGCGGAGACTCTCCCTGTTTCCGAGGAGAAATACATCACCGCCCCCCTGGTGGGCACCTTCTATGCCGCCCCCTCCCCGGATGCACCGTCCTTTGTTGCAGTGGGAGACCGGGTCAAAAAGGGGCAGACCGTCTGCCTGCTGGAGGCTATGAAGATGATGAGCGAAGTCCAGGCCCCCTGCGACTGCATTGTCGAGGAGGTCATGCCGCAGAATGGCGCTCTGGTGTCCTTTGGGGATCCCCTGATCCGTTACCGGGAAGGGTGAGCCTATGTTCAAGCGAATTTTGATCGCCAACCGGGGCGAGATCGCCATGCGGGTATTTCGCGCCTGCCGGGAGATGGACATTGAGCCGGTTTGCGTGTACTCCCAAGCGGACCGTGATGCGCTGCATGTCCAACTGGCGGAGCAGTCCTACTGCATCGGCCCGTCCCGTTCAGCAGAAAGCTATCTGAATATAGAAGCCATCCTCACGGTGGCAAAGGCCACCGGCTGTGATGCCGTTCATCCCGGTTATGGGTTCCTTTCCGAAAACGCGGACTTTGCTGATGCCTGCGCGCAGGCTGGCCTGACTTTTATCGGCCCCTCGGGAGACGTGATCCGCGCCATGGGCAACAAGGCCGCCGCCCGGGAGCTGATGCAGCGCGCCGGTGTGCCGGTGGTCCCCGGTTCCGACGGAGCTGTGGAAGACGCACAGCAGGCCCTGGAAATTGCAGAAAGCATTGGCTACCCGGTGCTGATCAAGGCCGCCGCCGGCGGCGGCGGGCGGGGCATGCGCAAGGTGTTTTCCCCGGAGGAGCTGGAGTCTCTGTTCGAGGAGGCCCGCAGCGAGGCAGTAGCCTGTTTTGGAGACGGGGAGATGTATCTGGAGAAACTGATCCTCCACCCCCGTCATATTGAATTTCAGATTCTGGCCGATCGGGAGGGCCATGTCATTCAGCTGGGGGAGCGGGACTGCTCCATTCAGCGGCGCAACCAGAAGCTTCTGGAGGAATCTCCTTCCAAGGCGCTGACCCCCCAGCTGCGGGAGCAGATGGGGCAGGCTGCCGTCACTGCCGCCCGGGCCGCCGGCTATGAAAACGCCGGAACCATTGAGTTTGTGCTGGACCAGGCGGGCAATTTCTATTTTATTGAGATGAACACCCGTATTCAGGTGGAGCACCCGGTAACAGAGATGGTCACGGGTCTCGACCTGGTTCGGGAACAGATCCGCATCGCCGCAGGTCTCCCTCTCTCCGTGTCTCAGGAGGATGTTGTGCTGCGGGGGCATGCCATCGAGTGCCGCATTAATGCTGAAAATCCGTCCAGAGGCTTCCAGCCCTGCCCGGGCCGGGTGGGATTTCTCCATCTCCCCGGCGGGTGCGGTGTGCGGGTGGATTCATGCCTCTACCCCGGCTGTGAACTCCCCCCCTACTACGACTCCCTGGTGGCCAAGGTCATCGTTACCGGCTCCACACGGCTGGAGGCCATCCGCCGGATGCGCCGGAGCCTTGGTGAACTGGTGATTGAAGGTCCCGAGACCAACACGGATCTTCTCCATCAGATTCTCTATCATCCCGATTTTGTCCGCGGCAACTACAACACAGGCTTCCTGGATGAGCACATGGAGACGCTTTTGGCCTGGAGCGGCGGGGAGGCTGAGAAAGCATGAGCAATATCAACATTCTTGCCCAGCGCCGTCAGAAGCTGCTGGCTCTGAAAGCGCTGCGCAGCAGCCCTGTTGTGCCCGCTCACAAAGAGGAGGCCTGCCCCAGTTGCGGGAAACTGGTTGCCCGCCGGGATCTGTCCGACCACCATTATGTCTGTCCTCTGTGCGGCTATCACCACCCGGTGGGTGCCTACTACCGGCTGAGCCTGGTTCTGGACAAGGGGACATTCCGGGAGTTGGAGGTCAACCTGATCTCCAATGACCCGCTTCAGTTTCCAGATTACAAAGACAAACTGGATCAGGCCCGCCGCCGCACCGGCATGGGCGAAGGGGTGGTCACGGCTCTGGGCCGCATCGGCGGATACCTAGTGGCTGTGGGGGCTCTGGACAGCCGCTTTCTTATGGGCAGTATGAGCGCCGCCCTGGGAGAGAAAGTAACCCGTCTCATCGAGTATGCGGGAAAAAACAAGCTTCCCCTGATCCTCTTCTCCGCCAGCGGCGGAGCCCGGATGCAGGAGGGGATCCTCTCCCTGATGCAGATGGCCAAGACCGCTGCTGCGCTGGAGCGGTTCTCCAGGAAGGGCGGCTTTTATATCTCGGTCTTGACCCATCCCACCACCGGCGGTGTCACCGCCAGTTTTGCCAGCCTGGGGGACATTCTCCTGGCGGAGCCCGGCGCGCTGATCGGCTTTGCCGGCCCCCGGGTGATTGAGCAGACCATCGGCCAGAAGCTTCCCGAGGGGTTCCAGCGCGCCGAGTATCTGCTGGAGCACGGCTTTCTGGATGCCGTCGTCCCTCGGGACCGTCTGCGGGACGTTCTGATCCAGCTGCTCCGTCTCCATGGGAAAGGGGGCGATATCCGTGGCTAACCGGGATCTGACTCCGGCAGAGCGCGTGGCTCTGGCCCGGCACCCCGGCCGTCCCGGAACGGCGGATTTTATTGCGGCCCTGATCTCCGACTTCTTTGAGCAGCGGGGCGACCGTTTCTTCGGTGATGACGGCAGTATTCTTGGCGGCGTTGGCCTGTTCCACGGCAGGCCCGTTACCGTTATTGGCCACAGGAAAGGAAAAACACTGGAAGAACACATGGCCTATAACTTCGGCATGCCTTCCCCCGAGGGATATCGGAAAGCCCAGCGTCTTCTGCGTCAGGCAGAGAAATTCCGCCGGCCGGTCATCACCTTTATCGACACCTCCGGCGCCTATCCCGGGCTGGAGGCCGAGGCCCGGGGACAGGGTGAGGCCATCGCTGAGACCCTGGCCCTTTTGTCCTCCCTCACCGTTCCGGTGATCTCCGTGGTCACCGGCGAGGGCGGCAGCGGCGGGGCGCTGGCCCTGGGCGTGGGGAACCGGGTGCTCATGCTGGAAAACGCGGTATACTCGGTTCTTTCTCCAGAGGGATTTGCCTCTATTTTATGGAAAGACGCCTCCCGCAGTGCCGAGGCCTGCGAGGTGATGAAACTCACTGCCGCAGATCTGCTCTCCATGGGCGTCATTGATGCTGTGATCCCCGAGCCCGAGGGGGGCGCCCATGAGAACCCACATGTACTTTACCAGGTGCTGGATACCACTCTGGTCCGGGAGCTGGGTGCGCTGGAAAAACAAAGCGGAGCTGCACTGGCTGCCGGCCGCTACAAGAAATTCCGCGCCATGGGGCTGAACGCCGTCAGAAAGGAGCGCACATGACATGAACGGATTAAAACTGGTGAGCACCGGTTCGGCCATGCCGGAGCGGGTGCTGACAAATGAAGATTTGACCAAAATGGTGGAGACCAACGACGAGTGGATCACCACCCGGACCGGGATTCATACCCGCCACATCTGCAGCCAGGAGGAATCCCACACCCAGCTGTGTCTGGCCGCGTCCCGGCAGGCGCTGGCGCGGTCCGGCATTGCGCCGGAGGAGATCGGGGTGTGTCTGGTGGCCACCTTCACCGGGGATCATTTGAACCCCGCAACGGCCTGCGTTCTCCAGAAAGAACTGGGTCTCCCGGAGGACACGGTGTGCTTTGATCTGAACGCTGCCTGTTCCGGCTTTGTCTATGCTCTCCATACTGCCCAGTGTCTGCTCTCCGCCGCGCCCAGGAAATTCGGGTTGATCCTGGGAGCGGAGGTTCTCAGCCGCGTCACCGACTATACCGACCGCAGCACCTGCGTCCTTTTTGGCGACGGCGCGGCGGCGGCCGTGGTGGAGTGGAATGCAGAATATCCTTCTATCCATGCGGTGTTGGGCTGCCGGGGCAATACAGAGGTACTCTATACCCCAGGCGTCAATACTTCTTCCCCCTCCTATATCCACATGGAGGGACAGCCCGTCTTTCGCTTTGCTGTGGAAACCGTGCCCCGCTGTATCAGCCAGGTGCTGGAGCAGGCGGGCCTTACTGCAGAGGATGTAGACCACTTTGTCTTTCATCAGGCGAACCAGCGCATCATCGATCTGGCCATGCGGAAACTCCATCTGCCCAGCGAGAAATGCACCGGTAATATTGCCCATACCGGCAACACCTCTGCTGCCAGCGTCCCGCTGCTGCTGGATGAACTGGTCAGCACCGGTGCCCTCTGTTCGGGCCAGCGGGCCCTGTGTGTTGGGTTCGGCGCCGGGCTCACCTGGGGCGGTGCCCTGCTGCAGCTGAAGTAAAAGGAAACCGGCCGCCGCAGAGCGGCGGACGCTTTGAAATGGATGCTATCACTTGAATCTGTCAGTTGAAGGAGTTTGCCATGAAGAAACTCAATGAGATCCTGGGGACAGAGTTCCCCTTTATTCAGGGCGGCATGGCCAATATCGCCACCGGCGCTTTCGCGGCCGCTGTCTCCAATGCCGGCGCCATGGGCCTGGTAGGAGCCGGCGGCATGGATGCCGATGCGCTGCGCCGTGAGATCCGCACCGCCAAAGCCAACACCGACAAGCCCTTTGGCGTGAATCTGATGCTCATGAATCCCCACATCGACGACCTGGCTAAGGTCGTTGTGGAGGAGGGGGTCCACTTTGTGACCACCGGCGCCGGCAACCCGGGCAAATACGTCCCCGCCTGGAAGGATGCGGGGATCAAGGTATTCCCTGTGGTAGCCGCTCCCATCCTGGCCAAGCGCCTGGAGCGCTATGGGGTGGACGGTTTTATCGCCGAGGGCACTGAGAGCGGCGGCCATGTCGGCGAGATGACCACCATGGCCCTGGTGCCCCAGGTGGTGGACGCGGTCAGCGCCCCCGTCATCGCCGCCGGCGGCATCGCCGACGGCCGCCAGATGGCCGCTGCCTACGCCCTGGGCGCCTGCGGCGTCCAGGTGGGCACCTGCCTGCTGGTCAGCGAGGAGTGCCCCATCCACCCCAACTACAAGCAGGCCCTGCTCAAGGCCGGCGCCAACGACACCGTCGTCACCGGCCGCACCACCGGCGCGCCCGTCCGCGTGCTGAAAAACAAGATGGCCCGCCAGTACCTGGAGATGGAAAAGGAGAATATGCCCCTGGCCGAGCGGGAAAAGCTGACCCTGGGCTCTCTGCGCCGCGCCGTGTTCGACGGCGACCTGGACAGCGGCAGCTTCATGTCCGGCCAGGTGGCGGGCATGCTGCACGAGGTCAAGCCCCTGCGCAAGATCTTTGAGGAAATGATGGCTGGCTGTGAGGCTACGCTGAAAGGACTCGAAGCATGAAAACAGCATTTTTGTACGCGGGTCAGGGCAGCCAGCACCCCGGCATGGGCGCCGACCTGTACGAGGCATACCCTGAATTCCGGGCGGTGCTGGACAGCGCCGAGGTGGGCTTTGACCTCAAGACCGTCTCCTTCACCGACCCCGACGGGGTGCTGAACCAGACCGAGTACACCCAGCCCTGCATGGTGGCCTTTGCCGCCGGCATGACCGCCATCCTGGCGGGCAAGGGCATCCGCCCGGACTACGCCGCCGGGCTGAGCCTGGGCGAGTATTCGGCCCTGTGCGCCGCCGGCGTCTTTACCGCCAAACAGGCGGTGGAGCTGGCCGCGTTCCGGGGCAGGGCCATGGCGGCGGCCGCCGCCGGCGTGCCCTGCGGCATGACCGCCGTGCTGGGCCTGGACCGGGACAAGCTGCGCGCCGCCTGCGAGGCAGCCGCCCCGGAAGGGGTGGTGGAGATCGCCAACTACAACTGCCCCGGCCAGCTGGTCATCGGCGGGCAGAAAGCGGCGGTGGACGCCGCCGCCGCCAAGGCCAAGGAGCTGGGCGCCAAGCGCTGCCTGCCCCTGAAGGTCAGTGGGCCGTTCCACACCTCGCTGCTGGCCCCCGCCGGCGACGCCCTGCGGGAGCGCTTCAAGACCGAGACGTTCGGCGCGATGCAGTTCCCCGTCCTGTTCAACTGCCTGGGCCGGGAGATGGGGGAGGGGGACACCATCCCCGCCCTGCTGGAGCGGCAGGTCCAGTCCTCGGTCTACATGGAGGACACCATCCGCCGGATGGCCGAGCTGGGTGTGGAGCGGATCGTGGAGATCGGCCCCGGCAAGGTCCTCAGCGGCTTTGTCAAAAAGACCGTCCCCTCCATCCACACCTGCGCGGTGGAGACCTGCGCCGACATCGACGCCCTCTGCGAGGCGCTGAAAGGAGAGTAACATGGGCAGCATGAGTGGAAAGAACGCCGTCGTCACCGGCGGCTCCCGCGGCATCGGCCGGGCGATCTGCCTGGAGCTGGCGCGCCGCGGCGCAAACGTGGTATTCTCCTATGCGGGCAACACCGCCGCTGCGGACAAGACCCTGGAAGAGCTGAAGGCCCTGGGCGTGGAGGCCCGGGCCATCCAGGGCAATGTGGCCGACCCCGCCGCCGCCAAGGCCCTGATCGACACGGCCGTCAAGGAGCTGGGGGGCATCCACATCCTGGTCAACAACGCGGGCATCACCCGCGACGGCCTGGCCATGGCCATGAAAGAGGACGACTTCGACGCCGTCATCGAAACCAACCTCAAGGGCGCGTTCCTGTGCATGAAGGCGGCCATCCGCCCCATGATGAAGGCGCGCTACGGCCGCATCGTCAACATGAGCTCGGTGGTGGCCCTGCGGGGCAACCCCGGCCAGGTCAACTACTGCGCCAGCAAGGCCGGCCTGATCGGCATGACCAAGTCCCTGGCCAAGGAGATGGGTGCCCGGGGCATCACCGTCAACGCGGTGGCCCCCGGCTACATCTCCACCGATATGACCGCGGCCCTGCCCGACGCCGCCCGGCAGGCCATGCTGTCCACCATCCCGGTGGGCCGCGCCGGTAGCCCCGAGGACGTGGCCGCCGCGGTGGCGTTCCTGGCCTCGGAGGAGGCCGGGTACATCACCGGCCAGGTCCTCAGCGTGGACGGCGGCATGGGAATGTGAGGAGGAACGCATAAGATGGAAAAACGCAGAGTTGTTATCACCGGCATGGGCACC
>CALXDF010000080.1 GCA_944386995.1 uncultured Oscillospiraceae bacterium
ATGCGGACGATCCGGTCGGAGAGCTGGGCGATCTCCTCGTTGTGGGTGATCATCACCATGGTCTGGGCAAACTTCTGGCTGGTGACCTTCATCAGCGAGAGAACGTCCTGGCTGGTTTTGGAGTCCAGGTTGCCCGTGGGCTCGTCGGCCAGGATGATGGCGGGCTTGGTGGCCAGAGCCCGGGCGATGGCCACCCGCTGCTGCTGGCCGCCGGAGAGCTGGTTGGGGAGGTTTTGCAGCTTGGCCTCCAGCCCCAGGGTGTGGATCACCTGGCTGACATACGCCTCATCCACCTTGCCGCCGTCCAGCTGGATGGGGAGGACGATGTTCTCATACACGCTGAGCACCGGCACCAGGTTGTAGGCCTGGAACACGAAGCCGATCTTCCGGCGGCGGAAGATGGTCAGTTCCTCATCCTTCAGGGAGAAGATATCCTTCCCGCCCACGGTGACGGTGCCGCTGGTGGGCCGGTCCAGCCCGCCCAGCATGTGGAGCAGGGTGGACTTGCCGGAGCCGGAGGTGCCGACAATGGCCACGAACTCCCCGTTCTCCACGCTCAAATTGACCCCGTCCAGGGCTTTCACCAGCGTATCGCCGCTGCCGTAATATTTCTTCAAATCCTTGGTTTCCAAAATCGCCATAAGTGGGATGCTCCTTTCTGCCGGACCCCTGTCCGGCTCACAGGAAACAGGATACCAGACAAATCTTTCCACACTCTTTCTGAATTCTATCAGTTTTGAAAGAATTCCAGCCGGGCTGGAAAGAATCTCACGGTTTCATAAATAAAGGCCGGACACCGCCTTGGCGTCCAGCCGTGTGTTTGCTGCATATTCCTGATCTGCTGCCTCAGTTCCGCGGCAGATACAGGGAGAAGGTGCTCCCCCGTCCGGCCTTGGAGGAGACCTTAACAAAACCGCCCTGGCCGCTGAGGATCTCCCGGGTGAGATAGAGCCCGATGCCCAGGCCCTCCTGCTCCCGGACGGCCTGCCCGCGATAGAACCGCTGGAAGATACTGGCCTGCTCCGCCTCGGGAATGCCGATGCCGGTGTCGGAGACGTCGATGCGGCAGAACTGGCCCAGGGCTGTGGCGGACAGGCGGACGCTGCCGCCGAAGGGAGTGTACTTCACCCCATTGTCCACCACATTATAGAGAGCCTCCGCCGTCCACCTCCCGTCGCACAGCACAGTGCAGTCCGTCTCCTCCACCGTGAGGCGGACGCCTCTGCTCCGGGCGGCTGCGGCGGCCTGGCCCGCCGCAGCGTCCAGCAGCTGCTGGACGCCATGACGCGCCGGCGTCATGGTGAGGATCCCTGTCTCCAGCCGGGAGGCCTTGACCAGCGCCTGGACCAGGAAGGAGAGTTTCTCCGCCTGGGCGGAGAGGGCCTGGACCTGTTCCCGCTGGGCCGGGGAGAGGTCCCCCTCGGAGAGCAGGGAGGCGTAGAGCAGGATGTTGGCAATGGGGGTCTTGGTCTGGTGGGAGATGTCGGCAATCAGGGCCTTGATGGACTCCTTTTCAGAAGAGAGATCCCGATTTGCGGCGGCGCAGCCGCTGAGAAAGCGGCTCATTTTGGCCTCCACCGCGGAGAGGGCGCTTTCGTCAAAGGTGTCCTCGGAAAAGCCGCCGTCGATGGCGGCGGTGAGCATATTGTCCAGGCGGCGGAGGGTGCGGCGGCTGCGCAGGACCATCCAAAGCCCCAGGACCAGCCCTATCAGCCCCACTGCGCCGATCAAGTATCCATAGAAGTCCATCTATTTCTCCTCCGACCAGGTGTAGCCCACGCCGTAGACGGTTTTGATGGGGGCGTCCACCAGCTTGCTGCGCAGCCGTTTCACCGCAACGGACAGGGCGTTTTCATCCACAAACTCCCCGTTGTCCCACACCCGGTCCAGCAGTACCTCCCGGGACAGCGTCCTGCCCCGGTTCTCCACCAGCAGCCGCAGCAGCCGCTGCTCGGTCTTGGACAGCTCCAGGGGGCTGTTCTCCCGGGCAAACACCATCTGCTGGAAATCAAAAGAGAAGGGGGGAAGGTCTACCACACCGGTTTTCCTCCGCTCCCGGAGCAGGTTGTTGACCCTGGCACGGAGGATCGCCAGGGAGAAGGGCTTGGTCACATAGTCGTCTGCGCCCCGCTCCAGCCCGGTGACCTGATCCATCTCCATGTCGTTGGCGGAGAGGATCAGCACCGGCAGGTCACTGGTCCGGCGCAGCTCCTCCAGCAGCGTCAGCCCGTTGCCGTCCGGCAGGTTCAGGTCCAGAACCATCAGGTCAAAGGGCTCCGCGGCCAGCTGTGCCCTGGCATCGGCGAGGGTGTGGGCCAGGCGGATGGTCCGGCCGCCCTGGCTCAGGGCCATTTGGATCCCCTGGGCTAGGGGGCGGTCATCCTCTACAATCAAAATGGTCTTCATGGCGGCGTCTCCTTCTTTCATCTGCCGCCTATTGTACCACAGGCGGCAAACTATGCAAAGATTGAATCAGAATTCGTTTATGCCGAATTCCTGTTGACGGTCCGGACGGGCTGTGGTAGGCTGAAAGAAACGAGAGACAAGGAGGGAGCGATATGCGCACAGTTTTTCCGGCAGTACGGGATCAGATCCGCAGAGGGGCACAGGCAGCACTGTGTACGATCATTGCCAGTTCCGGTTCCACGCCCAGAGGGGCCGGCGCGCGGATGGCAGTGTTTTCAGACGGCGGATTTGTCGGCACCATCGGCGGCGGCAGCGTGGAGCGGCTGGCCCAGGACGTTGCCCGTGCGGTTCTGGAGGAGGGGCAGCCCGTTGTGCGGACCTTTCAGCTCCACCCCAATGGGACGGAGGATATCGGCATGATCTGCGGCGGCACCGTCACGGTAATGTTCCAGCCATTGGGGAAGGAGGCGCTGCCCCTGATGGATCGGATCTGCGCCCTGATGGTGGAAGAGCAGCCGGCCTGGCTGGTAACAGTGCTGTCAGAACACGGTCCCTGGGCCATGGAACTCTGGGAGAAGGATGCACCCTGGCAGATGGAGCTGCCGCAGGAGGAGGTCCGCCCCCTTATGGGCAGCCAGGCCGTTCTGCGGTGGGGGGATCCTGCGCTGTTCGTGGAGCCTCTGGCGCAGCAGGGAACGGTGTATATTTTTGGTGCCGGCCATGTAGGACGGGAACTGGCATGGCTCCTGGACCGGGTGGGGTTTCGCCTGGCGGTGTTCGACGACCGGAGAGAGGCCCTGGATCCGAAACAGTTTCCGGAGGGAGTCCGGCTGATCCAGGGAGACTTCGGCCGGATCAGCCTTCCGCTGACGCAGGCCGATTCTGTGGTCGTCATGACGGCCGGACATCGGGGAGATCTGGCGATTTTGGAGCAGGTCCTGCCGGAGCCGGTGGCGTATATCGGATGTATCGGCAGTCGGAAAAAGGCTGCAGCTGCCCGAAAAATATTAAAGGAAAAAGGGTTTACAGAGTCTGATATCAAAAGGATTCACTCGCCGATTGGCCTGCCTATCGGCGGGGAGACACCGGCGGAGATCGCGGTGTCCGTTGCGGCGGAGCTGATTGCCCACCGGGCGGGAAAGGAGTTTCGCCATGGCTGAGCGGACAGAAGGGCGGTATGTCCAGTCGGTGGTAAAGGCGCTGGCACTGTTGGACTGCCTGGCCCAGCAGAGGCGGTCTATGGCGCTGGGAGAGCTGGCCCAGGCGGTGGATTTGCCGAAGGCCACCGTTCATGGACTCTTAGCCTCGCTGCGGATGGGCGGCGCAGTGGAGCAGAGCGGGGTGGACGGAAAGTACCGGCTGGGGGTGCGGCTGTTTGAATATGGCTGTGCCGTCAGTGCCTCATGGGATGTAGTGGGCCGCAGCCGGGAACAGATGAATCACATCGCCATTCAGACCGGGTGCAGTGTGATTCTCTCCAGCCGTCAGGGGCGGGAGGCCATCGTGCTGGAGACGGCCGAGGCCACCGGAGCCTTTCGCGTGGTGTCGGAACAGGGAAGCAGAGTGCCTTTGCACTGCACGTCCCAGGGAAAGCTGCTCCTGGCCTATCTCCCCTCCGGGGAACAGAGGCGGCTGCTGGGGACGCTGGATTTTACCGCCTATACGCCCCACACCATCAGCGACCGGGACCGGCTGGAGGCGGAGTTGGAGCGCGTCCGAAAGCAGGGCTACGCCATTGAGGATGGAGAATATCGGGTAGGGCTGCGGTCTGTGGCCGCTCCGATCTTCTCTGTGGAGGGGCAGGTGCGCTGGGCCATCGGTATCGTGGGGATGTTCCGGCGGGTATCTTCGGAGGAATTCCAGCAGGCGCGGGAACTGGTCTGCCGGGCAGCAGAGCGGATCTCTTATGATATGGGCTACAGGGAGGAAGCTACATGATTGCGGTCAACATTCGCCCCTATTCCCCGGAGGACTGCGAGGCAATGGCCCGGCTCTTTTACGAGACGGTCCACACAGTGAACGCGGCGGACTATACGCCCGAGCAGCTGGATGCCTGGGCCACAGGGAAAAAGCCACTGGACACCTGGGACTGTTCGTTCCGGGCCAACACCACCCTGGTAGCGGAGACGGGCGGCCAGATCGTAGGATTTGCCGACATGGATGCCAGCGGCTATCTGGACCACCTCTTTGTTCATCAGGCGTTTCAGCGGCAGGGGATCGCCACGGCGCTGTGTCAGGCGCTGGAGGCGGGGTGTCCCTGTGAGCGCTACACCACCCACGCCTCCATCACAGCCCGGCCGTTCTTTGCCGCCCGGGGGTACCAGGTGGTCCGGGAGCAGCAGGTGGACTGCCGGGGCGTGTTTCTGACCAACTTTGTGATGGAGAAACCGGGGCCTCTGGCGCCGGTTCCCCAAGAGGAGAAAAAGGGCTGACGGATTTCCGTCAGCCCTGAAATTTTCTTGTCAATTGAGGCCGGCAGCTCCCTTTGCCGGCAGGCGGCAGAACACTGCACGGTATTAAAAATTAGATGGTCAATCTTGCTTTGGGTCCGGTTCCTTATCCGGCAGGGTAATTTTGCCTACCTCGGGAGCGGCGCTGCCATAGGCAATGGCCTGCTTGCCGTATTTGCCCCGGATGGCGTCCATGGCCTGTTCGATCCGCTCCTGCTTTTGGCTGCGATGCTCTGCCGGACGGGAAAACAGATCCACCTGTTCATAGGACGACTCCGCCGCAGTCAAATGGATTGCCGTGACACTCAGAAGCCGGATGGGATTGGGGTATTTCCAGGCGCTGTCCATCAGTTCCATAGCCGCCTCCAGCAGCTCTTTCATCAGATGGGTGCTGCGGGGCAATTGTTTCTGACGGGAGATCGTCTTAAACTGGGGATCTCTGACTGTCACCTGGACACCGGCACAGTACAGTCCATGACGGCGCAGGCGCATGGCCACGCTGTCGCACAGAATCGCCATCCCGGTACGCACCTGGTCCCGGGTGGTGAGATTCTGGGGGAAGGTTGTGCTGTTGCCGACGCTCTTGATGGGTTCCCTCTCTCCCATGGGACGGACAGGAGCACGGTCCAGGCCGTTGGCATAAGTATGCAGCTGCCGGCCCAGCTTGCCCAGCAGATACTCCAGCTGCCGGGGATCGGCCTGGGCCAGATCCCCAATGGTGGAAATGCCCACCTTCCCCAATGTGGCAGCCGCAGCTTTTCCTACAAAGAGCATATCCCCCACCGGCAGAGGAAAGAGGATCTCTTGGAAATTCTCCGGAGAGATCAAGGTGGTGGCATCGGGTTTCCTGTAGTCGCTGCCCAGCTTGGCAAAGACCTTATTGAAGCTGACGCCAACGCTTACCGTGAGGCCCAGCTCCTCACGGACGGCGGCGCGGATCCGGTCTGCGACGGCCACGCCGTTTCCGCCAAAAAGGTGCAGGGTGCCGGTGATGTCCAGCCAGCTCTCGTCAATGCTGAAAGGCTCTACCAGGTCGGTAAAGCGGTAATAGATCAGGTTGACCAGTTTGGAGTATTCGGCGTAACGTCTGTGGTGAGGTGGAATACACACCAGATTCGGACATTTTTTTCGGGCCTGCCAGATGGTCTCCGCCGTTTTGATGCCAAAGGCCTTTGCCTGCTCGTTTTTGGCCAGCACAATGCCGTGGCGGCTGCTTGGATCGCCGCAGACTGCCACTGGCAGGTTTCGCAGCTGGGGCAGGGTCAGCAGCTCCACTGAAGCATAAAAGCTGTTCAGATCACAGTGGAGGATCGTTCGGTTCATAAGCGCCCCTCCGGGTGGATATCCACGAAGTCGACCTGCTGCCGGATGGCATACTCCAGAGTCTGCCGGGTGCCTCCGGGCAGGCCGTCGTATACGGCGATGATCAGGGTGCTGTGGTCCACCATATAGCGGTTGCGCCGCTGCATGCAGCCGGGACTGTAGTGGTCCTGGACCAGAGTTTCAAAGTCACAGGCGGCCAGAATTGCCTGGTAGCGGTCCTGATCCAGCTGGGGCCAGCCGCCCGCCTGCTTTGGGCAGGGGATGGCGGCCTCCAGCGTCACATCTGCGTGTGCACGCCTTAGAGCCAGTACTGCCTCAGCAAAGTAGAAATCGCATCCCTGGGCCATACCGCAGATGAAGTGCCGGTATCCAGATTGATAGGCGGCGTCCACCGCGTCAGAGATTTTCTGCTTTAAGACCTGGCAGCGGCTGTCTGCCTCGTTGTAGCCCCAGGGCAGTTTCCCGGGCCGGTGGCCTGTGAAACAGCAGGTGATGGGCCGTCCACGCACGCAGACCGCCTCCTTTCACGATCGTTGCCTCTATTATAGACCATCTGTTCGAGGAAGTAAAGAGGGAAAGAAACAGGCAGAGGGAACGCTGGGTCCCATGCGGCATTCGATTGTGGTAATGGGGGTGAACGACGGGGTGAAGCGAATCTGAATTGACAAATTCCCTCGCCGGCGGTATGATACTTTTATTGCACATAAAACAGCATTTTCCGGTGGGAGGCATCTCTTTGGACGGCAAGTATACACAACGACTGCAACAAATCTGGGACCGGGCGGCAGCATGGCCCTGGTGTAAAATCCGCCTGATCCTGCGCGCCGTGCTGCTGTTATTGGGACCATTGCTGACGGTACTGGTCTGCCAGACCATCAGTCTCCAGAGCGTCGGCGAGGCTGCGGCATGGATGAGCAGCCACGGAGCAGCCGCAGCTGTGACATGGCTGCTCCTGCTGCTGGCGGAGCTGGCAATCTTTGGATTGACCCGTCTGGGGAGCCTTTCTTATTTTCTAACAGCGTTGCTGCCCTTGGGACTCACCCTGGTCAGTTACTATAAAACCATTATCAATGGAGAGCCGCTGATGCTGACGGATTTCTCCCTGGCGGGAAATATTGCCAATGTGGCCGGCTTTGCCATGGACCGCATTACTGTTTCGCCTGCCACTGGTATGGTTCTGGCCTGGGTGCTGGTTTTAACGGCGGTTCTGGCTTTCTTGGATGTACAGATCCTGCGGCACCCGGACACCTGGCGGCTGGATTTCCGTCGAGGGGCGGCGCTTTGCGGCGGAAGTTTGCTGATGCTGACGGCAGCCTTTGCCGGGGGGCTGGAGGGGTTCTGTGTGGCACAGTATGAAGCCTACCCGATGCAGGCCGACCGGGACGCCGGGTGCGGAGTGCCTCTGAGCCTGCTGAGCACCTGGATCGGCTCCCAGGCCAAGGGGTCAGAGGAATACAGTGAGCTGCGGATGCAGCAGATCCTTCAGGACATGAAGCAGGATCTGGCGGAGCAGGCGGCAGAAGAGGGGACCACGGGGCAGAAGCCGCATATTATTTTCGTGATGAACGAGAGCTTCTTTGACGTGACCCGTCTGCCCAATGTGACGTTTTCCCAGGACCCGCTGTCCAACTACCACCGGCTGGAAAGCGAGAGCACTTATGGGCAGTTTTACACGATTACCTGCGGCGGGGGAACAGGCTGGGTGGAGATGGAGACTTTTACCGGAGTGTCTATGGAGGAACTGGCAGGCGGTACCGCCAACACGGAGCTCTCGGCAGAAGAATATGAGGCACTGCCCTCCTATGTCCGGGTGCTGGATGAAAACGGCTATGAGACCATAGCGTTTCACGCCCATACAAGTGAGTTATACAACCGGGACAGGAACTATCCCCATATCGGCTTTGACCAAGTGCTGTTTTATGAGGAGTTTCAGGAGAATGCTACCTATGAAGGGGGATATTTTGACGACAATTCCACGGCAGACGTCATTATCTCCCTGTTTGAGGAGTACCGGAGCGATCCCACCTATATTTACGCCATGACCATGCAGAACCACCAGCCCTACTATGCCGGGCGTTATGATCCGGAGCGTCTGGAGGTGTCCAGCGATCAGTTGTCCCAGGAGGACCTGGAGGTTCTCAACTGCTATGTCAGCGGACTTTATGATGCGGACCGGATGCTGGGGAAATTGGTGGACTACTTTTCACAAGTGGACGAGCCTGTGATCCTGGTATTTGCCGGGGATCATGTGCCCGGACTCTATCTCAGCGACACGGAGAGCATCTACTCCAAATTGGGCCGGGTGCCTACGTCCACCTCCGCCGGCTGGTCGGCGGAGAACTACCGGGACATGCTCTCCACCGACTATATGATCTGGACCAACTTCTCCCCAGGGGAGGGGAGACAGCCCAACAGCGCTACCATGATGGGGGTGACCATCCTGGATCTGGCGGGAGTGGAGAATACGCCTTTCTTCGCCTGGATGGAGGAGCGGGGCCGCACCTGCATGACCTTCCACTATGGCATCCTCACTGTTGGGACGGACGGACAACTGGCAGCGGAGGAGGATCCGGCGGTCGCAGACTTCCTGGCCGCTTATGGCGATGTGATCTATGATCTGCTCTATGGTGAGCAGTATATCGCAGATCAGGTGAACCTGACTGGTGGATAATAGAATACCGGATGAATATGTGCATACAAAGGAGAGGACATATGCGGTCCTCTCCTTTGTATATTTTCATTGTGTATTCAAAATCCGGCGGAAATAAAATAGAGTCCAAGCAAGTTGAATGAAGGGAAAAACAGTACTGTCCGCAAATTTAGATAAGATTACTATTGAAAATGGATATTTATGCAAGTATAATACATCACAACAAAACCACATCGCTTTCGGGCAGATGTGCAGAGGAAAGGAAGATTGGTATGAAAAAGACACTGGCTATGCTGCTGGCAGCGGTGATGCTGCTGGCTATGTTGACTGCCTGCGGCAGCGGAAACAACGCAGCGACCAACAATACGGGAGATACCGCCGACAACGCCGGCACCAATGATACTGCCGGAGAGGACACCGCTGAAACGACTGGCGCTTACGGTGACTTTGCATCTTCTCTCATTGAAGAGGGGAAGCTCATCATGGTGACCAACGCATCTTTCCCGCCCTATGAGATGACGGATGACAGCAACAACATCATCGGCATTGACCCGGAGATTGCCCAGGCCATCGCTGACAAGCTGGGCCTGGAGCTGCAGATCGACAACATCGACTTCGATGCCGCCCTGCTCAGTGTGCAGGAGAACCGGGCCGACGTTATGCTGGCGGGTCTGACCTACAATGCGGACCGCGATCTGGTCATGGACTTTACCGATTCCTATGCCACCGGCGTCCAGGTGATCATTGTCCGCGAAGGTGATACCACCATCGCCGGTACCAACGATGACCTGCAGCTGGTAGATGCCGACGGCAATGTGCTGGAGGACATCCAGATCGGCGTGCAGCGCGGTACCACCGGCGAAATGTACTGCCAGGATGCCCACGGCGTGGACCATGTGACCAGTCTGGACAACGGGTCTCTGGCTGTGCAGGCCCTGCTCAACGGCCAGGTGGATTGTGTTGTGATCGACAACGGTCCCGCTCAGGAGTATGTGGAGGCCACCCCGGGCCTTGAGATTCTGGAGGGTGCCTATGTCATCGAGGATTACTGTGCCGCTGTGGATGAAGGCAACACCGCTCTGCTCAACGCTGTGAATACCGCACTCAATGAGCTCATTGACGATGGTACCGTCCAGTCCATCATGGACAAGTATATCTCCGCTGAGTAAGCGCGGTTTGATTTTGGATTTTCCGCAAAAGGGGAGCGGCCCTCAGCCGCTCCTCTTTGCGGCATCGGTAGAGAAGGAGAGAAGAGCCCATGGATTTGGCACAGACCTATGAACTGTGGCGGCAATTGATGACGCAGGGGGATGCCGAATGGTGGCAGACCCTTTTTGTCCGCTTTTATCAGGCGTTTATTGAGGGGGATCGCTGGCGGCAGTATCTCCAGGGGGTGGGAATTACTCTGGTAGCTACAGCCGTGGCCCTGGCAATCGGCGTGGTGCTGGGTGTTTTGGTGGCCATGATCCGGACTGCCCACGACCAGCAGCGGCCCGGCCGGCCCAAGAATCCGGTGCTGGGCGTGGTCAACGCCATCTGCAAGGTGTGTGTTACCGTCATCCGCGGCACCCCCATGCTGGTGCAGGTTTTGATTATGGGTATGGTCATTTTTGCCAGCAGCCGCAACTATACCTTTGTGGGTGCCCTGACACTGGGCATCAACTCCGGCGCTTATGTGGCGGAGATTATCCGGGGCGGATTGATGTCGCTTGATCCTGGGCAGATGGAGGCCGGCCGTTCGCTGGGCCTCAATTACATCGATACCATGCGCTTCATCGTTATTCCCCAGGCGTTCAAGGCAATTCTGCCCTCTCTGGGCAATGAGTTTATCGTGCTGCTCAAGGACACCTCCATGATCTCCGTGATCGGTGGTCAGGAGCTGGTGTATTTTGCAAAGAATATTGTCAACCGCACCTTTGACGCCATGTTTCCCCTGGTGGGCGCGGCTGTCATCTATCTGATCCTGGTGATGATTTTCACCTGGCTTCAGGGAAAACTGGAAAGGAGACTGCGGCAAAGTGATCGACGTTAAACATCTCTCCAAGTCCTTTGGAGACAACTTGGTGCTGGACGATATTTCCGAGCACATCGCCCCGGGGGAAAAGGTGGTCATTATCGGTCCCTCCGGTTCCGGCAAGTCTACTTTCCTCCGCTGTCTGAACCTGCTGGAGACCCCCACCAAAGGCACCATCACTTTCGATGGGATGGAGATTACGGATCCAAAGGCGGATATTGATAAGATCCGCCAGCAGATGGGAATGGTGTTCCAGCACTTCAACCTGTTTCCTAATATGACGATCCGCCGGAACATCACCTTGGCCCCGGTGCGCACCAAACTCATGGGCCAGGAGGAGGCGGACGATACGGCTACAGCCCTTTTAAAGCGGGTCGGCCTGGAGGAGAAGGCGGACGCCTATCCCTCCCAGCTCTCCGGCGGCCAAAAGCAGCGGATCGCCATTGTGCGGGCTCTGGCCATGAAGCCGAAGGTGATGCTTTTTGACGAGCCTACCAGCGCCCTGGACCCCGAGATGGTGGGAGCGGTGCTGGACGTGATGAAGGAGTTGGCCAATGAGGGCATGACTATGGTGGTGGTGACCCATGAGATGGGCTCTGCCCGAGAAGTGGGCAGCCGGGTCCTTTTTATGGACGGCGGCCACATCATGGAACAGAACACTCCGCAGGAGTTCTTTGATCATCCCCAGAATCCCCGGACCCAGTCTTTCCTCAGCAAGGTGCTGTAACGTTAACGCAAGTATAGGAAGATAAACAGCAGGCCCTGTCCGCAAAATGGACAGGGCCTGCTGTTTATCACATGGAATTATGTGGCTATGTAGCGCTGGAGAGCAGCAACTCCTCCAGCTGCTGCCGCCGACGGGAGAGCTGACGCCTCTGGGCGGCTTGGAGCTGCGTCAGCTCCTCTAAAATTTGCTGGATCTGTGCGCCCACGTCATCCACCTGCTGTTGGGCGTCGTGAATGCGGTCCAGCACCGCCCAGTCAACAAAAAGCCCGTCGAAAAAGTAGTCGGCAAAGCGGAGAAAGCCGTCGATGCGGATCTGGAAGTCGGCGGACACGTCCACGTCCAGCAGCTCCGAGCGCAGCCGTCGCAGGTCGATCTGCAGCTGCGACGACATCTCATGCTGCGCCTCGTCCAGAAGGGAGTGCTTAGCCAGATCGCTGAGGGTTCCGCCGCCGATCAGGTCCCAGGTACCCCAGTCCGCAGCGCGATTCAGTGTGTTCTGGATTGAACCGACGGTGACACCGGCCGCCTGGGCGGCGGAGATGGCCTCCTCAATCTCCCTGCCCTGGACCTCCAGCCGGGCGATCTCATCCTCCAGGCGGAACACCACCCCGGCGTTGGCGCCTCCCTGTGCCTTCAGCACCCGGGCGCGCTCCGTCAATGCCTGATGGTAGTTCGCCTCGCAGTGGTACAGCTCCGCCAGCTCTCTCTGACAGCGGGCCACATCCTCCTCAAGCGCCTGGAGCTGGGCCGCTGCAGCCTGGTACTCCAGCGCCGCGGCCATGGCCTGTGCCGTCTCCCGGTCCAGTTTCTCCTCCAGCTTCCCGGCAAACTGATAGAACAGCCGGGCTAGGCTGGCATGCTCCAGATGGTCCACATCCGCCTGTTCCTTCAGCCGGACCCGGTCCAGCTCCTCCACCCGGCGGGAGAGGCTGTCTGCCTGACGGGAGAGATCCTGGATCATGGTCAGGAGCTTTTTCCTGCGGGCCACCTGCCTGGCCAGTTCTTGGAGACGCGAATTTTGCGCAGTCATAGCTGCTCCTTTCTGGACAGCGGCAGAGCCGATGGCCTGGGAGAGGGTAGGGAAGGCGCAGCGCCGGCTCAGGGCGCGGCGGCTGCCTGATCAGCGATGGTACCCAGCGCCTGGCAGGGCTCGGCATCCGTCTGATATCCGGTGCCGTCGATCACCACATAGGGAGCGCAGGCGGATACCGTGTGCTCCGTGCCGTCGGCCAAAGTGAAGGTAAAAGTGACGAAAGTGCCGCTGAGCTCCTGATAGTTGAGGACTTCCCCGTAGAGTTTGACAGCCTGCAGCACGCTGACAAGATCTGCAATTGCATCGCCATCCAGAGCCGCAGACACGTCCGGGGACGTAGATTCCACCGAGGCCGCAACAACCTGACTGACGTCCAAGTCCCGGAAGGGTTTGTCACCGCTCCGGAAGATCAGGGCAATTGAGGGAATCAGCAGGAGAATGGCGAGCATGGCCGCATAGAGGATCCGGCGCTGTCGGGGCGTGAGGGGAGGCGGCTCCGGTGTTGGCTGCTCCCGACCGCCGGTAGTCTGAGGAAAACGCCCGTCCTCCACAAAATCCTTGGACACGCTCATTTTTTCAGGCCGGCCACCCATCCGGCATATTTGGCAAGGTTCGCGTCCCGCTCTGCGGCGTCGGCACCTTTTGTAAGGACATACACCTTGATCTTGGGCTCAGTACCGGAGGGGCGGACGATGATGCTGGTGCCGTCAGCAAGCTCAAAGCGCAGTACGTTGGAACCGGAGAGTTCCATGGCAGACTTCTCCCCGGTGGCACAGCAGACCACACTGCCGTCCTGATAGTCCTTGAACTGCCGGACAGTTACCCCGGCGATTTCCTTGGGTGGAGTCTGGCGCAGAGAGGCCATCAGGTTGGCCATGTCTTTCAGGCCATCCAGACCCGGCATCACCAGGTTGTGGGTCTTTTCTCCATAATAGCCGTGTTTTTCATACAGGGCGTTGAGTGCATCCAGAACCGTCATTCCCCTTGCGGCATAGTAGGCGGCCATCTCGGTGAGGACCAGGGAGGCGGTGACAGCGTCCTTGTCCCGGACGAAATCCCCCAGCATGTACCCATAGCTCTCTTCATAGGAGAATACGACTTTGCCCTCGCCGGAGGCCTCCAGCTTGTCTTTCTTCTCTGCCAGGAACTTAAAGCCGGTGAAGGTATCGTAGCAGGCGGCGCCATAGCTCTCCGCCACAGCCTTGGCCATCTCGGTGGTGACGATGGTTTTCAGGGCCACCGGCTTTTCCGGCAGCTTTCCGGAGCGCTTCATCGCGCCCAGCAGGTAGTCCAGCAGCACAACGCCGGTCTGGTTGCCGGTGACCACCTGATAGTCCCCATTCTTGTCCCGGATCATGATGCCCACCCGGTCACTGTCCGGATCGGTGCCCAGGATGAAGTCCACATCATTTTTCTTGGCAAGCTCCACCGCCAGGGCAAAACCCTCCGGATTCTCCGGGTTGGGGGAGACCACGGTGGGGAAGTTCCCATCAATGACCATCTGCTCGGGGACACAGATCAGGTGCTTGATCCCGGCGCGTTTCAGCGCCTCGGGCACCAGCTTGTGGCCGCATCCATGGAAGGGGGTATAGACCACCTTGAAGGTGTCTGCCACAGCAGGGATGGCGCCGGAATCCGCCACCTGGGCCATGACGTTCTCCATAAAGCGGCGGTCTGTGTCCTCGCCAATGATCTCGATGAGTCCCTGGGCGATGGCCCGGTCATACTCCATAGTTTTAGGTCCCTCAAAAATGTCCAGCTCCGCCATCTTTTTAGCGATAGCCTCGGCGTGGTGGGGCGGCAGCTGGGCGCCGTCCTCCCAGTAGACCTTGTAGCCGTTATATTCCTTGGGGTTGTGGCTGGCAGTGACGTTGATGCCGGCAATGCAGCCATACTCCCGGACGGCAAAGCTCAGCTCCGGGGTAGGACGCAGGGCATCGAAGAGCCGGACGTGGATGCCGTTGGCAGCCATGACACAGGCGGCTTCCCGGGCAAACTGCGGGGAGTTGTTGCGGCAGTCAAAGCAGACCGCAATGCCCCGCCGGGCTGCATCGCCGCCCTCGGCCAGGATGACCTCGGCAAAGGCCTGGGTGGCGTGGCGGACCACATGAATATTCATGTGGTGGAGTCCTACGCACATGGTGCCCCGGAGGCCGGCGGTGCCGAACTCCAGAGGGCCGTAGAACCGGCTCTCCACCTCCTTGGGGTCGTTGGCGATGGCCTCCAGCTCCGCCTTTTCCGCGGCGGTGAGGGCGGGGCTTGCCAGCCACTTCTCATATTCCTGTCGATAATCCATATTTTCATTCCTCCTTTTTCGTTTGGGGAAAGTACGCGCATAGAATTTTGACCGGTCACGGGGAGAATTCCATCTCTACTGCATAAGTGTCACGGTCAGAGAAGTGCCACCACTCCCCGAAGTAGGGGACAAAGCCGGCGGCAGTCATGGTGTCTTCCAGCAGCTTTGCGTTGGCAGCGGGGACGGCAGACACATCCCTGTAATCCCGGTCTGCCAGAGGGGAAAAATCGTCAAACCCGGTGGGCATCTCCACGGCTTCGCCGTCCAGGGAGACCAGGGTCACGTCCACGGTGTTGCCCCGGCTGTGGGAGGAGAAGCCGTTTTCCGGATTTGCCACATAGATGGGATCCGGGCAGACCTTCCAGAGCTTGAACTGGGCTGCGGTTGGGCGGAAGGCATCCCAGAGCAGGAGTCCCAGACCATGGAATTCCAGCTGTTCCTGGACAGCGGCCAGTTTTTTAACTGTTCCATAGCGGAGATAGGCGTCTGTGAAATCGTAGATGGCCTGGCCGGTAAAGTTGTCCGTTCCGGCATAGGCCAAGTCCACCTGGATGGTTGGAATATAGTCGGTCACTTTGACAAAATCGCAGTCCTCCGGCTCCGCGATGGGGTCCGCCGTCTCCTCTGCTCCCGGCAGGGAAGCGGGATCTGTTGGACCAGAACCCTCCGGTTCCTGCGGATTTTCCGGGAGCGCATCGGACATCTCCTCTGGAAGAGGAACCTGTTCCGGATGATTTCCGGCGCAGCCGCAGCCAAAGAGCAGAAGCAGTGCGAGCAGGAGGCTGATTGCGCGCTCCATAGCACCTTCCTCAGAAAACCAGCTGCACCAGCAGCATGTAAACCACTGTGCTGCCGCCGATGCTCAGCAGGGTGTTCCGCTTCCAGATGTGCAGGACGACGGCCAGCAGAATGCCCGCCAGCTCGGGAATGCCGTGGGGCGGGACCAGGAGCGTTACATTCCGCAGGCAGTAGATGACCAGCATTCCCATGATGGCGCAGGGCAAAGCCCGGCCCAGATAGAGGACGGCCTTCGGCGGCTGCCGTTTTCCGCCGAAGAACAGGAAGGGGAGAAAACGGGTCAGCATAGTCACAGCAGTGACCACAGCAACCAGGGCGGCTGAACGGAAAAACTCGCTCACAGATCCTCCACCCCCTCCAGACGCCTGCGCAGGAACATCAGCGCTGCTGCGATTCCCACCATGGCGGGGATGATGAAACGATCCGGCCCGAAAAGCAGCAGACACAGTACAGACACGCCAATGCCCACCAGAGCGGGCACATGGTTCTTCCGGGTGAGCCACTGATCGGTGAAAATCACCACAAAAAGGGCTGTCATGGCAAAATCCACCCCTGTGGTGTCAAAGGGCAGCACCTGTCCTAGAAGCCCTCCCAGGATGCTGCCTGCCACCCAATAGCACTGATTCAGGAGACTTGTCCAGAAGTAGAAGGCAGCGGGATCCACATCCCTTGGGGGGCGGGCGGCACATACCAGAGAGTAGGTTTCATCGGTAAGACTGAAAATAAGATAAAACTTTTTCGCCCCCCTTACCCCGCGGTACTTCTCCAGCATGGAGAGCCCGTAAAAGAGATGGCGGGCGTTGATAACAAGAGTCATCAGCACCGCGGAGAGGAGGGCGGCGCCGCTGGAGAGCAGGTCCACCGCCACATACTGCATCGATCCGGCATAGATCGTCAGGCTCATTATGCCCGCCCAGAGGAAGGAGTACCCCTTGCTCTGAAGCAGGATGCCAAAGCCCATCCCCAACACCACATAGCCCGCCAGAACCGGAAGCGTTCCCGGAAAGGCGGCTTTCAAGGCTTGTTTTGTCACGTGCGATCTTCTTTCTCTTTTAAAATTCATCAACCTGATTGTACCAATTTTTCGGGACGTGTTCAAGAGAAAATTGTGCCGGCGGAGAAGAGCTCTTCTCCCGAGAATAGAAAGCAGGCGGGCCGCCAAGTTTGGCGGCCCGCCTGTGGCGCGGGAGAGGGGAGGCTCAGGTTGCGGTTTCGTCAGCGGCATGCTCGCGGAAGAGCAGGGAGATGCACCAGAGACCCGCCAGTCCCACAAGCGTGTAAATAATCCGGCTGACCATCGCCATCTGGCCGCCGCAGAGAAAGGCGACCACGTCAAAGCCGAACAGGCCGATGGAGCCCCAGTTCAGCGCCCCGATGATGGCCAGCACCAGCGCGATCTTATCAATGACCATAGGAATCCCTCCAGTTCATTTTGGAATATGCTCTAGTTTCCCCGTCGGACAGGGAAATATGTGAGACCTCAAAAAATTTTTGAATACCGGGCGGGAAGCGGGACGGAAGGCGGGTTGCTATTGAAATGAAGCGGAAAATTTGCTATAATTCAATTCAATCAGCACTCCCGCGCTGGCGCGGGGAAAGGGGAGGAACAAAACGCATATGAACATCGTCTGTTTGGATATGGAGGGCGTGGTGGTGCCGGAAATCTGGATCGCCTTTGCCCAGGCCAGCGGCATCCCGGAACTCAAGCGCACCACCCGGGATGAACCGGACTATAACAAGTTGATGAAGTGGCGCCTTGGAATTCTGGCCCAGCACGGCTTGGGACTCAGAGAGATCCAGGACACCATCGCCAGGATCGACCCGCTGCCCGGGGCGCGGGAGTTTCTGGATGAGCTGCGCGCCATGACCCAGGTGGTGATCCTCAGCGACACCTTCGAGGAATTTGCCAAACCCCTGATGAAAAAGCTGGGCTGGCCCACAATTTTCTGCAACAGCCTGGAGGTCGAGCCGGACGGCATGATTTCCGGCTTTCATATGCGGGTGAAGGACTCCAAGCTCACCACGGTTCGCGGGCTTCAATCCATCGGATATGACACCATCGCCTGCGGCGACAGCTACAACGATCTGGATATGATTCTGGCCAGCAGAGCTGGTTTTCTGTTCCGCACGACTGAGAAGATCAAGGCGGACTATCCACAGCTGCCCGCCTTCGAAGAATACGGCGACCTGCTCTCGGCCATCCGGGAAGCGCTGTGAGCCGGAAAACAGGTGCAGCCGCCTGAAGCCGGCCCGGTGCCGGCGTGACGATGGAGGACATATGAGATGAACGAAAAATTTGCACGTCTGGGCATGGCGCCCGCCGACATTCTGCTCCCCCGCGACTGCGATATGACCAAGTGGGCCGTGGTAGCCTGCGACCAGTTCACCTCCCAGCCGGAGTACTGGGAGGAGGTGGACCGCATCGTCGGGGATGCGCCCAGCACCCTGCGCCTGATCCTTCCGGAGAGCAAGCTCAATGACCCGGATGTGGACCAGCATGTGGCGGATATCAACGCCGCCATGGAGGACTATCTGGCCCGGGATATTTTCCGGACCTATGGGGATTCCATCCTCTACATCGAGCGCACCCAGTCCGACGGTGCGGTGCGCCACGGGCTGGTGGCCGCTGTGGACCTGGAGCGATACGATTACACCCCCGGCTCCGGCTCCCTGATCCGTGCCACGGAGGGGACCGTGCTGGAGCGCATCCCGCCCCGGGTCCGGGTGCGGAAGGACGCGCCCATCGAACTGCCCCATGTGATGCTGCTCATCGACGACCCGGAGCGGACCTGCGTAGAGCCCATCACTGCCGCCGTCGGTTCCATGGAGAAGCTTTACGACTTTGATCTGATGATGGGCGGCGGCCATCTGAAGGGCTGGCGCCTCACCGATGGGCAGATGGATGCCCTGGCGGCGGCCCTGGCGGGGCTCATGGACGGCGCGGTCCAGCAGGAGAAGTATGGCCTGAAGGACGCCGCGCCCCTGCTCTTTGCCGTGGGGGACGGCAACCACTCCCTGGCTACCGCCAAGACCTGCTATGAGAATCTCAAGAAGGTGACGCCGGAGACGGAGTGGGCCGATCTCCCCGCCCGGTACGCTCTGGTGGAGATCGTGAACCTCCACGACGAGGCCCTGCAGTTCGAGGCCATTCACCGTGTGGTGTTCGGCGTGGAGCCCGCCAAGCTGATGGAGGCCTTCCGGCGCGCCTACCCCAACGCCCACGAGGGGAAGGGGCCGGGCCACACCATCGAGGTGGTCTGGGCCGGCTGCGACGGCTTCATCACGGTCCCAGATCCCAAGGTTCAGCTGCCGGTGGGGACGCTGCAGAGCTTCCTGGACGCCTATCTGAAAGAGAGCGGCGGCGAGGTGGACTACATCCACGGCGACGACGTGGCCAGGGAGCTGGGGAGCAAGAGCGGCAACATGGGCTTCCTGCTGCCCGCCATGGGCAAGAATCAACTGTTCAAAACCGTCATGGCCGACGGCGTCCTGCCCCGCAAAACCTTCTCCATGGGCCATGCGGCGGACAAGCGCTACTACGTGGAGGGCAGAAAGATCCGGTAACCGTGGCCGGCCCGGGTGAGAGCAGTGAACCGCCTTTGCATTGAAGTCATGCGGTAAGGGGGGGCGAAAGCGTGAGCCTCAACCAGAAAAGGATCCTGATCATTGCCATGCTGGCCGGCGGCATGTTTGTTGGAATCGCGGGTGCCCTGGCGGAAACGTATTGGCTGGTGGTCGTGGGGGCTGCCCTGATGGTGGGAAGTCTGCTCTTCTTCCTGAGCAAATGGGCCTGTCCCCACTGCGGCTGGCACCTGGGCAGATTTCGAAGCGGCATGGACTACTGCCCCCACTGCGGGGAGCGGCTGGATTTTAACGAGAGGATCGGGAGAAAATCATGACCTTGCGGAAAAAGAGACAGCTGCTGATCAGGGGGATGATCGGTGCGCTTGCGCCGATGGCCATCGGCTATTTGGTACAGCTGGTTTGGCTGATGTGCCTCTCCTTTCCGCTGCTGGTCGTGTGGATGGTTTTGGTCCATCGGTACTGGCGCTGCCCCTACTGCGGCCGCTCCCCGGGGCGGGTCGACTACCCCATTACTGCCTATTGCCCCCACTGCGGGAAAAAGCTGGACTGCGATGAAAGGA
>CALXDF010000081.1 GCA_944386995.1 uncultured Oscillospiraceae bacterium
ATCAGGCCCACGATCTGCCCCTCGGGCACGGTCAAATCAATATGATCCAGGGTAAAATCCTTGTAGTGCTTGCACAGTCCCTGTATTTCAATCAGGTTCTCCATGGTTCGTTACTCTCCTTCCAAGAGTACATTCAGTGTTTCCCGGACTTCCTCCGGCTCGATGCCGCCCCGCCGGGCGGCGTCAATGGCGTCCTGCAGGTGCTGCTCCACCTGGCGCAGGGCCTCCTCCCGATGGATCTCCGGGTTCTGGGCCGCCACAAAGCTGCCCTTCCCCGGCAGGGTGTAGAGGAACCCCGCCTGCTCCAGATCCTCATAGGCCCGCTTGGTCGTGATGACGCTGATGCGCAGCTCCTTGGCCAGCAGGCGGATACTGGGCAGCATCTCCCCCTCCTTCAGTTCCCCGGACAGGATCTTGGCCCTGATCTGTTCGGTGATCTGTGCATAGATGGGTACGCCGCTTGTGTTGCTGATGTAGATTTCCATAAGGTACCTCACGTTCGAACTGTACATATTCGATGTACACAGTATATACATAATATACACAGTTGTCAAGTGCCTTTGCAAAAAAATTTACCCGGCCTCAGGCGTACAAAGACCCGCCCCATAGGGGGCGGGTCTTTGCCGCTTGTCAGGTTCCCGGGTCAGTGGACATGAACATGGCTGAAAATCAGCAGAACTCCAAGGGCAAACCCCAAAATTGTGGCGAGAATCGCCCACTTGGATTTCCACTGGCGGTATGCCTCCGGCAGCAGTTCAAAAAACACCACATACAGCATGGCGCCGCCTGCAATGCTCAGCGCCACGGCCAGGGCTGTCTCATTGCGCAGGCCCACATAGTAACCGATCAGCGCTCCGATTACCGTTGGAATACCGCTGAGGGCCGCCACACTGATTGCCCCGGCGGCCTTGGAGCCGTCGTGGAGAAGGGGGATGGCAATGCTCATGCCCTCCGGAATATTGTGCAGACCGATGGTTACCGCTGCCAGGACACTGGCATAGCAGACGCCCTGGGCCGCCACGGTAGTGCCGATGGCCAGCCCCACCGGCAGGTTATGGAGGGCCACCGCTGCAGCCAGCACGATCCCGGCGGTATGGAGGTCGTGGTGGCCGCATGCGCAGTGGTGGGGGTTGCTCTCATCCTCGTGGTGGACGCTCTTGTCGATCCAGCAGTTGAGGAGATAGGTCACCAAAAATCCCAGCACCAGGCACACCGGCACTACATAAAGATTGCCGGTCAGTTCCACAGCTTCCGGCACCATGTCAAAGCATACGATACACAGCATGAGACCGGCAGTGAAGGACAGCAGCAGGCTGTTGCCTTTGGGGGATTCCCTCTTGAACAGCGTGGCCAGCAGCCCGCCAAGGGCCAGCCCGCCCACGCCGGTCAGCAAGGTTAACAGGACAATAAACAGCAGTGGATACATGATTGCTCTCCAGTTCTCTAAAATTTCCACGGTACAGTATACCCATTTTCCGAAAATTGTCAACGATTCGTCCGCCCTTGACCGCCGCAGCACCAGTTGTTATAATGATCCTATCAATATATTTTTGCTTTGCCGGGGGGAAGATGATGGTGAAAAAGCTGCACACTGTACTAACGATCCGATTGTTCACGGACGAGAAGTGCTTTGGCCCCGGTGTGGCCACCCTGCTCCACAACATTGAGCAACTCCACTCCCTCCGCTCAGCCGCCATGAAAATGAATATGGCCTATTCCAAAGCGTGGACGATCATCCGAAACGCTGAGGCCCACTTGGGGTTCAAGCTCCTTCACTCTACCACCGGCGGCCGCCATGGCGGCGGTGCCACTCTGACAGAAGATGCGCAGGAACTGCTGGCAGCCTACGACAGTTTTTGCCGGGAACTCCAGGAGACGGCGGATCGGCTGTACGAGACGTATTTCAGCAAATATTGAGCAGAAATCGTCCCCCTCTGCCTGTCGGCAGAGGGGGACGGTCCTTCTCTGTTTACGCGAGAGGTGTTCACATCTTCCCCAGGCGTTTCAGCATGGTCTTCTTTACCGCCCGCAGGATGTTCTCATACCCCGTGCAGCGGCACAGGTGGCCGGAGAGGAGCTTGCGCAGCTGGTCGTCGGTGTACTCCTTTCCGCTCTCCAGAATCTCCACAGCGGTCATGATGAAGCCCGGGGTGCAAAAGCCGCACTGGATGGCCGCCTCGTCGATGAAGGCCTGCTGGATGTCGCTGAGCTCCCCGTCCGGGCCCATGAGCCCCTCCAAGGTGCGGATGTGCTTCCCGTCCGCCCAGGCCGCCAGATACAGGCAGGAGTTATAGCACTCCCCGTCAATGATAACGTTGCAGGCGCCGCACTCCCCCACTTCGCAGCCCTTCTTCACACTGGTCAGGTGGAAATCGTTGCGGAGCATATCGGTGAGGCTGGCCCGGACATCCACCATCTGCTCCACGTCCTTGCCGTTGATATTGCAGCGGACCAGTTTGTACTGGGTACTCATGCCATCACACCTCCTGCCCGTTTGCACGACTCAATGAGACACCGCTTGGCCATCTCCACGGCGATGTGCTCCCGGAAGTCCTTGCTGGCCCGCCAGGAGTCCCGGGGGTGGATGTCCTGGAGTACTGCCTGTGCAAACACCTCCACCGTCTCCTCTGTCAAGGTTTTCCCCTTTGCAACCTCTTCTGCACGGGGTGCCCGCATGGGCACCGGCCCGGCCACGCCGTAGGCAATGCGGACCCGCTGGATGGTCCTTTGATCCGCGCTCAGCACCACATTGACGCTGCAGCCGGTGGTGGCGATGTCCATGGCGTTGCGCATGGCGTACTTGATATAGTGGCCAAAGCAGTTTTCGTAACTGGCCTTGGGGATCAAAATCGCGGTCTGGATCTCGTCGGGACGGAGGTCCACCTTTCCTGCAGAGATATAGAATTCCTGGATGGGCACCAGGCGCACGCCATTCTGTCCGGTCAGCTCCACAATGGCGTCCCAGGCCATGAGGGTAGAGGCGGAGTCGGCGCTGGTGACGCCGTTGCAGGTGTTGCCGCCGATGGTGCCGGCGTTGCGGATCTGGGGGCCGCCAATGGTGTCCACGGCCTCCCCCAGGACGTTGATGTACTTCTGGATGATGGGATCCCTGGTGATATGGCTGAAACTGGTGAGGGAGCCGATGCGGATATTCTCCTCGCTGTCCAGGGAGATCCCCCGCATGCTGTCGATGCCGTAGATGGAGATCAGTTCCTTCCCGGCCCGCTTGCCCTCCCGCATCTGCACCAGCACGTCGGTGCCGCCGGCGATGATCTGGGCCTCCGGGTGCTCCAGGCGCAGACGCACCGCGTCCTGGACGCTCTCTGCCTCATAGAAGGCCTTCATATCATACATGATTTTTGCCCTCCTTTCTCACAGTAACCCTGCTTCTTTGAACGCCTTGAACAGGACATGGGGCGACATGGGCGCCCGGTCCACAGCCACACCGGTAGCCTGCAGGACAGCGTTGCGGATGGCGGGAGCGGGGCTGCAGGCAGGCGGCTCCCCCAGGGCCTTGGTCCCATAGGGGGATGTGGGCTCAGGGTTCTCCACAAACAGGGCCTGGAGGTGGGGATGGTCCATGAAAGTAGAGAGCTTGTAGTCCAGCAGGTTGTTGTTCAGGGGCCGTCCGGTTTTGGGATCGAACTTCAACTCCTCGCTGAGGCCAAAGCCGATGCCCATGGACATGCCGCCGTGGACCTGGGCCTCCGCCAGGGCGGGGTTGATGAGGTTCCCACAGTCGTGAACATTGACGATGTTCAGCAGTTTTACTTTACACATAGGGATATCCACCTCCACCTCGGCAAAGGTACAGCCGAAGGAGTAGGCGTTGTTCTTGATCTGGTAGGTGCTCTCGGCGGTGATGTGCTGGCTGTGCTCCAGGCTGTAGAGGGCCTCGGTGGCCAGTTCCCCCAGGCCCATCAGTTCCCGGCCGTCGCTGACGCGGACGATCTTCCCGTCGATGAGGTCCAGATTGGACCGGGTCTGGCGGGTCAGCTCCACAGCGTAGGCCAGGATCCGCTCCTTGAGCATCTGCCCGGTCTGACGGATGGAGAACCCGCCGATGTAGGTCTGCCGGGAGGCGTAGGCCCCCAGGCCGAAGGGGGTGACGTCGGTATCCTGGGTGGAGACGATATGGACGTCCTCAAAGGGGATGCCCACCGCGTCGGCGG
>CALXDF010000082.1 GCA_944386995.1 uncultured Oscillospiraceae bacterium
GGAGCGCCTCCACCTTCTCGATGAGGGAGGCCCACTTGGTGTCGGAGTAGACGGAAAGGCATCCGTCCAGGCCGATGGTGACGTAGAACGTCTCCCCCAGCTCCTCCCGGAATTTGGCGGGGATGAACAGCCGGCCCTTGGCGTCGATGCTGTGCTGGTACTGGCCGATCAAATTCCCCACCTGCCTTTCCAAAGGGGGGCTGTTGTGGGAATTCTCTCTACTATTCCCCACTTTCCCCCACCTGACTGTTTTAGTATATCAAGTCGTTATGTAAATTGCAAGAAAAAGTTTTGTATTTTTTCTTCTCAAATCCCGCCGGATTTTCCAGAAATCTCCATTTTTTCGTATATAAAACATATGTTCTATAATTTCATTGACATTGCTGTTTTGCCGCCCGAAATCTATATCTTGTGTTTACAATTTTATACCACAACAAAATACAGGAAGCCTTTCCGTTCACTTTCACGGCCAGCGGGCCAGTCGCCCGCCCAAAGATGTGATATTGCACAAATTTTCAAGTCACATTTCTATGTTTTCACCATCTCTGTTTTTCTGTAAACGCAAAAACCCCGGAGGGAAGTTCCCTCCGGGGTTTTACCGCAGTGCGGCCCTATTTATCGCCGCGTTCATCCTCCGCCATTCGGCGCCGCGCCTCCTGGTACTTCTCCTGGGACGCCGCCCGGTACTTGGCCCGGGTCTCCTGCATCTCGTTCAGCGCCATCTGGATTGCTTCCTCTGTCCGGCGCAGGGCGTCCTCGGTGTACTCATTGGTCACCTGGAGCATGGTGGCAGCCCGTTCCTCCGCCCGGCGTACAATCTCATGCCCCTTTTCCCTGGCATCCTGGGTGATCTTGCTCTCGGAGATGATGGTCTTTGCATCCAGATCCGCCTTGCGCCGGATGTTGTCCGCCTCCCGCTTAGCAGCCTCCACATACTCATCCCTGGCCCGGATCAGGTCCTGGGCCTTTTTCAGCTCCACCGGAAGCTGCGCCCGGATCTCGCCCAGCATATCCAGCACCTCATTCCGGGATACAACGCACTTGTCGCTGCTGAAGGCGGAGCTCTTCGCCTCGTCGATCGTCTCATAGAGCATGTCGATCAGGTGTAACACATCACTTGCCATCGTTAACCCATTCCCTTCCCAATCTCCTCCGCCACGGCAGAGGGCAAATATCGTGTCAGATCCTGGCCATAGCGGATCATCTCCCGGGCCATGGTTGAACTGAAATAAATAAATTCCGGCCGGGCCGGCAGCAGCACCGTCTCCAAATCCGGAGACAGGCTCTGGTTGATCCAGGCCATCTGGTATTCATTGTCAAAATCCGTACCGCAACGGACCCCCTTCACCAGGAAGCCGGCCCCCCTCTGCCGGGCATAATCTGCCAGCAGCCCCGGCCAGAGTTCCGCCTCCACATGGGGCAAATCGGCCACTGACATCTGTACCAGCTCCAGTCGCCGCTGGGGCGGGAACATGCCCCGGTCCTTTTCCCCATTGGTCATGACGCATACCAGCACCCGATCAAACAGCGCCGCGGCCCGGCGGATGATATCCAAATGCCCCAGGGTGATGGGGCCAAAGCTCCCCGGGCAGACCGCAACCCGCATCACGCCTCCGCCTCCCGGTGATAGACCGTCAGCTGAATCTGCCCATAGCGGTAGGTGCGGTGAAGCCGATAGGGCGGCTCCAGAGGCGGCAATTCCTGGGAAACCTTGCTCTCGCAAACCATTATACCATGCCCCCGAAGAATGTCAAACTGGGTAATTTTGGAAATCGCCTGTTCCAACAGCCCCGTTCCATAGGGGGGATCCAAGAATATCAGTCCAAACTTTTCCCGGCAGGAAGCGAGAAATGCCACAGCATCTCCACAGACCACCCGCCCTTGGCCAGCAAGCCCCGTCAGTTTCAAATTTTCTTCCACTAGCCTGGCCGCCTCCTTCCGCTGATCCACAAACACAGCGGAGGCTGCGCCCCGGCTCAGCGCCTCGATTCCCAGCTGGCCGGTGCCGGCAAACAGATCCAGCACAGCGCGGCCTTCGATGTCAAACTGGATGATATTGAAAAGCCCCTCCTTCACCCGGTCAGTGGTGGGGCGGGTCTCCATCCCGGCCAACTCCTTGAGCCGCCGGCCTCGTGCCGTTCCTGTGATGACGCGCATGGTGATTCTCCTTTTCCGCCCGCTCCGGACGGCAGACTTCTTTTGATGGTCTATGGCAACTTGCCTTTATTGTAGGGCATGTCCCACGGTTTTTCAATCCTTTTCTGCCAGAAAGGGGCCGCTTTTCCTGCCGGTGTCCCATCCGCCCCTCCGCTGCATCTTTCCGGCGGCGGAACGCCCTCTGGTAATGGAATTGTATCAATTTTTTATCCCGAGCGCAAGTCAAACGGGAATTTTTTGGCCGTCTCTCTCTTTTCTGCTGCCGACGGCCGCAATCTGTCCCCTGCCTGCGGTTTTTCTACTTGTTATCTGGGGTTACTTCGTGTATAATAGTGGCACAAGTATCCAAAATGGATTGAACCGCTGCTATACTTGTGATTTTCCAAAACGAATCCGATGAAAGGATGTTGTTTATGATTAAGATGAATACCGATAAAGGCGCCATCACCATCAGCAGCAGCGTCGTGGCCAATATCACCGGCAACGCCGCTACCAACTGCTTCGGCGTCAAGGGTATGGCATACCGCTCCATGACCGACGGGCTGGTCCATCTGCTGCGCAAGGAGGCTATGAGCAAGGGCGTCCAGGTCACCTATCATGAGGATGGCACCGTGTCCATCCGGCTGCACATCATCGTGGAACACGGGGTGAACATCACCGCCGCCTGCCGCTCCATTATGAGCGAGGTCAAATACAAGGTCAACAAATACACGGGCGTGGAAGTCAAAAACGTGGATGTCTGCGTAGACTCCATTGTGATGTAAGCGGGGAGGAGCATATTGCGATGAGAACTACCATTGACGGGGTTTTATTCAAGCAGATGGTCCTCCACGGCGCTGCGGCCATCTCTCTACAGAAGCAGAAGATCAACGATCTCAATGTATTCCCCGTACCCGACGGGGACACCGGCACCAACATGTCCATGACCATCGACACAGCTGCTGCGGAGCTGCGCAAGAGTTCCCCTGATTCTGTGGGACAGGCCAGCAAAATTACCGCCGGCGCCCTGCTGCGGGGAGCCAGGGGCAACAGCGGCGTGATCCTCTCCCTGCTGTTCCGGGGCATCTCCAAGTCTCTCAAAGGGCTGGAGGAGGCAGACGGCCGCACCTTCGCCGCCGCCATGCAGGAGGGTGTCGCCGCAGCCTACAGCGCAGTGATGAAACCCGCCGAGGGGACCGTTCTCACCGTCTCCCGTCTGGCCGCCAAGCGTGCCGTGGAGGCTGCCGCCCAGGACAACAGCGCCCAATTTGTCCTGGAGCAGGCCATCCAGACCGGCTACGAGGTTCTGCCCCAGACCACCGAGATGAACCCAGTGCTGAAAAAGGCCAACGTAGTGGATGCCGGGGCCAAGGGATATCTGGTCATCCTGGAAGGGATGCTGGCCGCTATGCGGGGCGAACCCCTGCCGGAGGTCTCCGGAGAAGCCGCCCAGGAGAAAGCGGATTTCGCCGCCCTGGGGGAGGAAGACATTACTTTCACCTTTGACACGGTGTTCATTGTCCGCAAAACCACCAACAAGCCTCTGGACGGGCTGCGGGCCTATCTCAGCAGCATTGGTGACAGCCTGGTGATCGGCGAGGATGATGACGCATTCAAAGTCCACGTCCACACCGACATCCCCGGCAGCGCCCTTACCGAGGCCCAGAAGTACGGCACGCTGGAGCTGGCCAAGATTGAAAACATGCGTACCCAGGCCGAGGATCTGGCCGCCGGGCGCCAGGCCCAGAGCACCGATGATCTGGACGCGGTGGAGCAGGAGCTGGAGCAGCAGGGCTGCGGCCCCGCCAGTCCCGCCGCCCCTCAGAAGCGGTACGGGTTCCTCTCCGTCTGCGCCGGAGACGGTATTGCAGCTGTGTTCCGGGACCTGGGGGTAGACGGCATTATTTCCGGCGGGCAGACCATGAACCCCTCTACCGAGAGCATTCTCAACGCAATCAACCGCACCCCTGCCGAGGTTGTGTTTGTTTTGCCCAACAACAAAAATATTATCATGGCCGCCCAGCAGTGTGTCGGCCTGGCGGAGGGCAAGGAGGTCGTTGTCGTGCCTACCGCCACCATTCCCCAGGGTGTCACCGCCATGATGAATGTGGACCTGGAGGCCGAGCCGGAGGATATTCTCGCGGCCATGACCGCCTCCATGGAAACGGTCACCACCGCTCAGATCACCTATGCCGCCCGGGACAGCGAGTTTGATGGGTTCGCCATCCAGGAGGGCGATTATCTGGCCCTGCTGGGCGGAAAGCTCTTCAACACAGATCGGGATCTCGCCTCCCTTCTGCGGCAGCTGGCTGGTGAGGCGGCTGCCCGCAGCGCGGAATTTGTCACCATTTTCTACGGCGAGGATGTCTCCGAGGAGGACGCCGCCGCTGCGGAGGCCATTTTCTCTGAGCTGTGCCCCGAGGCGGAGCTGTCTGTCCTTCCGGGGGGACAGCCGGTGTATTATTATATCATCAGCATCGAGTGAGTAAAGGGAAGGCGGTTTGTGCTGAGGCACAAACCGCCTTCCCCCATCTTCCATATAGGCTTTCCCATGCATTATTTTACGCTTACGTTACCTGCTTTTGATGAAAGAAACTTCCGCCCGTGATAGTATAGTTCGTAAGTATTTTGATATAGGCAGCATACACCGCAGATACGCCGCCTTTGGAAGAGAGGAATCGTCTGTGAAAACCTGGAAACTCTGCCTGCTGTCCCTGGTGCCCGGTGTACTGGGCTGGCTGCTCAACCGGCTGCTCTCTTGGGTACTTTTTGCCTCGCTGCCTGATTTCCTTTATACCCTGTTGTTCTACCTTGTCTACTACCTTCCCACCGGGGTCACCATCATCTTTTGTCTGAAGCTGGGCCGCCGGTGCGGCCGGGCGCGGGTGCCGTTTCCCAAGTACCTGCTGTGTACCCAGTGGCCCAGTGTAGCAAGCCTAGTGCTGTATGTTTGGCAATTCCTTTTTGTCTCGGATGCGGCACGCAGCACCTTACTGGCTGTGTTGGGACAGATGCCCTCCGCCCCGCTGATGCTCTTTGCCACACGTCTGACCTGGCTGCTGGATACGGACAACACCTGGGACCGGCCGGAGAGCCTGCTGGCCACTATCTTCTCTCTGGTGCTGCTGGCGCTGCTCTACATCGCCGGGTACTGGTGGGGCCGAAGAAAGCAAAGCATCGAGGACGCCGAAATGGCGCGCTGCACCCGGTAAATCATCTGTCTTATGCAAAACAAAACCCCCATCCCGGATTGCGGGACGGGGGTTCTTTCATGCGTTGCAGCAATCAGGCGTTGGCGCCCTTGGCCAGCTCCACCAGCTTGGCGAAAGCGGCCTCGTTGTTCACGGCCAGCTCAGCCAGCATCTTGCGGTTGATCTCCACACCGGCGGTCTTCAGGCCGTGCATAAAGGTGGAGTAGTTCATGCCGTGCATCTTCACAGCGGCGCTGATGCGGGTGATCCACAGCTGGCGGAAGTCGCGCTTCTTCAGGCGGCGGCCCACATATGCGTAGGTCAGGGACTTCATCACCTGCTGGTTGGCCATCTTAAAGTGCTTGGACTTGCTGCCCCAGTAGCCCTTGGCCAGCTTCAGCACTTTGTTTCTTCTCTTGCGGGTCATCATTGCGCCCTTTACTCTTGCCATATCTCAAAAGCCTCCTCTTGTAGCGTATTCTCTGACTTATTTGTAGGGGATCATCTTGCGGATGGTGGACTCGTTGGTCACATCGGCATAGCCACCGGCACGCAGACGACGGGTACGCTTGGTATCCTTCTTGGTCAGGATATGGCTCTTGAAGGCCTTGGCGCGCTTAACCTTACCGTTTTTGGTGAGGTTGAATCTTTTCTTTGCTCCGCTGTGGGATTTCAGTTTCGGCATAGTCTTAACTCCTTCCATTTGTTCCCTTGCTGTGGCAAGTAGATTACTTCTTGACTTTAGGGGTGAGGAACATGGACATATGCCGTCCCTCCAGCTTGGCCCCCTTGTCCACGTTGGACACCTCGGCGCACTGCTCTGCAAACTTGTCCAGCAGGTTCTTTCCGATCTCCGTGTGGGCCATCTCCCGGCCCCGGAAACGAACGGACACCTTCACCCGGTTCCCCTCGGTCAAAAACTTCTGGGCGTTTTTCAGCTTGACATTGAAATCACCGATATCAATACCCGGCGACATGCGGATCTCCTTGATCTCCACCACGTGCTGGTTTTTGCGGGCCTCTTTCTCCCGCTTCCCCTGCTCAAACCGGAACTTGCCGTAGTCCATGAGCTTGCAGACAGGCGGCGTCGCCTGGGGGGAAATCTTCACCAGATCCAAGCCCTCCCGATCGGCAATGGCCAAAGCCTCACTGGAGGACATGATCCCCAGCTGCTCCCCGCTGGTCCCGATGAGCCGCACTTCCTTGTCGCGGATCTCCTCGTTGAGCTGATGCATAACACTGCTAATAACCGAAGCACCTCCTCATCCAATTTGACACATACACTTGCTCGGAAAAACAAAGCGACGGATGCACAATGCATCCGTCAACACAACAACAAACACCCACTGCTGGGTGATTGGAACCATGTGAACCTCTTCGCCAATGCTGGAGGTGAGGCGGATGCGGCCAGCCTTCTTTGTTTTCGATGGTAGTATAGCGGAAAGGCGCCAGTTTGTCAAGAGAAATTTTCAATCTTGCAGTTTCTCCGGCATGTCGTCAAAGATGCAGATTGCTGTAGGTTCACTTTTGGAAATCAAGGATGGACTTTTACGGGCGTTTTCCACCGCTCCGGCAGCAAAGCAGGGGCTGCTCCGCTGGAGGCGCAGGTATGCCCCCTGCAAATCGCTCCAAAGTTTCCCGGCAGGGCCCTCTCCGGAGCCGTCTTCCGTTTTCCTGCGGCAGAATCGGCCGGAACCGCGCTCTGGATTTGTGAAAGATGTAAAGCCAGTGCCGCTGTCTCGCAGGGGCTATGCCGTACATGTCGCCGATTTTCATTCAAGCTCCGATTCGTTTACAATTTCGTTACCTTTTCTCCAGACAAAAGAGTTACAATACCTGTTAGTTTGTCCATAGAATTTGGACTTAGTCCCGCGGGCAGCCCGGACCGGCTGCCCCAGAAAGGAAACAAAACCCATGGAAGATTCCCAAGAACTGTTGGAGGCCCAAGACCTCTATGACCCCGAGGCCGGACAGGAGCCGCCGCGCCCGGAGAAAAAGCCCAACTTTTTTCGCCGCTGCTGGAACGGCTGGAAGAAGTGGTCCCGCAAGAAAAAGATCTGGTCTGCGATCGCCCTCATTCTGGTCGTGGTGATCGTGGTCCGTCTGCTTTTCGGAGGCGGACAGCGCGCCGACAGCGGCACCTCCTATCTCACCGCCACCGTAGAGCGGGGGAACATCACCTCCAGTCTCAGCGACAGCGGCACCCTGGAGCCTGCGGACGCCTATACCGTCACCTCCCTGGTATCCGGCGAGGTGCTCGCCGCCGACTTCGAGGAGGGCGATGTGGTGGAGAAGGACACCCTGCTCTACAGCATCGACAGCAGCGACTCCACCAACAGCATCGAGCGCACCCAGCTGAATCTGGATCAGGCCCAGCGCAACTACGACCGGACGCTGGAGACCCAGGAGGACCTGAATGTCAAGTCCACCGAGGCCGGCACGGTGACCGAGCTCCTGGTGGAGATCGGGGATGAAGTCACCGCCGGCCAGGAGCTGGCCCAGATCTTGGACCGGGACAACATGGAATTGGAGGTCCCCTTCCTGAAAGATGAAGCCGCCTCCATCTCGGTTGGGCAGCGGGCCACTGTCACCCTGGACAGCACTTTTGAAGAGTTGTCCGGCACCGTCACAAAGGTCAGCGGCGCAGATGTGGTCCTTACCGGCAACCGGATCGTCCGCTATGTGACCGTCGAGGTTGCAAACCCCGGTGCTCTGACGGAGACCACCGCTGCCACTGCCAGCGTGGGAGACTATGCCTGTGTCGCCGGCGCCAATTTCTCCTATAAGGAATCCGTGACCATCACCGCCCCCGCCGCCGGTGACGTGGTGGACATCTATGTCCATGAGGGCTCGGAGGTCGGCAGGAACCAGGTGCTGATGTACATACAGAGCGACGACGTCCAGGACCAGGTGGACAACGCCTACAATTCCCTGCGGGATGCGGAGATCGCCCTGGAGACCCAGGAGAACAACTACAACATCACCTCCCCCATTCAGGGCACGGTGGTGGAAAAATCCTTCAAAGCCGGGGACAATGTCTCCTCCGGCTCCACCCTCTGCACGGTGTATGACCTGTCTTATCTTACCATGACGGTTTATGTGGATGAGCTGGACATCAGCAGCGTGGCAGTGGGGCAGAGTGTCACCATCACCGCCGACGCAGTGGCGGATCGGGTCTACCAGGGCGTGGTCACAACCGTCAGCATCAAGGGGACCACCAGCGGCGGCGTTACCACCTACCCCGTCACCATCCGAATTGATGAGACGGACGGGCTCCTTCCGGGCATGAACGTGGACTATGAGATTACCACCGCCCAGGCCAACAGCGTACTGCGCATCCCGGCGGCAGCCGTGGACCGCGGCAACCGCGTTCTGGTGGTAGATGAGAATGCCGACGGCAGCGACGGCGCGCCGGAGGGCTACCGCTATCAGACTGTCACCACCGGCATCACCGACGGCGACTGGATCGAGATCACCGATGGGCTGACCGAGGGGGACACCATCGCCTATATCCCCAGCAGCAATGACTCCTACGGCTTTATGGGCATGATGATGGGCGGCGGCATGGGTGGAGGCGGCGAGATCGTCGTCGCGCCCGCCGCTCCCATGGGAGGCTGAGCATGAGCGCGCTGATCGAATTTCAGAAGGTCTGCAAATATTACCAGATGGGAGACACCGTGGTGAAAGCCGCAGACCACATCTCTTTCCAAATTCAGAAGGGGGAGTTTGTCGCCATCGTGGGCAAGTCCGGCTCCGGCAAGTCCACCTGCATGAACATCATCGGCTGCTTAGATGTACCCACCAGCGGCACGTATCTGTTGGGCGGCAATGACGTGGGCTCTCTGAGCAAAAACGATCTGGCCGAGATCCGCAACAAAATGCTGGGCTTCATCTTCCAGCAGTATAATCTCCTGCCCAAGCTCACTGTATTGGAGAACGTGGAAGTTCCTTTAATGTATGCCGGCGTTCCCAAGCCGGAGCGCCGCCAACGGGCTCTGGACGCGCTGGAGGTCGTTGGGCTTGCCAGCAAGCTGAAGAATATGCCTAACCAGCTCTCCGGCGGCCAGCAGCAGCGGGTGTCCATTGCACGGGCTCTGGCCGGAAACCCGGCAGTCATCCTGGCCGACGAGCCCACCGGCGCTCTGGACAGCCGCACCAGCCGGGAGGTGCTGGGCATGCTCCAGAACCTTCACAGCCAGGGTCACACCGTGGTCCTTATCACCCATGACAACTCCATCGCTGTCACAGCCCAGCGGATCATCCGTCTGGAGGACGGACAGGTGGTCTACGATGGCGATGCCCACGCCCCGGAAGCCGTGGTCAGTCACAACGACCCCTGGCTGGAGAGGGGGAGCGCCTCATGAGTCTGCTGGAAACTGCCCAGATGGCGATTCAGAACATCTTCTCCAGCAAAATGCGCTCCTTTCTCACCATGCTGGGCATTATCATCGGCATCGCCTCCGTTATGGTCATCATCGGCTTGGGCAACGGCATGGAGGTCTACATGACCGAGCAGTTCCAGGCTATCGGCGCCAACACTCTGGAGGTGTCCATCATGGGCCGGGGGTCCTCCCGCAATGCGGATGAAGAGGATCTGTACCGCATTGTGGCAGATCACCCAGAGGACCTGTCCCTCATCTCCCCCACGGTCTCTGTGCGGAGCACCGCGAAAGTGGGGACAGAGACATTGCTCTTCACCTCCACTACCGGCGTGGGCGAGGACTACTTCACTATCAAGCAGTATACCATTGCCCAGGGCCGGGGCCTGCAGTACATTGACATGGATAAGCGTCTCCATGTCTGCGTAGTGGGCCAGTACATCGCCGATGAATACTACAACGGTGACGCAGTAGGGCAATCCATCCGGGTCGGCGGCACGAAATACGAAATTGTGGGAGTTATGTCCCAGGAGGGCGATACTTTGGAGGAAGGCGGCACCGACGACGTGATCTTCCTTCCCTACACCACCGCCGCCCGCCTCACCGGAACAGAGGTCACCAACTATACGATTACTGTGGTGGATGAGAGCCGGGCCACTGAGTGCCGGGAACTGGTGGAGGATGAGCTGACGGAGATTTTCGGCTCCGACAGCGCCTTTACCGTGATCAGCATGACCGAGATCCTGAACATGATGACGGAGATGCTCAATGTGATGATTACCATTCTGGCCGCCATCGCCGCCATTTCCCTGGTGGTGGGCGGGATCGGCATCATGAACATCATGCTGGTATCCGTCACCGAGCGCACCCGGGAGATCGGCATCCGCAAAGCTCTGGGTGCCAAGGAGCGAAGCATCATGGCCCAGTTTGTGGTGGAGGCCGCCGTCACCAGCGCCATCGGCGGCGCCATCGGCATTGCCGCGGGCTATGCCTTCTCTTCCCTGGCCTCCTCCCTGATTGTGACGCTGCTGGATACCAACATGTCGGTGACGCCCACAGCATCCTCCATCGCTCTGGCCTTCGGCATCTCTGCCGCCATCGGTATCCTGTTCGGCTATCTGCCCGCCAAAAAAGCCGCCCAGCTCAACCCCATCGACGCGCTGCGCTACGAATAACAAAGGAGGGAGTTCCCTGATGAAACGACTTTGCACACTCTGCCTTGCTCTGGTCATGTCCCTGACCTGTCTCGCGGCCGTGCCGGCCCAGGGGGCGGACTTGGCCTCTGTCCAGGGCGCCGTCCAGGCCCTTGGCATCATGACTGGTGACGAGAACGGCAATATGAACCTTACCGCACCGATCACCCGCGCCCAATTTTCAAAAATGCTGGTGATGGCCTCCCCCTACAAGGATTCCGTCTCTTCCGGCATCAGCAACTATTCCCTGTTCTCCGACGTGCGCCGGGGCCACTGGGCCACGGAGTACATCCGGGTAGCGGTGGAACAGGGCTGGGTCACCGGCTACAGCGACGGCACCTTCCGTCCGGACCAGACCATCAAGCTGGAGGAGGCGGCCGCCTCCCTGCTGCGGCTGCTGGGCTATGAAAACAGCGACCTGGTAGGCTCTTACCCCGCCGCCCAGATCAACAAATTCCTTGCCCTGGACCTTGGCGACGGCATCACCGTCACCCAGGGGCAGCTGCTGACCCGCGGGGACTGCATGTATATCTTTTACAACCTGATGACCGCCCAGACCAAGGCCGGCAGCGTCTATGCCACCACCCTGGGCTACAGCCTCACTGCCTCTGGGGAGCTGGACTACGCGGGGCTGGTTTCCTCGGATCTGAAGGGCCCCTTTACCGCCGACTCCAGCCATTTGGACCTGCCCTTCACCCCGGTCACTTATACGAAGAACGGCCATACTGCCTCCGCCTCTGATGTGGCCGAGTACGATATCTACTACTACAACGAGAACATGCGCTCGGTCTATCTCTACAGCAACCGCGTCACCGGCACCTACACCACAGCCAGCCCCAGCACCACCTCCCCCACCAGCGTTACCGTGGCCGGAAATACCTACACCCTTGGCACCTCCAGCGCAGCCTATAAACTGTCCTCCATGGGAGACTTCACCGTCGGGGATGTGGTGACGCTTCTGCTTGGCATGGACGGCACTGTGGCCGACGTAGTGGCCGCCGAGGAAGTTTCCTCCATCTGCTACGGCGTGGTCACCGCCAACGGCAACAGCAGCTATGTCACAGAGGGCGGTGCGATTGAGGCCGGGCGCACGGTGCAGCTCTTCTGCACCGACGGTACCACCCGCACCTTTACCGCCAACGCCTCCCTGCGGATCGGAAGCATCGTCTCGGTCAGCTATTCCGGCGGCAGAACCGTAGTGCGCAGCATCGGCAGCAAATCTCTGTCCGGTCAGGTCAGCCGTGACGGCACCAAGCTGGGCGACACAAGATTTGCCTCTGATATCCAGATCCTGGACACCGACCGGGACGGCAACTATGCGCTGATCTATCCCAGCCGCCTGGCCGGCTACCGTCTGGACAGCGACGATGTGCGCTGGTATGCCACTAACGAGGACGGGGAGATCACCCATCTGATCCTCAACAACGCCACCGGTGACATCTATACCTATGGACTGCTGACCAGCGTTATGGAACAGAGTTCCGGCATCTCCATCACCAGTTCCTACTCCTATGTTATCAATGGTACCGCGGGCATCCATGTCCCCGATGGGACCATGTACAATGTAGAGACCGGCGGTGCGCGGTTCATCTATGTGGACGGCCAGATCAGCGGCATCCGCAATCTTGAGCGCGCAGAGGTGGATAATATCACCTCCACCCAGCTCACTGCCGACGGACGGACCTACAGGATCTCCGAGCAGGTCCAGGTATACCTCCGCTCCAGCGGCACATACCTGCTGACCAACCTGACCGCCGTGGGCGACACCAGCGAATACAAGCTCACCGCCTATTACGACGACCTCAACGCCAGCGCCGGCGGTTTGGTCCGCGTCATCGTGGCAACGCCCCGGTGAGGTCAGAAGAAAAATCCAGGCCATCCCTCCTCAGCATTACAAAAGGGTTCCGGCAGGCGTTGCCTGCCGGAACCCTTTTGACCTGATCGGGATCAATATGCGCTCCTGTCTGGCCTCCGCATAAAAAACGAGAGGAAACGGCATTGCCGCTTCCTCTCGTTTTTATTTTTCGTAGGGGGACAACTCCAGGCGGATGAAATACCCCTGGCTGTGCTTGCACACCGGGCACTGGGCAGGCGCCTGCCTGCCATTGTGGATATGACCGCAGTTCAGGCAGATCCAGGCCGTGTCCACCTCGCTGACAAACAGCTTGCCCTGCTCCATCAGCTGGGCAAAGCGCTTGAAGCGGTCGGCATGAACCTTCTCGATCTTTGCGATCTGCCGGAAGGCAGCGGCGATGGCCGGGAATCCCTCCTCCTCGGCCTGGTCCCCAAAGGCCGGGTAGGCGCTCCCATATTCGTCCATCTCATGCTCCGCTGCCAGCTTCAACAGCTCCAGCACGTCCTCGGTACAGTCCACCGGATAGCCGGCAGTAATATCAATATTGGCGCAGCCTGCCTGTTTCAAATAGCCGTAGAACACCTCGGCGTGTTCCTTTTCCTGTCCGGCGGTGTAGAGGAACACCAGCTGCAGCACCTCCAGTTCTTTTTTCTTGGCAGAGGATGCGGCAAAGGTGTAGCGGTTTCTGGCCTGGCTCTCTCCGGCAAACGCCCGCAGCAGGTTCTCTCTGGTGATACTCTCTTTCAATTCCATAGCGTACCTCCTCCTTATTTCCATTGGCAGTGGTAGTATGGGCCGGCATAGGGCAAATTATACCGGCGCAGGTATATTTTCCTGCAGCCGGGCAACAATACAGGCGTAAGCATCTGCATGAAAGGAGGTGCGCACCATGGACAAAAACTGCAAGGACAACACGCAGAACAAGGGCAACACCCAGAATACGAACCAGGATCAGAACCAGAACAAGCGTCAGAATTGCAGCAAGTAGCCCAAGAGAGGCGGCGGGGAGCAGGCTCCCGCGCCGCCTCTCTTTCTGGCCTGTTTTCACCCCCGCTCAATGAGATAGCGGGAAGGCGTTGTTCCGTAGTACTTTTTGAAGCTCTTGCTGAAATAATAGGGATCGTTGTACCCTACCGCATCGGCCAACTCCTGCAGGGATGTCTTCATCCCTGTGCTGATCAGCTGCTGGGCCTTTTTCATACGGCATGCGGTAATGTACTCGGTGATGGTCAGCCCCATCTCCTTTTTGAACTGGTTGCTGATGTAGGTGGGGTTTGCATAAACACTGGCGGCAATGCTGTTCAGGCAGATATCCCGGTCGGCAAACTGATTATCAATATACTGCCGAACCCGGGCGGTCAGCGGAGAGAGGGATACCGTCCGCTCCGTCTCACTGCCTGCCGGCTCCAAATAGGTCAGGAAAATCCGCTCCACCTCACTCCGGAACTCCGCGAAACGCTCACAGCCGGTGATACGGTAGATGCTTTTCTGCCCACGGCTTCGGATCTCCCCTCCGCTGGCATAAAGGGCCAGCAGGAACTGAAGAACGGTCATTTTTACATAATCCTCGTTGACCTGTTCCGCCTGAAAGCCGTCCAGCAGTTCGCCCAGCAGGGAGCGGCAGGTCCGCGGGTCCGCCGCAGTCCGATCCCCTGCCGCAGCCAGCAGGGCGTTGATTTGGCTGGATATGCGAAGGCGGGTGCTGTAGTCCAGATCTACTACCTCGCCGGTGCTGTAGGTGCGGTCAGCACTGTGATAAAACCGGCAGGAGGCTGCGTCCAGCGCCTCCTGCAGCGCTGCATCCAGGCGGCGCTGATCCCGGAACACGCTGCTGACCCCAGCCGTCAGGGTGTAGCCCCGCTGTCGGCGAATCTGCTCCCGGGCGGCATCCACCAGGCGCAGGCGCGCCGTCTCCTCCTCGCCGTTCTCCCAGTGAACAAAAAGAGCCACATAGGAGTCATACTCCACATAGCCACAGACCTGCAGCGCCTCCGGTCGTTCTTGAGGCGAGGCAGCCGCAAAACGGAAAAAGTTGTCGCACAGAAAGGTCAGCTCCCCCCGCAGTCCATCCAGGCGGCCGGCACTATCGATCCGCAGCACCACGGCAAAAAAAGGTGCGATCCGGGTACAGCTGTCCGGCAGTTCCTCGGAGAGATTATTGGCATACTCTCGCAGCTGTACCTGCTCCATCTCCCCGGGTGACAGCTTGCGCTTGTTGCGATAGTAAGTGCTGATAATTTCCCGCAGCGTCCGCTCCATCTCCGGAATCTGCAGCGGCTTGAGCAGGTATCCCACCACTTTCCAGCGGATGGCCTGTTGGGCATATTCAAATTCTCGGTAGCCCGTCAGCAGAACCACCTTGGTTTTCAGGTGGTTGCGGTAGACGTATTCGGCAAAGTCAATACCGTTGACAAACGGCATATTGATATCCACAATCGCGATGTCCACCTGGTTGTGCTGAAGGAAGCGGATTGCCTCCTCTCCGTTTTCTGCTTCACCAATCACCTCCATCTGGAGGGCGTCCCATTCAATACTGTTGCGCACCAGCTTGCGGATCAGATATTCATCATCGACGATTAAAACCGAAATCAATCTGATCACCTCCGTATTCCAGTTTTGGCAGCCGAACCTCTACACAGGTCCCAACTCCCAGGGCTGAACGGATGTGCAGCCCATAGGCATCTCCAAAGTACAGACGCAGCCGCTGATCCACGTTGGATAGCCCCACGCCGCCGGTTGGGCGGGATGCAGGCGGGATTCCTTCGTGTTCCATCCCCCGTCCGTTGTCCTTGACCTGCAGGAGATAACAGTCCGGCTCCACCTGCCCCACAATTTCAATACTCCCCTTGTGGGTCACTTCCCGGATTCCGTGGTAGATGGCATTTTCCACCAGGGGCTGAATGGTCAGCTTCACGATAGAAGCCCTGAGGATCTCCTCCGGCACGTCAAAATCATAAGTAAATTTGTCCGCATAGCGGATCGACTGAATGATGAGGTAATTACGCACCATCTCCAGTTCTTCACTGACACGGATGACGCTGCGCCCGTCACTGAGAACATGGCGGTAAAAGCCCGAGAGAGCGCTGGCCATGGAGTAGGCCGTCTCACCGTCCCCCATCAGAGACAGGGAGCTGAAACTCTCCAATGTATTGTAGAGAAAATGGGGCGTGATCTGCATCTGCAGGGCATCCAGCTCCAGGCGCCGCTGGGTTCTCTGATTTTCCTCGTTCTCCGCAATCAGCTCGTTAATCCGCTGAATCATGGTATTGAAGGACTCCGCCAGAATTCCCAGCTCGTCCTGCCGTCCCGTGGGCACTTTGAGTTCCAGGTGTCCCTCAGATACCCGGGACATGGTATTCGCCAGCTCCACGATCGGCCTGGTAACCGTATTGACCATCATGTTGGAAAACAGCAGGAAGATCGCCAGAAAGATCGCGCAGAGGATCATCGCCGCCACATTTACCATGGCCATCATACTCTCCACATCCTGCCCCATGCTGATATGGACCAGATAGAGGTCATATTTTTCCAGATAGGTACTGTAGAGGTAGAGTGTCTCGCCGCTCCGCGTCAGCTCAAAGTCTTGGATGCCCTCCTGGGTCAGCTTTCGGTATGCTGTCTGGGTCACCACATAATCCGAGGAGCTGAGATCCTCCGGAATGATCCGGCGCCCCCTGCCGCTGAGGATGCACACCTGCGAGGTGATGTTGAACCCCACGTAGTTATAGATTTCCGTCAGCAGCGGCGAGAGAATCGTAAAGGCCACCACCCCGCGGATCTCCCCGTCGTAGACCAGCGGGGCATAGGCGCATACGGACCGCTCTGCCAGGTCCGGCGCAATACTGCGCCAGTAAAGGCCGTCCTCTTCCTGACGCAGCTGCTCTACCACCTCCTCAGGCAGTTCCGATGTCTCTCCCGCCGGTCTGGTAGACGCAAACAGCGTTCCGTCGGGCAGATACACATCCAGATAGGAGACAAAGTTCCGGTTGGCCACATCGCCCACCAGCGCATCAATGCTCCATTTTTCTCCGCTTCCGGCAGCCAGTGCCTCCTCGACGCTGATGCTGGTCTGGAGATACCGGGCCAACCCCTGAATCTGCGTATCCAGATGGTCGAAATACTCCTCAATCCGCCGGGAGTTTTCCTCATTGACTGCATGCACCCGATTCAGGACAATGCTCTGGTTGGCGCCGAACACAAACCAGGCAAAAATTGCCGCCATCAGCGCCAGCAGTCCCCCCGCATACAGCAGCATCCGCTGGCGCAGCTTCAGTCTCATATAGATAGATTTCAATTTTTTCATGGTACTCTTCCTTTCCTTGATCCATCTATATGATACATAACAAGTGCCCATTGCAACAATGGGCACTTGTCACAGATCGATCACGCCTCCCGGTCCACCAGTACGACCGGACGCACGGGCGAGGCAGAACCTGCGCGGATTTTCAGCGGCAGCATCACAAAATATCCCCGTTTACCGTGAAGCTTCCCCAGATTGTTCAAATTTTCCACAACAGGCACACGGCTGCTCAGCAGCTTCTGATGCGCCGGATCACAATCTGCTCCCCAGCAGTCAATCCCCAGCGTGTCGATTCCCACAAAGGCAGCTCCGCGCTCCACCAGATAGGCGGCGCCATCGCCGCTTAACCCCGGGTAGTCGTGGGTGAAAGCGGTATCATTGGGCCGGACTGCCCAGCGGCTCATCCATCCCGTGTCGATCAATACTGCATCCCCGCTGCGGATCGCGCCGTTCTTCTGTTCCCACGCCTGAATCTGCTCCTTTGTCAGCACCTGGCAGGCACCAAGGAAGGTAGCATCAATGGTGACGCAGGGGGCGGAAAATCGCTCCAGGGGGATCTCGTCAATCCACGCATAACCGTCCTGATTGATGTAGTGGCGGAAGGAATCCACATGGGTCCCATTATGCTCATTGAGCACCAGCTGGTAATCGGTGCAGCAGTCCCCAAAGTCCGGAGAATGCCACAACATCTTAAAAAAGCGGGAGTGGGTGGGGTGAACCGGCATATGGTCCTCCAGTGTCTGCCCCAAATCCACCACTTCCATATCCGACAGCGCGTCAATCAATTTTTCCAGGCCCATGGCTGCAAACCTCCTTTTCATAATGTCCAGACATGCCCCGGGCGGCATATGCCGCCCGGGAAGTCGTCCTGTATGCCGTTTTTCCGCTGCGGTGCCCACCCATAATACCGGCCGCATCCTCCAGCGAAGCATAGTTGTTGTCTGTGCCAGGCGGGCCAAGCCGCCTGCGGCGCATGGCTCCCCGCTTATACCCGCATCTTGGCGCTGCGGTCATAGGCGAACAGGATCGCCAGGATCACCAAGCCGTTGACAATGTCTTTGCCGGCGTCGGCAATGTTCAGAATGGTCAAAATCGACTGGATCAAATAGATAATGACCACACCGCCCATGGTACCCAGATAGCTGCCCTTGCCGCCCAGAATGGAAGTGCCTCCGATGACCACTGCCGCGATGGAAATCAGCTGATAGCCATCCGCCATGGTATAGTTGGGATATCCCAAATATCCAACCAGCAGCACACCGGCAATAGCCATCATCACTGTGGCATAGATGTAGATGCCAATGGTCACGCCCACCACATTGATGCCGGAAAGCCGAGCCACCTGGGCATTGCTGCCGATCGCATACACCGACCGGCCGAAGGTCGTCTTACGCAGGATGAAGATTGCAATCACACCCAGCACCACCCACACAATGACACACCAGCGGATGCCGAAGATACTCCCCTTGGCCAGGGTGGTCACAAAATCCGTCGCGTTCCCCTTGAGGACGCCGCCGGTGTACAGATAGGTCGTGCTCATCAGAATGGCGTTGGTGGCCAGGGTCATAACCATGGAAGGAATCCCCAAAACCGCCACGCCGAATCCCTTGAATGCGCCAAACAGGATTGCCACACCAATGGCCGCCAGAAAACCCAGAATTCCGCTGCCGCTCTCCTTGGTCAGCTGGGCAAAAATACAGGCCGACAGCGTCACCGAGTAGGCCACCGACAAGTCAGCACCGCCGGAGATCACAATGAAGGTCTGTCCAATACAGATAATGCCCAGGAAACACGCCAGCACCAGCACCTGCATGATATGGCTGGGTGCAAAGTAGGTGGGCATCATCACGCCGGAGACCAGGTAGAGCAGCACGATCATAACCACGACCCGGAAGCCGCTGGTGGAGACCAGTCCTTTCACTGTCCGCGTTTTTCTCAGTTCCATGTCTCCCCCTCCTTTACTTGGCAGCCGCCCGGGCGGCCGCCTGGCGCTTTTTAACAAAGTGGACAATAAAGTTCACCGACAGCGCCAGCACCAGGATCAGGCCCTGAATCAGGTTCTGATAGTAGGACGACACCTGCCAGAAGACCAGCAGGCCCACAATCAGGGACAAAATCACCGCCCCGGCGATAGATCCGAAATAGGAGCCCGTGCCGCCAGCCAGAGAGGCCCCGCCCAAAGCCGCCGCAGCGATGGAGTTGTTGGTGAAGTTGTTAGCCGCAGTAGGGTCGCCGGAACGGGTCTGAGCGGTGAGCATGATCGCGCACAGAGCGCTGCACACGCCCGCCACCAGGTAAGCGCTGATCTTGGCACGGTTGATCTTGATGCCGCTGAGATAGGCCGCCGTCTCATTGCCGCCGATGGCGTACAGCGCCTGACCGCTGCGGCTGTTGCGGAAGGGAATCCAAACCAGCACAATCACCAGCAGCAGCACAATAGCCGCCATGGGGATGTATTCCAGCACACGCCCGGTCATCAGGCGCGCAAACTCAGACTTCACCTCACCGCCGGGCTCCGGCCGGACATAACGGGCCAAGCCAATGTAGATGGAACTGGTTGCCAGGGTTACCACAATGGGCTGCAGGCGGCCATAGGCAACCAGCACGCCGTTGAGCAGGCCGCACAGCGCTCCGGCCGCAAGAATCACCGCCAGAGTCAGCACGATTCCCAGTCCATCATTGCCTACCAGGTCAATAATGGGCTGCATAATGGTGGCCATGACACAGTTGAGGAAGATAATCTGGTTGCCAATGGACAGGTCAATGCCTGCCGTTAAAATAATCAGGGTCTGCCCCAGCGTCGCAATACACAGGGTGATGATCTGGTTGAAGATGGACTGAGGGCCATAGCGGGTGAAGAAGTCCGCCTGATTGAAGGCGAAAAGGATCACCACCACCAGCATCACGCCATAGGCCACCAGAATATTCCGGTGGCGCCCCACAAAAATCCGGACCCGGTCATTTCTCATCGCTCTGCGCCCCCTCTCTGTCCGAATCGGACGGCGCATCCTGCGCCAGGTCTTCTGCCACGCCAATGGCATGGGCCAGAATATTTTTCTCGCTGATGTCCTCTCCCTGGAGCTCAGCCACAATGCTGCCCTCGTAGAACACGACCACCCGGTCGCACAGCAGGATCAGCTCCGACAGTTCCGTGGACAGGAAGATAATCGACATCCCCTGCTGGGCCAGATCGTGCATCAGGCGGTAAATTTCGTTCTTCGTGCCAATATCGATGCCGCGGGTCGGGTCGGACAAGAGCAAAATCTTCACATCCGTCAAAAGCGCTTTGGCAATGACCAGCTTCTGCTGGTTGCCGCCGCTGAGGCTGTTGGCGGTCAGATTCAGATCCTTGGCCTTGATACTCAGCTTCTCAATGGAGTGTGCCAACGCCTCCCGCTCTTTCTTCCCCTGGATCACACCGAACTTCTGCAGCTTGTCCAGAGCCATCAGGGTGATGTTTTCATGGATTGGCCGCTCCAGCAGCAACCCCTCGTGCTTGCGGTCCTCCGGCACCAAAACAATGCCGTTTTTCAGCGCCTGCCGCTCACTGCGGATGCGGACGGGCTTGCCGTCCACCAGCATCTCGCCCCGATCAAAGGGGTTGTGTCCGAACAGAGCGTGGAGCATCTCTACCTGACCATGGCCGGAGAGTCCTGCCACGCCAAGGATCTCCCCCTCCCGCAGCTTCAGGTTGATATCGTGGAGGTCGTCCCCATGGGCGCCGTTTTGGATTTCCAGCACCACCTTGTCCGAGCTCGGGTGATTCTTCATCACATTGGCGCCGCTGTCCTTCTTGCCGGAGATGTACGCCACAATCTCCTCGTTGGTCAGGTCCCCCCAGGTGAAGGAGGTGATATAGTGGGCATCGCGGAAAATAGTGGCCCGATCGGCCACCCGGCTCAGTTCATCCATCCGGTGGGAGATAAAGATCACCGTTTTGTTCTCCTGGTGGGTCAGCTGGTCGATCTTTTCAAACAGCCACTCCACCTCCTCCTCGCCCAGAGCCGAGGTAGCCTCATCCAGCAGAAGAATCTCCGGCTTCTTGTACAGGGCCTTCGCAATCTCCACCATCTGCTTCTGGCACAGGGAGAGATCCTTCACCAGCTCCCGGGAGTTGATATGGATGCCAATCTCCTGCAGGAAACGGTCCGCCTCGCTGTACATGGCCTTAAAATTGATGCGGCCCATCCGTCCGGTAATCTCGTGGCCCAGGAAAATATTCTCCGCCACCGAGAGTTCCTGGATCAGAGACAGCTCCTGGAACACCGCCGCGATGTGATTGTCGTCCGCGTCCAGCGCGCTGTTGATCTCCACCTTCTTGCCGTCAATCAGGATATCCCCCGTGTCCCGGGCGACAACGCCGCACAGGATCTTGATAATCGTGCTCTTACCGGCACCGTTTTCGCCGATGAGCACATGGGCCTCGCCTCTGCGGCAGCTGAAAAACACGTCGTCCAGCGCCTGGATGCCGCCGAAGCGTTTGCTGATGTGCTCCATCTGCAGATACTCACGGTCGACCGTCTGCTCGCCCAAATTCGTCACATCCTTCCCCATAAAATTCTGCTCAATTCCTTTTGCGCAGTGGAAAGGGGGTCCCTTTTCTCTCGTCCAGGGACCCCCTCCACCTCCGCCGCACTACGCCGTGCGGCGCCTGCTGTTATCCGGCGACGTCTTCAATCGTCAGATTCCATGTATTGTTATTGTCCGTCCAGTCGCAGACGAAGTTGCCGTCCTGGTCGGGCTGATACCACTTCTCCTCAGCCTCCTCGCGGCTGGAGCAGGTGGGCAGGTCGATGTAGGTCCAGGGCTCCACTTCCTCGCCGTTGAGGACCGCCAGAGCCACATCCACTGCGGCAGCTGCCAGATAGGGGGGCTGTGCGGTGCAGAACGCGTTCAGATCCAGCTCAACCCAGTCCTTCATGAAGGAGTTGAACATCTCGCCCTCGGAGATGACCACCTCGGCGGGATCATAACCGTACTCAATCAGAGACTCCACGATGGCGTGACCGCCGCCGCCCTCGGACAGGACACCGTCGATCCCCATGCTGGAGTAGGCGCTCATCAGGTTGGCCATCTCAACTGCAGTGGTAGAGTCATCCCACTCACCGAAGCCGGTACCCAGGACGTTGATGTCGGGGTAGTTCTCCAGCACAGACTCCATGCCGGCGGTACGGGCGTTGGTAACAGCGTTGCCCTCAATTCCCCTGATCCACAGGATGTTGCCCTCGCCGCCCAGGCGGTCGGCCAGGCTCTGGGCCAGCAGGCGGCCGTACTCCTCCTGATCGGTGTTCACGTTATACACCAGGTCGGAGTCCACGTTGGCATCGAAGCAGACGATGACAATGCCGCGCTCGGCAGCCTCCTCCAGAACGGAGGTCAATCCTGTCTCTGTGGCGGCAATGACCACGATGGCGTCATAGCCCTCACTCATCATGTTGCGGATCTCGTTGATCTGTGCCTGGACATCCTGACCGGCACTGGAGGAGTAAGCCTCCGCGATCACGCCCTGCTCCACCAGGTCCGCAGTGTAGGCATCAAAAATGTTCACCGCGGCGGTACGCCAGGCATTGCCCACATAGGAGTTGCTGAAAGCGATGCGCCAGCCTCCAGTCTCACCGCTGTCGCTCTCGCCCCCGTTGTCGGTGGCGGTATTACCGCTGTTGCCACCATTATCGGTGGTAGAGGTGTTGCCGCCGCAGGCCACCAGCGCGAACATCATCGCCAGGGTCAGCAGGACTGCCAATAGCTTTTTCATTCTCGTTTTCCTCCTTATCATCCGATCATATAAATCTGCACCATGCCGGGACTCAGCGGCCTCCTGCATGGACAACCTTATTTTACTTGACAAAATCTGCCATGGAAATGAAGAATCTTTTGATATTTCATCCGGATGAACCTGAAAATTTTCCTAATTCATCGGCGACTTGCACAAAAACTTTGTCACAAGTTTGACAAATCCGGTGAGCACGCTTTACACCACTGCGACAGCCCGGGCCGGCGCGCCGGAAAATCCCTGGAATTTTACCGGAAAGGCAAAGAGCTGACACTCTCCGATCTCCACCAGCTCATCAGGCAGGATGGTCTCCTCCAGAGCCCAGATGCCGTGGCTGAGCAGCTCCACATGGGCCGGACGTCCGGTACCCTCGTACCAACCGCCAACACTCAGGCCGTCGGTGGATACGCCTTTGAGCTTTTTGGCAGTCATCCACTTGGCCGCCTCCTCGGAAATGTAGGGCCAGTCGTGGCAATATTCCTTCGTCAAAGCCCGTTTCTGCCCCCAGCCGGTGCAGAGCATCAGGATATCTCCCTCTTTGACCCGGTCCGCATAGGGCTCCAGGTGTTTGGCCAGAATGGGCTCCGCCGGCCCCAGCTGGCCCCGCAGGTCTGCGATGACCGCATGGCCCTGGAAATTCTCCACCGGGATCTGGTCAATGGTCGGTCCCTCCGGGCAGAAATGGTAGGGGGCGTCCACATGGGTGCCGGTGTGGCAGTCCATGGCAAAGCGCTCCACCACATCCCCATGGGTGGGGTGGTTTTCCACCAGCTTCACATCCACCATTTCGTGGCTGATCCAGCAGGGGCAGTTGGCAAATACCGGCTGCGACAAGTCATAAAACTTCTGCGCCATTCGATTTCCTCCTCTTCTCTGTCTATGGCATTTTTGCCCCTTTCGCGGGCAAATCCTTCTTTTGCATTGTACCATTCGCCCAATTCAAGTCAACAGATGCGCTGTTTATTGTGTAAATCATCTCAAAATCTGTAAATTTTCCCAACAGCAAAAAACAGGGAGACAACCCGGTTAGGCTGTCTCCCTGCCTCTGTTCCAATATCCAGTATTTATATGTGCTGCACTTCTGCTCTGTCCTGCGCGGCTTTGCCTCAGGCCATGGCAACAGCAAACCGAGCCGTATCCCCGGCGGCAAACACGATCCAGCCGCCCTCCGGCAGCGTCACGGTGGTGTCGCCATAGATCCAGGACGAAGCCACCATCTGGAGATTTGCATCGTAGACCGTGAACATGGCGTTCTCCGGAACCTCCACGGTCATGGTCTTGCCGGCAGCGGAGCCTACCTGGTACCACCGGGCATTCTCCTGTCCCTGGACGGTGCAGATGGAACTCTCCGCAGCAGAGATGGCAGGTACTGCGGCGCTGTCCATATAGAGCGCGCCGTTGAGCAGGATATGCTCCACGCCGTCCCTCTCAATAAATTCCACGGTACCGCTGTCCCGGCTTCCGGTACCGGGAATCTGCAGCGCCGGTACCGCAGTGTTGGCGTCCACGATCTGGTTGTTCAGCAGGTATCCCTCCGCTCCCTCCGGGAGTCCCTGGAAGGAAAGGCCCGCAAAGACACTGCTGAAGGGGTACAGAGCAGAGGAGTAGCGCTCGTTGACCTGGAGGTAGAACTTCCCGTCCCGGGCCTGCCAGGCCGCCAGAGCATCGGAATCCGCCTCATAGTCCGGCAGGCGCTCCAGCACATAGCTGGCGGTGGGGAACACTGCCCAGCCGGGGACATAGCCGTAGGACTTCTGGAAGAGGTAAACCTGACCGTTCTCCTCCTCCACGAATTTCAGCAGGGCAAAGTTGTTCTCATCCCGGAAGGTACCGTCCTCCCGGTAGGTCAGCTGCTGCTGCGTGCCCGCCAGATCCAGGGTCAGCACCCCGTCGGCGGACACATCCACCCGGCCCACGGTGGTGGAGGTGCCATAGGCCCCGCTGTAGTCCATCAGCTCCGCGGGCATGTCGGCGGGGGCAGCCTCGTCCAGGGCGGCGGCGGTCTCCACCGTCACCCCCTCCTCTGCCAGTGCTGCGATGAGGATATTGGCGGCAGAGGCCTGGTTATAGGTGCTGACGCCGCCGGAGGAGACCATGGCGCAGGCCATGTCATATTCCGGCAGCACCACCAGCCCCGCATGGTAGGCCAGGGTATCCCCGCCCTTCACCAGGGCCTGGATGCCGTTCTGGTTGAAGGGAAACATGTGTACATTATCCCAGCCCAGACCATAAGCCAGGGCGTCGTCCTCGCTGTCCTCGGGCCACATGCCCTTCACCGCCTCGTTGGTCGCCATGGCGGCCAGGGATGCCTCGCTGAGAAGTTCCTCTCCGGTGAGGGCACCGCCAAAGGCCGCCAGGTCGGAGGCCGTGGCGTAGATGCCGCCGCACCCATAAACGGCCAAGGTCTCAGGCGGCAGGGGGCGGGTTTCGCCGGTGGTGAGGTATGTCTTTGCCAGACGGTCTGTGTCGAAATCGTCACTGGGAACGAAGGTACTCTCCAGACCCAGAGGCTCCGCGATCTCCCGGGCCAGGAAATCGCCGAAGTCCATGCCGCTGGCCGCTTCAATCACCAATTGGGCCAGTGAGAAGCTGTCATTGGAGTAGACGCTGTAGGCACCCGGATCCGCCTGGAGAGTCTGGGTGGAGAGGCGCTCCAGCAGGTCATCTGTGGCGTCATATTCCCCATCGGCAAAGAGGAAGGAGCCGGGGCCGGCGCTGCCCATCAGGCCGGAGGAGTGGTTCAGGAGCATCCGCACGGTGATGTCCTTGTACCGCTCGTCGGCCATGGTGAAATCTGGAAGGTAGGTGGTGACCGGCTCGTCCAGCTCCACCTTTCCCTCCTCTACCAGAAGCATCATGGCGGCGGCGGTGTAGACCTTGCTGATGGAACCCACGCCGTAGAGAATATCGTCGGTAAGCAAGCGGTTCTCCGTCAAGGAGTAGACGCCGACGCTGCCCGTGAGGACAATCTCCCCATCTTTCCACAGGGCGTACTGGACACTGGTGGCGCCGCCGTATTCCAATGCGGCAGCTGCCTGGGCATCCGCAGTCTGCTGCATGCTGTCAGACGCATCGGCCGCTGCAGCCGCCGGTGCCAGGGCTACCAGCAGCGCCAGGGCCATTACAAAGGCAGACAGGCGCATTTTCAACTGTTTCATGTTCGTAATCCTCTCTGATCTCAAAAATCCATGGGCGGAACTGCGCCGCCGTCCCCTATTATACCGAAACCGCTTACTTTGTCAAATGGGACAAATCCCCATCATCGCGTACTTTTGGGACGCGATGATCCCCCCTGGACAGGCCAGGGGAAAATTCCTCCGGAAGCGTCGCTTCAAATGTAAAGGCTGTTGACAAACCTGTCCTGGAACGATAAAATTTTGGAGCCATCATCACACTAGATCTCTGTGAAAACTGTCGCACAAGGAGGCCCCAGACCCCATGAAAATCCTCTGCCAGATCGGCGTGATCTTCAGCATCTGCTGGATCAGCGAAATCATCGAATCCCTGCTTCCGTTTCCCTTCCCTGCCAGCGTGATCTCCATGGTGCTGCTGTTGATCCTGCTGCTGACCAATGTTCTGAAACTGGAACACATTCGGGAAAAGGCCGATTTTCTTCTGGCCAATATGGCGTTTTTCTTTCTCCCGGCTCTGGTTGGCGTAATGGAATACAGAGATGCGTTGCAGCAATACTTGGTTCCTCTGCTTGTCATCTGCGTTGTCAGCACACTGCTGACCTTTGCCGCAACGGCACTCAGCATTCGGGCCGTGTTGTATCTCATGGAGAGGAGGAAAAAGCATGTCTGAACTGTTCGCCTCCCCCTTTTTTGGTGTGGCACTCAGCGTTCTGGCCTTTTGGGTTGGCGTCAAAATTCAAAAGAAGACCAAGCTGGCCATCTGCAACCCTCTGCTCATTGCCGCCATTCTGGTCATCTGCCTGCTGCTGATTTTCCGGATCCCCTACGATGCGTATAATCAGGGAGGCAGCCTCATCAATCTGTTTCTCTCTCCGGCCACAGCCTGTCTCGCCATCAGCATCTACAACAAGATCCAACTGCTGCGGAAGAACTGGCTGCCGGTAGTTGTTGGATGCACTGTCGGATCGGTAGTATCCATGGGCAGTATTCTTCTCATGTGCCGGCTGTTTGCATTGGACGCAGCAATCACCGCCTCCCTTCTGCCGAAATCCGTGACGACCTCCATTGCCGTCGGTGTGGCGGAGGCACACGGTGGAATCCCCTCTTTTACAGTGGCCGCCGTCTGCATTACCGGCATCCTTGGCAGCATCGCCGCACCTTTTCTGATTCGTCTCTTCCGGGTCAAAAATCCGGTAGCTGCCGGGCTCGCCATCGGCACCTGCTCCCATGCTGTCGGCACATCCAAAGCGCTGGAGATCGGCGAGACCGAAGGCGCCATGAGCGGGTTGGCCATGGGCGTCAGCGGGCTGATTACTGTGGTTTTTGCCCTGTTTTTGACCTTGTAATCTCCGGTTCTGTCAGATCCGAAAAGGGACCCGGGCACACAACCCGGGTCCCTTTTTGGCTCCTGCTCCCTACGTTTTCCTGGGAATTGCCTGTTCCTGCCGCCCTGCGGCACGGCCCAGGCCGCCCTCTCTTGGCCTGCGGCCAATTCACCTTGAGGTTTCCGTCTCTGGCGAAAACGCTTGGACGCGCGTGTCGGCGTGGGGCGCGGCTGCCCTCCCCGCAGCCTGTTTCGTTACTCCACCGTCACGCTCTTGGCCAGGTTCCGGGGTTTATCGATGTCGCAGCCGCGCATGAGGGCCACATAGTAGGCAAAAAGCTGCAGCGGCACCACCCCTAAGCTGGGCAGCAGCATATCGTGGGTTTCCGGAATGGTGATGACGGCGTTGGCATTTTTCTCCATATCCTCCCGGCGGTTTTCTGTTGTCAGCGCCAGCACATCGGCCCCCCGGGAGCGCACCTCCACCACGTTGGCCATGGCCTTGTCAAAAAGCTTCCCATAGGTTCCCAGGGCCACCACCAGCGTACCATCCTCAATGAGGCTGATGGTGCCGTGCTTCAGCTCCCCGGAGGCGTAGGCCTCAGAGTGAATATAGGAGATCTCCTTGAGTTTCAGGGAGCCCTCCAGGCCCAAGGCATAGTCCACGTTGCGGCCAATGAAAAATACACTGTCGTGATTGAAATACTGGGAGGCAAAATACTGGATATCATCCTTGTTCGATAGGATTGCCTCCATCTTTCCCGGGAGCAGCAGCATCTCATCCAGCACCGCGTGGTATTCACTCTCCTCCACAGTACCCAAGATACGTGCAAAGTACAGCGCCAGCAGGTCCACCACCGCCATCTGGGTGGAGTAGGCCTTGGTGGTGGCCACAGCGATTTCCGGTCCGGCCCAGGTATAGAGCACCTGGTCGGACTCCCGTGCAATGGAGCTTCCCACCACATTGACGATGGAGAGAATGCGTCCCCCCAGGCGCTTGGCCTCCCGCAGAGCGGCCATGGTGTCCAGGGTCTCGCCGGACTGGCTGATTACTACCACCAGAGTCCTCTCATCCACGATAGGACTCATATACCGGAACTCCGAGGCCAGGGCCACCTCCACCGGGATGCGGGTCAGCCGCTCCAGATTGTACTTTCCCACCACGCCCACGTGGTAGGAGGAGCCGCAGGCTACGATATAAATTTTCTTGAGGTGCCGGATCTCCTCCTCTGTCAGGCCAAAATCCTCAAAATACACCTCTCCCTCCCGGATCCGGGGGAAGATGCACCGGCGCAGGGCCTCAGGCTGCTCCATGATCTCTTTGAACATGAAGTGTTCATATCCGCCCTTCTCCGCCGCGTCGATCTCCCAGTCCACGTGGGAGATCTCCTTTTCAATGGGCTGCATCAGATGGTTATAGCACTGGATGCCATCCTTGGTCAGCACTGCCAGCTCATCGTCGTCCATGTACCCGACTTCCCGGGTATATTTGATGATGGCCGTCACATCGCTGGCCAGGAAACTGCATCCCTTGCCGTAGCCCAGGATCAAGGGGCTATCCTTGCGCACGGCAATCAGTTGGTCCGGTTTATCGGCGCAGAGGATCCCCAGGGCATAGGCCCCCTCGATCCGCCGCAGTACCCGGCCCACCGCCTCCAGGATGTCCACCTGGTCCGTCTCATAGAAGTATTCGATGAGCTGGGCGACCACCTCGGTATCCGTCTGGGAGGTAAAGGGGACCCCCTGCTCTATTAAGAACGCCTTCAGTTCGGCATAGTTCTCAATAATGCCGTTGTGTACCACGGCGATCTTGCCGCTGCGGCTGACCTGGGGGTGGGCATTGACGTCGCTGGGTGCGCCATGGGTCGCCCAGCGGGTATGGCCGATGCCAACCATGCCGTCCAGATCCTCACCGCCCCGGATCATATCGCTGAGGACCTGGAGGCGGCCCTTGGCCTTCTCCACCTGCAACTTCTGATACTTCTCCGAATAGATCGCCACACCGGCGCTGTCATAGCCCCGATACTCCAGGCGCTTGAGACCATCCAGCAGGATGGGGGCGGCCTGCTCCTGTCCTACATATCCTACGATTCCGCACATAGCGTATTTCCTCCTGTTTTTCATCGGGCCCGGCATTGGGGGCGCAGTACGCCCCCTCCCGCCGAGTGGTTTTCAGCAAGAGGACAAACCCGCAGATGTCTGTGCCTCGTCCCCCGGCCGCAGCCCCTTTGTCCCCCGGTCGCCCGGGGATTTGTCGGCTGCGTGCGCACCCGGAGGGGTGCGGAGGGGCATCCGCCGAAATCTTCGATACTCCCCTCTCCTCGTCGTCTGCGCCCCGCACAGAGCGGGCGCAGCGCTGGCGCTTGTGATGGGACTGGTCCCATGGTCCTCCTTTCCTGTTTCTGCGGCTCTTATATAAAAGGCGCAGCGCGCCCCTATATCACTTTTTTCTCCGCTCCTGTATCACTTTTACTACAATATACACCAGGTAAACACAGAAAATCACCGCGGCGGGCAGCAGCACGAAGGCGGCAAAAAATCCGCCGATGGCCCGGTACAGGGCGCTCTCCACAATACTGGACATCCCACAGCCTCCTCTCACTTTCTGCCTCTTCGCTGGGAATATCCCTCCCCTTCCAGGGCATACTGTCTGGGAAAGGATGTGTCCCCATGACCACTGCGTTTTTCCGAACCATAATCCTCTACCTGCTGCTGATGGTGGGCCTGCGGCT
>CALXDF010000083.1 GCA_944386995.1 uncultured Oscillospiraceae bacterium
CGGGCAGTCAAAGCCCAGCTCCACCGGCTCGTCAATGAAGTCAATCTGCTCATACCGATAGCGGAACAGGTTCAAAAGCTCGCCCAGCAGCACGGGGCTGTCCGAGAGGGCATACAGGTTGTCCAGAACCTCATCGTATGTCCAACTCTCCGCCACCTTACCCCAAACAGTCACATAGAACATCTGGAGCATCCGCTGCTCCAGCTCTCCCAGCGCCGTAAAGTCCACATTGTCCAGACGGGGCAGCAGGTCCAGCAAAAAGCGGATCCAGCGCCGGGAGTCTACAACAGCCAACCGGGGATCCTGCTCCCGTAAAAGCGCAAGAAGCTGCTCCGCCCGCTGGTCAACCTTCAGCGCGGCAAAGTCAGCTTCTCGGGTTGTGTTCTGGATAAGGGTCACGATCTGGTTGGCCAAGCCAATCTGCATAGAGATGTCCCCGCCGTTGTCCAGCACATTCTCCAGGCCCTTTCGCACTACATCTGCCAGGTGCTGCGCCAGCACCTTGGAGGCTTCCGCCTTGTCAATGGGTACAACCGATTTGCAGGCGCCGGAGAGCTCCGAAAGCTCGCGGTTCAGGGCGGTATTGATGACTTGTTCGTAGAGGCCGGGAGACAACATTCTATTTCACGCTTCCTATCTTTTCTTTGCGGATGTATCTATTTTAGTATAGCTGGAATTTCATACTCTTACAAGCCTTTCCAAGCAAATTGTCGCAAGGGAGGAATCGTATCCATAGGCTGGTTTCAGAAATTCCGGCCTGCATTTGCTTTGTCGATCTTATCCTCCATATCGTCAATTTGTTCCCGCAGCTTGTTGTGGATCTCGTCCCATTGCTGACAGGCAACGGAAGTCACATCTTCCGTTCCCGATTCTCCAGCTCCGCCATCCGATCCTCCAGTTCGGAGCGTCGCTCCTCCAGCCGTTCTAAGCAGCAATCTTCTTCATCCATCCACCCGTTTTCACCAAAATCCTGTAGGAGCTGTTCCGCCTCCTCCTGGGCAGCCGCCTCAAATTCCGTTCCGAATATGAAGTACGATAAACCGGACTATTTCTCCATAGGCAAGATATCTTGCGGATCTCCCCTTCTTTCGGTACAATGAGGATGAAACGAATCGGACAATACTTGCCCTAACGAAAGACGGGTGAAGTGATGCATCCATTTACGACGGCCGGGAGAACAGGATCTGTTTTCCCCAGCAACGCGCCTGATTCCCCCGCGCTCTATCTCAATACCTTTTCCGACGAAGGCCGGAAGGTATGCGAGGCTGCGCGGGCTGCCGGCATTGCCTGGATGCTGAGCTGATAAGCCTTGCCAAATAAGCGGCTCCTCAGTACAATGGCAGCAGGAAGGGAGGTCTCATCTATGGCGACCATTCAATGCCCGCACTGCGGCAGTCCCGCGAGGGTTCAGGGCAGCCGGTGGGAGTGCGGCTATTGCGGCGATTTCGGCAGCATTTCCTCGCTCCACCCTTCGGAAAGGGCCAAGCTGATGCAGGCGGCCGCGCCCTCCGTTCAGGCCACCGTCACGGTGACGGATATCTCTGAGGAGGAAACGCCCCGCAGGTTTTCCCGGGCTGAGCTGGAGGACATGGTACGCCGGTGGGACTTCGACGAAAATGAGTGGGCCTGCCGGGATCTGCTCATTGTCGCCTTCCCCCAGGCAGCCAGCCGCTGGTCTCAAGAGGAACTGACGGAGATGCACACCATGGATCTCCTGGTGGAAATCGGACGGTGCGATCCGAAGACCGCCCTTGAAATGGCGAAACTGCTGCTCAATACGGCGAAAGAATACCTCCAAAACGAGGAGGCGGCAAATCAGCTGCTGGGCTGGGATCTGTACGACCTGCTGGTCAGCGACGACATGCTGCCGCTGCTGGTGGAGGAGCTGAAACAGGATGACCGCCTGGCCCGCCAGCTGTTCCAGAGCGCCTATGTGGACCGGCCCCAGGAGGCGATCCTAAGCGCCTGCGGCCGCTTGGGCGAGAAGGAGCTGCAGCGGAAGCTGCTGGAGCTCCTGGACTGTAACCCCTTCCCCCACGACGAGATCGAGCTGGAGACGGACGAGGAATAACCGGGGCGATTCCGCCGGCCCCTATTCTTTGTATAGGCATGTTAAAATTTCATACGCCTGTTTCCCGAAAGAGCCGTCCGCCTGCGCCAGCATTTTCTCACTCAGAGCAATGCCCAGCACCTGGGCCGCCCCGTGATCCGCGGCATATTTGCAGTGCCAGCCGTAGCCGCATCCCAGGTCCAGCACGGCCATGCCCTCCAGCGGCGGAAACAGCGGTTGGAGTTGGTGCCACTCTCCGTCGGCGGCCAGCCCGCCTTTGCTGCGATCCATCTGGGCATATTGGGCGAAGAACACATCGTTATTATATTCGTTGGGCATTGCATCTCCCGGCCTTTCCCTGAAACTTAAATGGTTCTGTGGGCAAGCGTAGAACGCTTTTGGAATTTTATCGTACCCTCTCCCGCTGCAAGATACAGCCGCATTCCGGAAAGAGGCGAAAAAACAACTTGCACCTCCGCCCCGGCAGAGGTACAATACCCAAAACCCAAAAAGGAAAAAGCGCCCTTCTGGACAGGTGGTGGCAGCGAGTGCCACACCTGGTCAAGAAGGGCTCTTTGACCACATGTTTGCCCACAGGCAGCAAAAACCGACCCATCAGGGAGTTTGATTTATTGTCAATGGATATTGACAATAATCAACAACCTCTGTTATAATCCCCTCGTTCATCGGAGGGTAAGCAACACTTTGAAGTTGCGAGCTGGATAAGATGACGGGTGAAATTCCCGTTTTCTTATCCAGCTCTATTTTTTAGAGGAGAACGAAATGAATATCATCACCATCAGCCGAGAATTTGGCAGCGGAGGCCAAGATCCATCGCTGCCGTGAACGGGAAACAAGTGGGATACCGCACTCAGATCAGGAATATGAAAAACAGATTTGTCGGGTAGACAAGCAGCGGGCAAAGACACACACCCTGCTCTGCCCATATCCGTGGGGTGATGTACGGGGATATGATCTGTGTATCAACACAAGCGGAGCTTTCATCAAGAAAATAATCCCATCTATTTGCGCTTATGCGAAAATGTGGTTTGAGCAATGAGGGGCAGTATCATGAACAAGAGAATAGAACAAAACCTGGTTCAGGGAAATATTTTTCGCACCTTGATTTCCTTTGCTGTCCCGGTACTGCTGGCGCTTTTTTTGCAGGCTATGTACGGCGCCGCCGATTTGATTATCGTCGGGCAATTTGCTGGAACCAATGAGCAATCCGGGGTAGCCTCCGGAAGTCAGCTGTTTAACATGGTCACTATGGTCATTACCGGGTTGACGATGGGAGTCACTGTATTTGTAGGAGAGGCAATTGGCTCCGGAAAACGGGAGCAGGCCAGCCAGGGCGTTGGCTGCGGCATTGCTATTTTTGCCGTGGTGGCAATTTTAGTGACTGCTGTTGTGGTTCCGTTCAGTGACCAGTTAGCAATATGGATGCATGCCCCTGCCCAGGCCTTTACACAGACCAGCCATTATGTGCGTATCTGCGGCATTGGTACCGTTTTTATCACTGCATATAATGTCATCGGGGCGGTTTTTCGTGGTATCGGCGATTCAAAAACCCCACTGTTTACCGTTTCCATTGCATGTGTGATCAACATTTTGGGAGATCTGCTCCTGGTTGCCGTCTTTCACATGGGAGCTGCCGGCGCTGCCATTGCTACCGTAACAGCACAGGCAGTCAGTGTAGCATGTTCATTATTTTTGATTCGTAAGAAAACGCTGCCCTTTGCCTTTTCCCTTCGCTGTATCCGATTTGAAACCCATTGTATCAAACGTATTTTGCGAATCGGAATTCCCATTGCACTGCAGGAGCTATTGGTGCAGTTCTCCTTTCTGTTTATTCAGGTGGTGGTCAACGGAATGGGGGTAGCCCAGTCTGCGGCAGTGGGTGTAGCGGAGAAGGTGTGTGTATTTCTGATGTTGGTTGCCTCCGCCTATATGCAGTCTATCTCTGCCTTTGTTGCCCAAAATAACGGGGCGGGACAATGGGAACGGTCCAGACAGGCACTGTTTTATGGGATCAAGACCGCGCTGGTCGCTGGAGCTGTGATGGGTACGCTGGCCTTTTTCGGCGGCTCGATTCTGTCCAGTATCTTCTCCAATGAACCGCTGGTCATCGACAATGCCCATGCCTATCTCAAGGCATATGCAATTGACTGCCTTCTGACCGCTGTTCTATTCTGCTTTGTTGGATATTTTAATGGCTGCGGCAGAACTGCATTTGTTATGGTACAGGGCGTGGTTGGAGCATTTTGTGTCAGAATCCCTGTGGTATTTTTGATGAGTCATCTGGAATATGTCACATTGTTTCATATCGGACTTGGCACGCCGATTTCTTCTGTCGCACAGATTATTTTATGTGTGATTGCCTTTCAAGCCTTGCCGCCAAAAACAGTGAGATGCTAGCCCAGTCTCTCAGCGTCATCCCGCTGGAGGGAGATGATGTGTGTCCACACATTTCCCGTGCAGTGCTCCAGTTCAGACATGGCCTTGTCCAAATCTACACCGTTCTCATCGCCAAACAATCCGTGGTCACCCAGACGCTCCGCATGGGGACGGGTAGCGATGTACGTCTCCTTCGTGACAAATTCCGATGGAACACCTTCCCTCTGGCAGAAGCGAAAGGCAAATCTCTTCTGTTTGCATATCATGTATGAGAAGGAGGGATTTCCTTGAAAAACCATTATCCATTTGAAAATACGCCACTGCCGTATGCGTATGATGCGTTGGAACCATACATGGACGAAAAAACGATGCAGCTGCATCATGACAGGCACCTGAAAACTTACATCGATAATCTGAACAGCATTTTGAAAAAGTACCCTCAGTTTCAGACATTGACCCTTGAGCAGCTCATTTGCACCACCTGGCAAATGCCGGGAAAGGACTGTGTGGCGATTGCCCGTAATGCCGGTGGAGTATACAGTCACCGTTTCTTTTTCAATGGCATGTGCCAGGATGGGAAAAAAGCGCCTTCGGGCGCTTTAGCCGCGGCCATCGATCGTAGGTTTGGCTCTCTGAACGCTTTTCGGGAGAAATTTACAGAGACGGCGTTGTCCGTTTTCGGCTCTGGATACGCTTGGTTGGTTAATGGCGAGCAGGGGCTTTGCCTCGTGACCACCGCCAATCAGGAAACTCGGGTAGGTATTGTAAAGCCGCTTCTCAATTTAGATATGTGGGAACACGCCTATTATTTAAAACACTATAACAAGAGAGCGGACTATATCAACGACTGGTGGAACGTGGTAAACTGGGAGCTGGCGGAGCAGAAGTACGGATACAGCAGCGTTTCATTGAGAAGCAAATAAACATCGTCTTATATCCCGCTTATACGGGCATATTGTCCCATATTTCCGGAAAATCGCATCAGGATCGTGGCTGCCTGCACTCTGGTAGCCTGACCCCCGGAGTCCAGCCGGTTATTGCCCACACCGGCGATTAAGCCCCGGTCCACAGCCCAGATCATAGCCAGTTGCGCCCAATCACTGGTCTGCCCCCCATCCGCAAAAGAGGTGAGGCTTCCGTCCACATCGGGGCTTCCCGCATATCGCCACAGCATGGCCGCCATCTGCTCTCGAGTAATGGGATCGTTGGGGCCGAATTTGCCGTTGCCATAGCCGGTAACCACGCCTGCACTGTCGGCCCAGCGGACCGCTTCGCCATACCAGCTTTCCGGCTTCACATCGTCATAGGCCATGGGATCGTCCACAATCGGGCTGCCCTCCAGCCGCCAGAGGATGGTGACGATCATGCCCCGGGTGATGGCGGTATTGGGGGCAAAGGCAGCCTTGCCGGTGCCCACCATCAGGCCCTTTTCCACACAGTAGTGAACGCCGTCATGGTACCAGGCAGAACGGTCGGCATCGATGAACGAGGCCATGGGACAGCTTTCGTCCCGGGGGCAGTCAGATGTGTCGGTCATCTGCCGGAAGGTAACCGCAATGGTCACTTCTCCGGCCGGCTGAACGAAGGTATAGGTTCCGTCAGGATTGGGGGTGACCTCCACAGCCTGGCCGTCGGATCCAATAACCGTAATCTCGTCTACGGTATATCCGTCATCATGGGCGGGCGTAATGGTCACCTTGTCGCCTTTTTGCGGGTTCTTCGGGCTGGTGGTAACCGAGCCGTGCTCCGCCTGCGCTATGCTGGGAGGATAGACAGGGACAGATGATCCGCCGGAACTGCCGCCGCTGTTCCCGGAGACTTCTGTATAGCCGATGGCATAGATGGAGAAGCACCTGACATGGAGGGTTAAGACGGTCTTATCGGCATTGACCTCAAAGCACTCACCCAACTCGTTGACCGAGGTGCCCAGAACCTGGGCCTCGCCATCGTGGATGCGGGAGACGGTATAGCTGTGCTTGCCCTGGAGATTCGTGGGAAGGGGCAGTCGAATCTCCAGCAAGGCGCTGGACTGCGTGATGGTTTTGCTGGCCGCTTCATCCTTGACGCCGTCTTCATTATAGACCTCTTTTTCCAGCGTACACTCCAGGAGCAGGGAGAGATTGCTGCCGCTCACGCTCTGGAGATCCGCTACAATTTCTTTTCCAACCTCGCTTTCCGACTGCTCGTCAGCGATAAAGATGATTTCCACCTTGCCGCCGTTCTCCACCTTTTCGGCATCCTCCTGCGTGTAGCCCTCGCCGTCGGTGTGGTCAAACACCTTATCCAGCTCACCAACCACAATGTTGGGGCTGCCGGGAGTAACCTTTACCACGGAGTTGGTGATGCCGATGGGCAGGGAGAAATTGCGCACTTCACTGTTTCCGGCGATCTCCTCCATGCTGGTGACAGTCTGCCCGCCGCGGGAAACGACGAGGTTATAGACACCGGGCAGCAGGCCGGTAAAGCTGTATTCGCCGTCCTGATTGGTAGTGGTTTCCACCAGCTTGTTGGCGCCCAGCCAGAGGCTGATCACCGCGCCCTTTACGGGCTGGCCGCTCTCATCCACCACGCCGCTGATCGAGCCGGTGGTTTCCTGCCACTGGGCAGTGAAGGTCATGGCGCTATATGCGCTGATCACACGGTCGCCGGGCTGGTAGGTCTTGCCGCCGTAAGCCCAGCCGGTAAATTGGCAGCCATCCTTGGCATAGCTGCAGTCGGGCAGAGTGAGTATGCTGCCGCCGGCCAGCTCCAGGTCAGTCATGGCGCCTTCCGTGGCGCCGTTGCCGTCAAAGCCCACGGTGTACAGGGTGGGTGTGCCGGAGGTGATGGTGAAGGTGCCCACCTGATTTACGGTACTGCCGTCGGGATGGCGGTAGTTGGGGGCCGTGATCTCCACCCACACCTCGTAGGTACCAGGCTCCTGGGGATTGGACACCGGATTGCCGTTGTTATCCTTGTAGATGATCTGATACTCGTCATCTTCAAGCTCAGGGATATTCATCTCGGGAGCTCCGCCAGCCGTGACGGCGTTGTTGGTCACGGTGATCACCACAGGCTTCTTCTGAATCACCAGAGTGGCGGTACCGTTGGTGATCGCGTAGTTGTCCAGAGCAGCAGTCAGGATGTGGCTGCCGGCGGATGTCATATCCGTATCGCTGGTGATATTTGCCGTTTTGTTTTCATCCCCCGCCGCAAGGTCAGTCAGGATGATTCCCACATCAGCCTTGCTGCCGTCATAAACCCAATCCAAATTCCGCCATGTTCCGGTAATTTCCTTCCTGGCGATGGTAAAGGCGTAGGTTCTCTCTGTGGTGCTGCCGTCATCCCACTGATAGTTTGCCGTGTCTTTAAGCGTCACAGTGACCGTATAAAGGGATCATTTCCCACCTTGTTCTCCACTGTGGCGGTGACGGTCTTGGCCGTTGCGTCATAAGGAAAGCTGTCGGCGCTCCAGCGCAGTCTTACCGGCCGCTTTGCAATGGTGTAGTTCTGGGTGGTTCCGGCGTCGGGCAGCTGGTAGTTGGAATTGCTCAGGCCGATGGCCGCGGCGGTGTAGGTACCCGCATTGGTCTGGGTGCCATTGTCCACGATGACGGTGCATACATCGCTGCCAACCAGGCCGGTGGCCTCAGCGGCGACGCTGACAGGCTGTCCGTTGTAGACAAGCTCTTCATAGCCGCTCCAGGTGAGGCCCACGGTCTTTTTCTCAATGGTGGCCGTGGTTTCCAGCGCTGCGGCGGACAGCTTGTAGTTCTTGTCCCAGTCGCCGTCCAGAGTGACGGTAACTTTGACGGCCTTTCCTTCTCTCGCGTTGGCGTCCACAAAGGTGAACGTGCCGCCGGCGGTAGGATTCTCATTCAGCACTGCGCCGGAAAGCTCTATGGTACCCTCGGTATCCATATCGCCGTCATACTCCTTATTCTCTACCGAGGCGACAGCGGGGACAAGCGTGGCCTTTTCAACCGTCACAGTGATGTTCTGCTGCATGCTTTCATAATTGTCTGTATCGGCGGGGGTAAAGGTCGCGGCATGGGATCGCTCGCCTGCGTTACCGACGAGATCGCTCCGGCCGTCCCATGTCCAGCCAGCGGGCAGCGCGATGGAATCGAGCCTGTCGCCGTAGGTGGCGGTTAGGCCGGTGGGTACGGTATAAGCAGGCACGGCCTCGCTGATGGTGATGGTGACGGGATCACTGATCTTGCTGGCGGTCAGACTTCCGCTATCCGTGGCCGTGACCTTGACGGTGTAGCTACCTGTGTCGGCCACGTCCGTGAGGTTCAGCGTATCGGACGTTCCGGAAATCAGGCTGCCGTTCTTGTACCATGCATAGGCGTACTCCAGATTGCCGGCGTCATGTTCAACCTGAGCGGTGAGGGTAACCGCTGTGCCATAGGTGACCTCCGTCTCGCTGGCTTCCAGCGTCACCTTGGGCGCGTCCAGCGTCCAGTTTGCCCTGAGGGTAATATTCTCGGTGATGCCGTTATCGAAATTCCACGCGTCATTGCCCTTGTACCAACCGGCCAGCGTGTAGCCGGTGCGGCTGATCTCCGGCGGGGTGACGGGGGTGTTGTAGGAAAGGCCGGTGGCGTCGGCCACCTCAGATCCGCCGTTTCCATCAAAGGTGACGGTGAGGGTGTTGGTGCCCTCTGGAGCTTTATAGGTCTGCTGCTCGCCGTGAGGCGCGGTGTCACTGGCCGCCTTGCGGACGATGACCTCCGCTCCGGCAGAGAGGCCGTTAATCGTCCTGGGGCCGGATGTCCAATTCTCCCCGCCGTCGGTGCTGTACTCCATGCCCGCGGGCACAGTGACAGACCCGTCGCCCTTGCCCTTGACGGTCTCGCCGGTGACGGTGACCTCGTCGCCGGGGGCGGCGGGGCGGGGCGGGACAACAATTTCCGTCCAGTCGGAGGGTTCCTGGTTTTCCGTTCCGGCCTTGCGTATGTAATACGTCCTGCCGGGTTCGACGGGATCTCCGGTCTTCACTTCCCTGCCGCCGTCCCGGGCAGTATAGACCTCGTAGCCGCTTGCAACGGTGATTGTCTCGGCGGCGTAGTCGATCCTGCAGCCCTCGCCGGAGTCCGGCGCGTCCTGGCTGCCCTTGGTGATCGCAAAGGGCGCCTGCGCCGTAGCGTTATCCTTTGTGATCTTTGCCGCGGCGGTGCCCACTTGGATGTTGTTCTCGTAGGTAATGCTCAGCGTACCGCCCGCCCAGCCGGTGCTATAGCTCACCTCAGCAGCAGGGGTGATGGGGCTGCCGGTGTAGGTGTAAGACGATGAAGGTACGCTGATGGTGGCCGAGGCCCTGTGGCCGCAGGCGCATTCCTCGGTGATGATCGCCCCGGCGCCGCTGTAGGTATAGCTGTGCGTGTGCTGGGGCCGTATGACATCGCCGCCG
>CALXDF010000084.1 GCA_944386995.1 uncultured Oscillospiraceae bacterium
GGCGACCTATGAGGGGGAACTGCTGGACAACTACTACCCCGGCCTCAGTGCGGTTTCCACGCAGCAGTGCCTGGTGCAGGAGACCATGATGACCATGGCCAACGCTGCGGTGTCCCTCATTGAGGTGACAAGCAGCAGCGATGTGCAGACGGTGAAGGATATCCTCGCCGCCCGGGCCAAGGCCCAGGCCGACGGCGGTGCCTGGTACCCCGCCTCCTGCGAGACGTGGGCCAACGCGGTCATCGTCTCCACCGGCAACTATGTGGGCATGTTTGTCTACCCGGAGAACGCCCAGGCCATGGCGGACCTGTTCGTCAGCACTTACGGCGGATAAATTCTTCATTTCAAAACGCAGCAGCGGACCCCGGCAGATGCCGGGGCCCGCTGTTTATTCAGCAAGTGCAGAATGCTATTCCAAAAAACAGCCTGTTATGCTAGAATCAGAGTGGATTCTGTGGAAAATATCGCGTTAAGGGGGAAGAGCAATGCTTGAAGCGATCCCATCTGCGGCCGTGATGGCGGAGTTGTTGGGGCAGTCCCTGTTTGAAGTCTGGCGGGCGCTGTGTGCAGCGATTGATGTGAACTATGATCTGGAGCGAGTCTGGAATTCCGGCGGGAAGAATTGGACTTATGAATATAAATACCGGAGGGGTGGGAAGACCCTCTGCTGCCTGTATGCAAAAAGAAATTGCATTGGGTTCATGGTGATCTTTGGCAGAGAGGAGCGGACAAAATTTGAAGAGATCAGGGGAACGCTTTCACATGACATTTGCCGGCAGTATGATGCAGCAAAGACTTATCATGATGGAAAATGGGTCATGTTTGAGCCGACCGACTGCGCCGGATTTGATGACTATATGAAATTGCTGGCGATCAAGAGAAAGCCAAACCGGAGCAAATGATGTCATGGGGGTGCCTTGCCATGCTCCCGGCAGCTTGCCCGTGTTTATGCCGCAGCACCCGGATGCCGCCGGCCGGTTCGGAAAAGAGAGAAGCTGCTTTTCTGAGCACAGTGTTTTGCAGTTCTCCGCTGCTTATCCCATCTTGACAAAGTGTCAGTTTTCCTGTATGGTAAGAACTTGTAACAGCCTTTTGTTCCAGGAGATGAACCCATGACCCTGCAAGAATTTTTTCACCAGTATCCTGAGACGGCGGTGGCCTTCTCCGGCGGGGTGGACTCCGCGTGGCTGCTCCATGAGGCAGCGCGGTACGCCCGGCGGTGTACGGCCTACTTTGTAAACACCGCCTTCCAGCCTGCCTTTGAACTGACGGACGCGCGGGAGACCGCCCGGCAGGTGAGGGCGGAGCTGCGGGTACTGGAGCTGGATATTTTATCTGTGCCGGAGGTGACGGTCAATCCGCCAGACCGGTGTTATTACTGCAAAAAGCGCCTGTTCACCGCTATGGCCAGGGCTGCAGCGGAGGATGGTTACCACGTGCTGCTGGACGGCACCAACGCCTCCGACGATGCAGCCGACCGCCCTGGGATGCGGGCCCTGCGGGAGCTGCAGGTGCTCTCGCCTCTGCGGCTGTGCGGCATCACCAAGGATCAGGTGCGGAGAAGCGCCAGGGAGGCGGGGCTTCCTGTGTGGGATAAGCCCTCCTACGCCTGCCTCGCCACCCGGATCCCCGCCGGGATGCCCATCCACGGAGAGGATCTGGCCCGGGTGGAGCGGGGGGAGGCGGCGCTGATGGACATGGGATTCACGGACTTCCGCCTGCGGCTGAAGGACGGCGGGCTCCTCCAGGTGACTGTGGAGCAGCAGCCCATGGCAAGGGAGCGCTGGCAGGAGATTATGGACCGGCTGGGCGGAAATTTTCCGGCCCTGCGGCTGGATGAGATGCCCCGGGTGACCCGGGAGAGCTGAGGAGATCAAGTAATGGAAGAGAGAGAACTGGAGCATCTGCTCCGTCAGGTACAGGAGGGGAGCGTCGGGGTGGAGGAGGCCATGGCCCATCTGCGCACCGCTCCCTTTGAAGACCTGGGCTATGCCCGGGTAGACCACCACCGGGCCATCCGCCAGGGGGCCGGGGAGGTCCTCTTCGGCCAGGGGAAGACTGCCGAGCAGATCGGCGGCATCGTGGAGGCCCTGGCGGCCAAGGGGGCCTATAACATTCTCATTACCCGCATGAACGAGGAGAAGGCCGCGGCCCTGGAGGGCCGGTTCCCCATGCGCTATGACCCGGTGCCCAGGCTGGCCGTGGCTTATCCCCGTGAGATCCCCCTGGTGGGCAGCGTGGTGGTGGCCTCCGGCGGCACCAGCGACATCCCGGTGTGCGAGGAGGCGGCCCAGACCGCCGAGGCCCTGGGCAGTCAAGTGATCCGGCTTTACGATGTGGGTGTGGCGGGGCTCCACCGCCTGCTCTCCAAGGTGGACACCCTGGCCCGGGCCCGGGTGGTCATCGCCGTGGCCGGCATGGAGGGGGCCCTTGCCAGTGTGGTGGGGGGATTGGTGGACTGCCCGGTGATTGCTGTGCCCACCAGCGTGGGCTACGGCGCCAACTTCGGCGGGCTCAGCGCCCTGCTGTCCATGCTCAACGGCTGCGCCAGCGGCGTCAGCGTGGTGAATATCGACAACGGGTTTGGCGCGGGGTTCCTGGCCAACCGAATCAACCAGATGAAGGGGGTGGAGGCGTGAGGGCGCTGTATCTGGAGTGCAATATGGGGGCCGCGGGGGATATGCTCCTGGGGGCACTGTATGAGCTGCTGCCGGACAAGGCGGCGTTCGCGGAGATCATGAACCGCCTCCATCCGGAGATCTCCGTGACATTTGAGCCGGCATCCTCCTGCGGCATCGCCGGTACCCATGCCCGGGTTTTGGCGGCGGGACAGGAGGAACACAGCCACGACCACCACGACCACGAGGAGCACCATCACGACCATGACCACGGGGAGGCCCACCACGACGATCCCCATGGGCACCACCACGATCACGGTGCGCCCGAACATCACCACAGCCATGGCCCGGCAGGCCACCACCACGCCACCCTGGCGGAGATCACTGCCATGATCGACGGCTTTGCCCTGCCGGAGACCGTGCGGGAAAAGGCGAAAGAAGTTTACACGCTCCTGGCTGGGGCGGAATCCAAAGCCCACGGCGTTTCGGTGGGGGAGGTCCACTTCCACGAGGTGGGGGCGCTGGATGCGGTGGTGGACATCACCGGCGTGTGCTGTGCCATGGCGCTGCTGGGGGTGGACCAGGTCGTTGCCTCCCCGGTGAACCTGGGCAGCGGCAATATCCGTACCGCCCACGGGATCCTGCCGGTGCCGGCTCCGGCCACGGCCTCCCTGCTGGAGGGGATCCCCGCCTATATGAGCCAGGTGCCCGGGGAGCTGTGTACGCCCACTGGAGCGGCGCTGTTGAGAGCGTTCGTCTCCTCCTTTGGCCCCATGCCCCCCTGCACCATCCGTGCCACGGGTTACGGCATGGGCAGCAAGGATTTCGGACGGGCCAACTGCGTCCGGGCTTTTCTGTGCGACACCGGCGCGGCGGAGGGCCCCAACGATCAGGTCTGTGAGTTGAAGGCCAACATTGACGACATGACCGGAGAGGCTTTGGGCTGCGCCATGGAGCGGCTGCTGGAGGCCGGGGCTCTGGATGTGTTTTACACCCCGGTGCAGACCAAAAAGAACCGTCCGGCGGTCCTGCTGACCGCCTTATGTAAACCAACAGACGCCGACCGGCTGGCGGCGGAAATCCTCCGCCACACCACCACCTTCGGCGTGCGGCGGACGGACTGCCCCCGGTACGCCATGGCGGTGTCGTCGGAAACAGCGGATACCGCCTACGGCCCCATCCGGAGCAAGACCGGAACGGGATATGGCGTCACCAAGTCCAAGTGGGAGTATGAGGATCTGGCCGCAGCGGCCCGGCGGGCCGGTGTGCCCCTCGCTAAGGTGCTGGAGGACCTGCGGCGTTAAGAGTTGTTCTGTAAAGCAAAACAGCCTGTCAGCAGCTGCTGGCAGGCTGTTTTTTATTCCGTATGCTGCGATGGCTTTTTCCGCAGCTTCCAGGTGACGAGGGCACAGACGATCCCATACAGCACCAGGGGAAGGAGGTAGGACAAGGCGTTGCTGTATGGTCTGGGATATAAGAGCCAGAAGATCCGGGTCAGAAAGGTGATGGGGAAGAGGCTCACCAGCCAAACGCTGACCCGGTAGAACACCCGGCGGCAGTCCAGGGCCTCGGG
>CALXDF010000085.1 GCA_944386995.1 uncultured Oscillospiraceae bacterium
GCGTGGCCGACGCGCTGCTGGGCGGCGCCACCTACTCCACCGCCGACACCGTGCGTCCGGCTCTGCAGCTCATCAAGACCAAGCCCGGCGCCCACCTGGTGTCCTCCGCCTTCATCCTCACCCGGGACACCGGGGACGAGGCCCTGAAGAAGCTGTGCATGGGCGACTGCGCCATCAACATCTCCTATGAGGACAGCGTGGATAAGGAGGGCAACGTCACCATCTCCGCGGCCCAGAAGTTGGCGGAGGTGGCGGTGGAGTCCGCCAAGACCGCGGAGTTCTTCGGCATCGAGCCCAAGGTGGCCCTGCTGAGCTTCTCCACCAAGGGCTCCGGCAAGGGCGCCACGGTGCCCCTCAGCGCCGCGGCCACCAAGCTTGCCCAGGAGATGGCCCCGGAGTACGCCATTGACGGCGAGATGCAATTCGACGCCGCCGTCTCCCCCACCGTGGGCCAGCTGAAGTTCCCCGGCAGCAAGGTGGCCGGCTATGCCAACACCTTTATCTTCCCCTGCATCGAGGCGGGCAACATCGGCTACAAGATTGCCCAGCGCCTGGGCGGGTATGAGGCCTACGGCCCCATCCTCCAGGGCCTCAACGCCCCCATCAACGACCTCTCCCGTGGCTGCAACGCCGACGAGGTCTACAAGATGGCCATTATCACCGCCGGCATGAAGTAAGATTCGGGGGCTATGAGTCTCTGCACCACAGCGGGAAACCAGAAAGCCGCGGCATGGGGATTTCATCACAGCGCGAAGAGGAGATGCGGTTATGAACAAATTCCTGGATCAGTTTCGGGCGTGGAATACCCTTACCTCCGCCCAGCGCCGTGCCCTCCGGGGGGAGATGCCCTATGACCGCTCCCTGGAAAAGCGGGGGGCTTTCCGTGCCTTTCAGGAGAAGCAGAACCGCCGGCAGGAAAAGTGCGGCGGCTTGAGCGGAGATCCCTGGAAGTGAGGAACAGGGGCTGCTGTGTGTATGGGCTATGCGAAAGGGGAGGGACGGTGCAAAACCGTCCCTCCCTTTTTGCGCCTGTCGGCCAAGAAGAGAGGGGAGTTATATTTGTCAAAATATCAAATATAATTGATATTTTTGGCGGAGCGTGGTATACTTGTGCCAGAGAGGAGGGACCCCCTTATGCGCAATAACCGTATGCGCGCGGCCCGGGCGGAACGGGGCATGAGCCAGGCGGATCTGGCGGCGGCTGTCGGGGTCACCCGGCAGACCATCAGTATGATGGAGTCCGGAAACTACAACCCCACTCTGCGGCTGTGCGTTGCTGTCTGCCGCTGCCTGGGGAAAACGCTGGACGCGCTGTTTTGGGAGGAAGAGACATGAAAAAGCTCAGGATTTGGAAGGCCACAGACGACGAGCGGATATTGGCGGAAAGCGGGAAGATCTACCGGATCGGGTTCTGGGTACTGGCCGCCGGCGTGGGGTTGGACGTGCTTATCAAGCTGGCGCTGTACCTGCCCGGCTATATTGGCACCTGGGGAGTGTTTCCCCTGGTGGGCATGGAGGGGATTGTTCTGGCTGCGGCACTGGTGCTGTGTGCCCTGCTGGCAGCAGGAAGGGGAATCCTGACTGTGGGGGCAAATCCGGAGGCGGAGCGCTTCCCGCTCAAGCACTATGCCTTGGCCTCCCTGGTTTTCGGGCTGGGACTGGGCGTCTTGGGCCTGGCCCTGCGGATGATTTTCTATCCCTACTGGGAGGGGGACCTGTTCTCCATGATTCTCCTTCTGGGGGTGCTTCTGCTGGTGATTGGGGGAGTGATTTTCCTGGTGTGCCTGACAACATTCTATCTGATGTTCCGCCTTGCCCGACGGCGGCGCCGCCGCCTGGAGAAAGAGGCGGACCCGGAGGAGCGGTGAAGCAGCGCAGCACCCGGCGGAAATCGGGAGAGGCACACTCCCTCTTGCTTTTTCTCCCCATTTCGTGCATACTGGAGGGGAAATATAAGGAGGTGCTTGCATGGACCGCGTCAGCAAAGAGAACTATTACCTGGATATTGCCGAGTCCGTTCTGGAGCGGGCCACCTGCCTCAGGCGGGTGTACGGCGCCATTATCGTGAAAAATGACGAGATTATCTCCACCGGCTACAACGGTGCCCCCCGCGGGCGGAAAAACTGCGTGGACATCGGCTACTGCGCCCGGGAGGCCATGAAGGTGCCCCGTGGGGAGCGCTATGAACTGTGCCGCAGCGTCCACGCCGAGGCCAACGCCATTATCTCCGCCGCCCGGCGGGACATGGTGGGGGGAACCCTGTATCTGGCGGGGAAGGATGCCTCCACGGGCGAAATTCTCAGCGACGCCACCTCTTGCTCCATGTGCCGCCGCCTGATCATCAACGCGGGGCTGGAAAAGGTGGTCATCCGCACCAGCCCCACGGACTACACCGTGGTCCAGGTGCGGGACTGGGTCTATGAGGACGACTCCCTGCCCCATGCCCCCTATATCGGCTGAGGCACAGCGGATTCGGCTTTGCAGCAGCGCTCCAACAGGCCGCCTGGGACTCCGGGCGGCTCTTGTTGCGCCGCCTGGGGACAGGAATGTGTTTCCGCCTTGCGCGGCTGGGTGCAGTGTGCTATACTCAAAAGGCAAAATCAGCACCCGACAGGGTGGACTGGCTTTCTGTTTGCCCAGGAGCGCGCAGGAAGCAGAGAGGACGGAGAGGAGGCGGCCGAATTTTGAACATCGGCGGTGTGGAAATTGCATCCAAGCTGGCCCTGGCACCGATGGCAGGGGTCACTGACAGCGCTTTCCGCCAGATCTGCAGCGAGCTGGGGGCGGGTCTCACCTATACTGAACTGGTCAGCGCCAAGGCGCTTTGCTATCAGGACAAGAAGAGCCGGGAGCTGCTGCGGCTATTTCCCGGGGAATCCCCCTGCTGCGCGCAGATTTTCGGCAGCGATCCGGCCTGTATGGCCGAGGCTGCCCAGATTGCGGAGGAGGCCAGCGGCGCCACCTTTATTGATATCAACATGGGCTGTCCGGTGGGCAAGGTGGTGAACAACGGCGACGGTTCGGCACTGATGAAGGATCCGGAGAAAGCCGCCCGCATTGCCGAGGCGGTGGTAAGGGCCAGCAGCGTCCCGGTGACGGTGAAGATGCGTCGGGGCTGGGACAAGGGCAGCATTAACGCTGTGGAACTCTCGAAAATGCTGGAAGAGGTGGGCGTGGCGGCCATCGCTGTCCACGGGCGTACCCGTACCCAGATGTACAGCGGGCAGGCCGACTGGACCACCATCCGGGAGGTGAAGGAGGCGGTGAAGGTCCCGGTCATTGCCAACGGGGATATCTTTTCCGCCCAGGACGTGCTGCGGATTCTGAAATTCACCGGCGCGGACATGGCTATGGTCGGCCGGGGGGTGTTTGGAAACCCCTGGATCTTCCAGCAGGCCCGGGCCGCCCTGGCCGGGGACCCCATTCCGGAGCGGCCGCCCCTTTCCCAGCGGTGCGACCTGGTGGTGCGGCAGATCGAGCTGGCCGCACAGCGCCGGGGGGAGCGCCTGGCACTGCTGGAGGCACGGCGGCATTATGCCTGGTATCTCAAGGGCGTGGCCCACGCGGCTTATTATAAGGAACAGATCGTACACATGGAGACTCTGGAGGACCTGTACCGGGTCACTGCCGGGATCAAGAGGGATCTGCATGACTGAAAGAGAATTGGTCCGCTCCGCCCAAAAGGGCGATGACGGGGCCTTTGAAGCGCTGGTGCGCTCCTATGAAAAGCGGGTATATCACTTGGCGCTGCGCATGTGCGGAAACGCAGAAGACGCCTATGAGGTGGCCCAGGAGGCGTTCCTGAGCGCCTGGAGGGGGCTGCGCTTTTTCCGGGGAGAGAGCAGCTTCTCCACCTGGATCTACCGCCTGACCAGCAATGCGGCCATTGATTTTATCCGCCGCCGCCGGCGTCAGGGGGGCGGCGAGAGTGTTTCCCTGGACGACGAGGATATCTTTCTGGAGGTGGCCGACCCGGCGCCCTCCCCCCATCAGCAGGCCGAGCGGCTGGAACTGCGGGAGGCGGTTGCCCAGGGGCTGGCCGCTCTGTCACCTGAGCACCGGCAGGTGCTGCTGCTGCGGGAGCTCCAGGGAATGAGCTATGAGGAAATTGCCGCCTGTCTTGATCTGGATCTGGGCACCGTCAAGTCCCGGATTGCCAGAGGCCGGGAGAAGCTGAGAAAATATTTGCTCGCCAGTGGGAACTTTTCCAGTTACTTGCCGTCTAACCTAACAGAAAAGGAGGGGTGACAATGGAACACTGTGAGAAGTATGCCCCCCTCATCAGCGCCGCCGTGGACGGGGAGCTGTGCCCGGCAGAACGCCGGGAACTGATGGATCATCTGGCCCAGTGTCCCGCCTGCCGGGAGATTTACGGCGAGATGATGGCTATGCATGAGGCGTTTTCCCAGCTGGACGCGGAAGTGCCCGGAGATCTGACGGGAGACGTGATGGCCAAGGTGCGCACGCAGAAGCAGGTAAGAAAGCCCAGGCATGCCTGGTGGCAGATTGCGGCGGCGGCTGCCTGCTGCGCTCTGGTATTTTTGGGCTATCAGCATTTGCAGGGCGGCAGCCCGGCCGATCAGGTGGCGGAAGCGACGAGCGGTAAGGCCGCCTCCTATGCTGTGCCGATGGATGAAAATGCCAGCCAGGCTGTATCCGAACCCTCGGCCGCGGCGTCGGCGCAGAGCGGGACGGACAGCGCCGTGGTGTCGGAAAGTACAGAGGAGGCCGCGGCGCGGGACCCGGAAAACAGCACGACAGCTGCTGCGGACCAGGAGATCATGGAAAATGTGCTGACGTATTTCCGCAGCTGCGCGCCGAGAGTCTCTGCCACGATGACGGGCGAGGCCGCTGATGAGGCGCAGGAGGAGGAAACCGGGGCGGTTCCCTGCCCGACCCTCTCCAGCAGTGCACCGGAGTTGGAGATGTGGGTCATAGAAAATATCCCGGCGGAGGGGTACTCCTCCGATGATGCAACCGGCGCCCGGGCATGGCTCATTACAGCAGAGGAATATGAAACCCTGAGAGACTATCTGGATCAGGAGGGGATTCCCTATACATTTGATGATGCCGGCGATCCGGCGGAGGGGCAGGAGACCAGGGAGATGGTCTGTGTGGTGTATCTGGAAACGGAGGCGGAGTCCTGAGACGGGAGAGCGGGCGGAAAGATCGCCTGTTTTCGCTGAAAGGAATGCGTGATCCGCATTTCCGGACGGAAAATTTGAAAAAAGCGGGAAAAAGTCCTTGACTTTTCCCGCTTTTCTTATATAATAGTAGGGCTTGCAGTGTGCAGGCAGATCCTTGCTCCCGCCGAGAGAGCGGGGGCCATCAGTCCAAAAGGAGGTGCAACAAAATGGCAAAAGTTTCCGCGAATTACGAGGTCGTCTATATCATCGACCCCAGCCAGAGCGAGGAGGCCATCGCCGCCACCGTGGCGAAGTTCCAGACCCTGGCCGAGCAGAACGGCAGCGCCGTGGAGGTTGAGGAGTGGGGCAAGCGCAAGCTGGCCTACGCCATCGACTACAAGACCGAGGGCTACTACGTTCTGATGTCCTTTACCAGCGGTCCCGAGTTCCCCCGGGAGCTGGATCGGATCCTGGGCATTACCGACGGGATTCTGCGCTCCATGATCGTCTGCAAGGACGAGTAAAGAGGGGGAGCGCGCTATGTCACTCAACCGCATTATTCTCATGGGCCGGCTGACCCGCGACCCGGAGCTGCGCCGGACCCAGAGCGGCACGGCCGTCACATCCTTCTCCTTGGCCGTGGACCGTGATTTCAAGAGCCAGAGCGGTGAGAAGGAGACGGATTTCATTGACATCGTCGCCTGGCGCAATACCGCGGAGTTTGTGTGCAACTACTTTACCAAGGGCCGCATGGCCGTGGTGGAGGGGCGCCTGCAGATCCGCGACTGGACCGATCGCGATGGCGGCAAGCGCCGCAGCGCGGAGGTTGTGGCTGACAACGTCTACTTTGGCGACAGCAAGCGCGACAGCGCCAATGCCGGCGGGTATGATGCCCCCCCGGCCTACGGCGCCCCCGCCTCGTCCTACGCCCCGCCGGCTGGCGGCGGCTACGGCGCCGGAGGACCCTCCGGCTTTGCCGAATTGGACGACCAGGACGGCGAGCTGCCGTTCTAATGGACACCATGGGGTGTCACAATTTGATATAAGGAGGATTCCGTCATGGCTATGGAACGTGAAAATAGACCTGCCCGTCCCATGAACCGCAAGCGCAAGAAGGTTTGCCAGTTCTGTGTGGACAAGTGCGAGCACATCGACTACAAGGATGCCGCCAAGCTGCGCCGCTTCCTGTCTGAGCGGTCCAAGATCCTGCCCCGCAGGACCACCGGCACCTGCGCAATGCATCAGCGCCAGCTCACCGAGGCCATCAAGCGCGCCCGTCAGATCGCGCTGCTGCCCTACGTGACCGAGTAACCAGAGCTTAGAAAGGGCTCCTGCCTTTTGGCAGGAGCCCTTTTCCTGTGTTGAGCAAACCAGACCGGGGCCGGTTCCTTCTGGAACCGGCCCCGGCATTTTCCTGTTTTCAAGTGTTGCCGTGCTTCTGCACGTTGTCCCGCAGTCCGACGGCAATGACATAGACCACCGCCAGCATCCCGATCGTGAAGGTGAGGTCCAGGAAAACAGCGATGCGGGTAATGATAAACAGGGCGGCGGAGAGGAACATAACCCCCGGTACCAGCAGCAGGAGCGCCCGGAGGCGGGCCCTGCGGCGCAGCTTTTTGTCCGCAATGGCCCCGGCCTTGAGAAGGGCAGCGATGGCCTTCCAGACAAAAAGGACGGTCAGAAGGAAGAAAGCGCAGAGGACGACAGCCGTATAAATTTTCATGGCAGTGCTCCTTTCTATAGAGACCGTTGTACAGAATGGGCGCTGACTTGGTGTGGGATCATCGTATCACACAGAAAAAGATTTTGCAACATTTTTCCCTTGCCATCAGGGAAAAATGCTGCAAATTTGTTTGCCATATGGCGTGTTTTCTGCAAAAGTGGAAATTTTTTACAGAAGTTGGCAGGCGGGGAGAAACTGGCCGCGGCGCGCCCGGCCTACAGCAGGGCGGCCAGCAGCCACACCAGCCCCACGGCGCCGCCCCCCAGCGCGGCATAGCAAAGGGCGGGCAGATTCGGCCACCGCCGCCGGCCGCCGTGGGCGGCGGTGTAGCCCCGCGCCACCCGGCAGGCCTCGCTGAGCACCTGTTCGGGTGTGACGCCCGCCTTGCCCAGGGCGTCGTTGCGTACGATGAAGATGGCCTGCTCAAAAATCTGGGGGTCCGGGGAGTCTACGACAACGGCCCGGCGAGAGATTCCCTTTACCAAGAGGACATCACTCCTTTATTCAAGTAATCTGCTGGAAGTATGTCCCATCCGCGGCGTTTTATACCTCCTTTGCCCCCCGGTCCATGTACAGGCACAGCATGCTGCTGTCGTCCTTCAGCCCCCCGCGGCTGCGGCTCTCCCCCATCAGCAGGGAAACCAGGCGCTGTGGGTCGTCGCCCTGCCAGCCGGCCAAGGTGTTCTGAAGCCAGTCGTCCCCTGCATCCCCGGCCACACCGTCGCTGACCATGAGGACAAAGGTATCCCGTTCCACGGGAAAGCGGATGGGGGCGGGAGCGCTGCGGAGGTCCTGGAGTCCGGCGGGCAGGGCGGAGCCGGTGAGACGGCGGACTGCGCCGTGGCGCTTGAGATAGGTGGGAGCGGCACCGTATTTATACAGGGCTGCCTCCCGGGTGGCAATATCCATCACCAGCAGGTCCACCGTGGTAAAGGCACCGGTTTCCTCGCTGCGCAAGGTCAGAGCGGCATTGATGGTTTTGAGGGCCGTTGCCGGTTCCACATCCGCCCGCAGAAACTGTTCCAGGAGCTTGGAGGCATTGAGGGATTCCCGCTGTGCTTCCTGGCCGCTGCCCATGCCGTCGCTGATCAGCAGGCACAGCTTCCCGCTGTCGGTTTCAAAGTGGACAATGGTGTCCCCGCAGACCCGCTCCCCATCCTTGGGCCGCAGGGCACCCCCCAGCCGATAGGGACGCTCCCCGGAAAAAGCGGGGACTGCCTCGCCGCTCTGCTGGGCGGCGTAGTTGAGGAACTCAGAGAGCTGGGCGTACTGCCCGCGGGCCCGCTGGCGCTCAGTCTCCAGGCGGCGGCGGTACTGCCGCCGCAGGAGCAGGGCCGTCAGCTCCTGGTTGACTGCGGCCAGAAATTTGGGCAGGTTTTCGCACTGCGTCCGGAAGTGCTCCGGGTAGTCCTCGGCCAGGGACCTGCCCCGCCGGAGCATGGCGGGGGTGGCGTCGTTGAGAGCATTGAAGGTGGTGATGTACTCCTGTCCCCAGCAGCGGGAACAGTTCCCGCACCCCCGGCACACGCTCTCTGCCGCCCGGTCAAATACCACTGCCGGGTTTTCATCGTTGCGGGGGGTGGGCGAGCGGGTGAAGCTGCTGTACAGATCCCGGAAGGCTGCCGCCGACAGCTCCAGACGCTTTCGCAGGGCGCTGAGCGCGCTGTTCTTTCCCTCAGACCGTCCGGTTTCCTGGAGCAGCTGGAGATAGTGGGACAGAAGCCCGACCAACAGCACATAGGTGAGATATCCCGCTGCCTCCTCTCTGGAGATGCCGCCTTGAAGCAGGGCGGATAACTCTACTGCCGCCGTCATCCCCGCTGCGGTCAGGGGACGGAACAGAGGACGCTGGAGGAACTGGGTATCCCGGAAGGCGGCAAATACGGAGTAAATCAACACCAGAACAGCGCAGTGGCGGAGACCGGCGTTGAACGCCATCCCGGCCACTGCCCCCAGAGCACTTCCGGTGAGGACGGCCAGCAGATGATCCCGGCCGCAGCAGGCAGAGAGCAGGGCGATGGCAAGGGGCGCGCGGCCGTCCATCGAGAGCAGGGTGGTCAGAAATCCGCCGGCGGCAAAGGCCCCCAGCTGACCAATCGGTGATTGCAGTTTTTTCCAAAGTGAGCGTACGCGCAGCCTCATGGCGGCTTGTCCCCCTTGTGTCGGCGTTTGCCACCATTCTACCGGGGGAAATATGAGGTTTCTGTCGGGAAAAGGGTGCACAGCAGGACTTTCCTGCTGCCTTCCGGGCTTCCGGCGCGCGGTACTGCTTTGCAAAACAGCGGAGGCGGACAGGTATTGGCCTGTCCGCCTCCGCTTTGACACAATTACCGAATGTCGAAAAACCGCTTTCCGTTTTCCAGAGTGATCCGGGCACAGTCCGTCGGGTCAATCCCCTTGATCTCCGCCAGTTTTTCACAGACGTAGCGGACCCGGGTGGAGTCGTTGCGCTTCCCCCGGCAGGGCACCGGGGCCATGTAGGGGCTGTCCGTCTCGATCATCAAATGCTCCAGGGGGATCTCCCGGGCCACCTCCACCGCCTTTCTGGCGTTTTTATAGGTGAGCACCCCGGTAAAGGAGATCATCCACCCCCGTTTCACCAGCTCCCGGGCCATCTCCACGCTGCCGGAGTAACAGTGAAATACGCCCCGGACATGGGGGAACGCCCGGACAATGGCCAGGCTGTCGCCGTGGGCCTCCCGGTCGTGGACGATCACCGGCAGGCCCAGGGAATCCGCCAGCTCCATCTGCCGGCGGAATACATTCTGCTGGAGAGCGCGGGAGGGGTTTTCCTCCCAGTAGTAGTCCAGTCCGATCTCCCCGATGGCCCGCACCCTGGCCTTGGAGGCCAGCTGCCGCAGCTCCAGGAGGAAGCCGTCCTCCCAGTCGGCGCAGTTCTCCGGGTGGACGCCCACGGCGGCGTACACATGGCTGTACCGCTCCGCCAGGGCCACCGCGGTGCGGGAGGAGGGAACATCGCACCCGGGGTTCAGCACCAGGGCCACACCCTCCCCTGGCAGGGCGGAGAGCAGGGCGTCCCGGTCGGCGTCAAAGGCCTCGTCGTCATAGTGGGCATGGGTATCAAAGAGCATCGGTATCATGTTCCGCCTCCCGCTCGAAAATCAGGTCCACGGCCTTGATGCCGCCAAGCCGGGTGAAATCTGTTGGTACAAACCCCACATACCGCCAGCCGTCCCGGGCCTCCCGGTCGATCAGCTCGCGGTGAAATGCCGGAAGGTTATTGAGCCAGCGGCCGCCGCCGGTATGGCAGTTGATATACTGGTATTTGTACATGGTCCCGCTCCTTCCTCAAGCCAAAGGCCGGGAACCATCCCGGCCTTTGATGTGCTGAACGCTGCTTTTACAGAGTGAAGTCCACGAAGAAGAGGTCGCCGGTGGTGTCATCGGCAAAGTACTCCTGGAAAGAGATGGAGAAAGTCTCCCGGTCCGCCGGCACCTCGTAGAGCAGGATCCCCTCGCGGGTCTCGCCGTCCGCCAGATCATAGGAGGGGGGCAGCTGCTGGTCGGAGACATTGGTATATGCAGAGGCGTCGTCCCCCTCGCCCTCGTAGACAGGATAACCAAAGGCCAGATCCGGGTTCTCGCCGTCCACTGTGTTCCACTGGACCTGGAAGTCCCAGATAAACATAGGCTGGTCCATGCCGCTGTTGTTTTCAATGGTGATATCCGCCACCAGCAGCTCATACCCATCGGCAGGGGTGTAGCCGTCAAAGGAGTCGGCCAGCTCCGCGCTCTCGATGGTAAAATCAAAAAACGCGGTGTGCATGGTGTCGCCGATCTCCCCCAGGGCCTGACCGTTCTCGTCCGGATAGCCGACCCGGCTGCCGCAGGCGGACAGGGCCAAGAGCAGCGCTGCGGATACGCATAGAGCAAACAGTTTCCTTTTCATAGTCTCTCCCTCATTCATAAGTATTCGATGAAATCACACACAAAAACTTTCCAGGCAGTCCGCCTTCCGGGACTCAGCAGAGCTTGGCGCCGGCGGGGATGGCGTCGTCCACCATGATGAGGTGGAGTTTCTCCTCCCCGCCCTCGGTGTGGACGGCAGAGATCAGCATGCCGCAGGACTCCAGCCCCATCATCTTTCTCGGCGGCAGGTTCACAATCGCCACCAGGGTCTTGCCCACCAGCTCCTCGGGCTTGTAGTACATGGCGATGCCGGAGAGGATCTGGCGGTCCGTGCCGGAACCGTCGTCCAGGGTAAAGCGCAGGAGCTTATTGGACTTTTTCACATTCTCGCAGGCCTTCACCTTCACTGCCCGGAAATCGGACTTGCAGAAGGTGTCGAAATCCACCTGCTCCGTGAGGAAAGGCTCGATCTCCACCGCCGGCAGAGCGGCCTTCCGACTCTCGGCCTCCGCCGCCTCCAGCGCGGAGAGGGCCTTCTCCAGATCCAGGCGGGGGAACAGGTTCTCTCCCTTGGTGACGGCGGACCCTGCCGGCAGGGAACCCCAGACGGCGGCGCTCTCCCACGTCTGCGCGGCCTCCGGCGCGCCGATCTGGGTGAAGAGCTTTGCCATGCTCTCGGGCATGAAGGGCGTCAGCAATATGCCGCAGATGCGCCCGGCCTCCAGCAGGTTGTAGAGCACATGGGCCAGCCGCATGCCGTTTTGGTCCATATCCTTGGCCAAGGCCCAGGGGGCGTTCTCGTCGATATACTTGTTGGCCCGCTGAATAACCTTGAACACCTCGTCCAGGGCCTTGTGGGGGGCAAAGGCCTCCATGGCCTCCTCGTAGCGGTCCCGCAGGCCGGACACCATGCCGATCAGCTCCCCGTCAAAGGGCTGGGCGGACACCGCCTCAGCGGAGCCCTCCGGCAGCTGACCGCCGAAGTACTTCCCCACCATGGCGGTGGTGCGGCTGACCAGGTTCCCCAGATCGTTGGCCAGATCCACGTTGATGGTGTTGATCAGGGCCTCGTTGGAGAAGTTCCCGTCGGACCCGAAGGGGAAGGTGCGCATGAGGAAGAAGCGCAGGGCGTCCACCCCGAACTGCTCGGCCAGGATATAGGGGTCCACCACGTTGCCCTTGCTTTTGCTCATCTTCCCGCCGTCCAGCAGCAGCCAGCCGTGGCCGAAGACGTGCTTGGGCAGGGGGAGCCCCATGCTCATGAGCATGGCCGGCCAGATGATGGAGTGGAAGCGGACGATCTCCTTGCCCACGATGTGGACGTCCGCGGGCCAGTACTTGTCGTAGTCGCTGTATTGGTCATTCATAAAACCCAGGGCGGTGGTGTAGTTGAAGAGGGCGTCCACCCACACATAGACCACGTGGCCCGGGTCAAAGTCCACCGGCACGCCCCAGGTGAAGCTGGTGCGGGAGACGCACAGGTCCTCCAGGCCGGGGTCGATGAAGTTGCGGATCATCTCGTTGACCCGGCTCCTGGGCTGGAGGAAGTCGGTGTTCTCCAGCAGATCCCGGATCCTGCCGGCATATTTGGAGAGGCGGAAGAAGTAGGCCTCCTCCTCCGCGTCCATCACCTCCCGGCCGCAGTCGGGGCACTTGCCGTCCACCAGCTGGCTCTCGGTCCAGAAGGACTCGCAGGGCTTGCAGTACTTGCCCTTGTAGGTGCCCTTATAGATGTCCCCGTTGTCGTACATCTTCTTGAAGATCTTCTGAATGGCGGCGACGTGATAGCCGTCGGTGGTGCGGATGAAGCGGTCGTTGGAGATGTTCATCAGCTTCCACAGGTCCTTGACGCCCCGGGGGCCCTCCACGATCGCGTCCACGAATTCCTTGGGCGTGACGCCGGCCTCCCTGGCCTTGTCCTCGATCTTCTGGCCGTGTTCATCAGTGCCGGTGAGGAACATCACGTCCTCCCCCTTGAGCCGGTGGTAGCGGGCCAGGGTGTCGGTGGCCACGGTGCAGTAGGTGTGGCCGATGTGGAGCTTGTCGCTGGGGTAGTAGATCGGGGTGGTGATATAAAATTTCTTCTTTTCTTCCATGGATTAACCTCCTGCCCCCCGGAAACTGAGGGACCGTTCACAACTTGGAATAGTATACCACAGGTGCCCGTCCCTTTACAACCGCCCGGGGGGCAACATCTGGTAAAATCTTTTCAAATCCCCTGGTTTTGGGGGAAATCCACACCGCGCAGCAGGTCGTGGCCCAGGAAACGACGGGCCTCCTCCCGCTCCCCCGCCTTCAGCAGCGCGCGGATATGAGTGGAGCTGACGGTAACGCCATCCAGTTTCACCGCGGGGATGATGTCGCAGCCCATACCCAGCTGCGCCGCCCGCTCCCGCAGGAGCGCCGCGTTCCCAGCGTTCCTGTGTCCGAAGCGGAAGTCATGCCCCGCCACCAGCCAGCCGGCGGAGAGCCTGCTCTGGAGCTTTTCCACAAATACATCCCAGGGCATGGTCATCATCTCCCGGTCAAAGGGGGCCACGATGACCTCGTCAATGGCAGGGAACAGGGCGTGGACGATCCGCTGCCGGTCCTCCGGCGTGGTGAGCAGGGTCACCGGCTCCCCGGTGACAACTGCCCGGGGCGAGCGGTCAAAGGTAAATACCGCCGGGGTCATGCCCTGTTCCCTGCTCCGCTCCACGGTCCGGCGCAGCAGCGCCTGGTGTCCCAGGTGGATCCCGTCAAAAAAGCCCAGGGCGATCACTTTTTTCTGTTCCATGCGCTCAGCCCCCGAAAAAATTCTTGATGGAAACCAGCTGGTCTCCCTCCACCCGGCTCAGGCAGAGAAACTCGCCGCCCTGCCCGTAGACCCGGTAGGTGCCCGGCGCCAGGCCCGGCGCCGGCAGGGGGTTGCCGTGGCGGCAACGCTCCTCCTGCCGCGCTGTGGGGATGGTATAGGCCGGGCAGTCCGGGAAAAGGCTGTCCAGGGGAAGGAGCAGCGCCTCCCCCCGCTCCGCGGCCTCCTCCAGCGTCACCGCCTGGCGGAGGGTGTACCCGGCGGCCATGGTGCGCCGGAGGCTGGACATGCACCCGCCGCAGCCCAGGGCCGCGCCGATGTCGTGGCAGAGGGTGCGGACATAGGTCCCCTTGGAGCAGCGCACCCGCAGCAGGAACTCCCCGGGGCCGGTATCCTCCAGCAGCTCCAGGGCGTGGATGGTCACCGGCCGGGGCGGGCGCTCCACCTCTTTCCCGGCTCGTGCCAGCTCATAGAGCTTTTTCCCGTCCTTCTTGATGGCGGAATACATGGGGGGCACCTGGAAAATCCGCCCGGTAAACTGGGGCAGCACCGCTGCCACCGCCGCAGAGGGAAGGCGGCCATCTGACCGGGTGAGGACGCGGCCGGTGGTGTCCTGGGTGTCGGTGGACACGCCCAGGCGCAGTCCGGCGATATACTCCTTGTCCCCCGCCTCGGCAAAGGACACCGCCCGGGTGGCCCGTCCGATAAACACCGGCAGCACCCCGGTCGCCATAGGGTCCAGCGTGCCCGCATGGCCCACCCGGCGCTCATGGAAGATTCCCCGGAGCTTGGCGCACACATCCATGCTGGTCCAGTCCGAAGGCTTGTCGATGATGAGAATCCCGCTGGGCATATTCCCTCCTATCGCGGCGGGGCTCCTGCCGGTGCCCCTTCCGCCCAAAAACAACCAGAATAAAAATAGTATATCACAGAATCTGCCCTATGAAAATCCTGAAAATCACCGGAAACGGAAATCTGTTCCCCCTCCCCGCAAAAATTTCGCGCAAAAGGCGGCTGCCTTTTGCGCGAGCGCTTATACCCCCGTCAGGTCAAAGGGCGGGGTGTACTCCTCCCTGGCCGAGGAGCTGTCCTGGACATATCCCGAGGTCAGCCCCAGGTTCTCCAGATAGGCCCGGGCCGCCCGGATCTCCGCCCCGGTGACCCGCCGCCGGAGCAGCCCCTCCGCCCCCTGCTGGGGGGTATATTGGGACATGAGGGATACCAGCACCTCGCCGGGAGCGAAGGTATCCGCGATCCAGTCCAGCACCTGTTTCGTATTCTCCAGAGCACCGGGCAGCAGCAGGTGGCGGATGATCACGCCCCGCTGCAGCATGCCGTCCCCATCAAACATGCACCGCCCCACCTGCCGGAACATTTCCTGGATGGCGGCGGTGGCCGCCTCGAAGTAGTCCGGCGCGCCGCTGTACTGCGCCGCCAGAAGGCTGTCGGCATACTTCAGGTCCGGCAGGTAGATCTGCACCCGCCCCTCCAGGGTTCGCAGCGTCTCGGGCAGTTCGTAGCCCCCGCTGTTCCACACCACCGGCACGCCGGGGGACTCCTCCAGCGCCTCCCGGATGGCGGGCGTGAAGTGGGTGGGCGTCACCAGATTGATGTTGTGGGCCCCCTGGTCCGCCAATTCCCGGAAGATCTCCCGCAGGCGGGAGACGGTCACAGACCGCCCAAAGTGTTCGCGGCTGATGGATCCGTTCTGACAGAACACGCACTGGAGGCTGCACCCGGAAAAGAACACCGTGCCGCTGCCCCGCGTCCCGCTGATGCAGGGTTCCTCCCAGTAGTGGAGGGCCGCCCGGGCCACTACCGGCAGCGAGGGCATACCACAGAAGCCGCCTCCCCGGGTCTCCGTGCGCGGCGCGCCGCAGCGCCGGGGGCAGAGAGTACAGGTAAAGGAGAAAGCGGTCATAGCTCCACCGTGTCCCCGGTGGCGATATATTGCAGCTGCTGCCCCAGGTCCTCCTTCATCAGATCAAAGGCGTGGCGGCCGGTGCAGTGACAGGTGTAGTAGTGGGTGGGTTCCTGGCGCAGGCGCTTGGCAATGCTGCCTACAAACCTGACCTCCTCCTTCATGGGGAGACCCATTTCGTGGAGGTGAAAACCGGAGACCACCACATCCGGGGCCCGACCCAGGATCTCCTTGGCGCGCTCGAGAATGTTGACAATGCCGCAGTGGGCACACCCGCCGATCAGCACGGCCTTTCCATCCTCCTGAATCAGCAGGTTCTGTTCGTGAAGAAAGTCGTCCGGTTCCATCTTCTGCCCCTTGCGCATGAAGAGACGGGCGTTGGAGGGGGAGGCGTACTCCCGGGCGGTGACGCCGGAAAACAAGGTCAATCCGCTGCCGAGATCCGTGAATTCGTCCACAAAAATCATGCGCTTGCTGCGCTCCAGACTTTGGTCCAGCCCGATATATACCGGCATGCGCATGCGCTTGGTATAGTAATGGCCGAAGGCGCGGCGGTTGAGATAGACCGGGGCGGTCTCATTCTGGGCCAGGAAGGTGGAGAGACCACCGCCGTGGTCGTCGTGCCCGTGGGAGACAATGGCCAGGTCCACAGCCGGGATCTCCAATCCGAGTTTCTCGGCGTTTTGAAGGAACAGGGCGTCCGCACCCATGTCAAAGAGAATTTTTCGGCCATTGGCCTCGATGTAAAAGCTCAGCCCGTGCTGGGTGCCCAGGGACGGGTTGTTGGTGGTATTTTCCACCAGTGCAGTGATTTTCATATGCAATTCCCCATTTCATGCCGCCAAGCGGCTGCTCAATAGTCCAGGCGCTTGACGGCCCGGCCGGTTTTCCCCTCCAGAAATGCAGCGAATTCCTCCGGCGTACCGGTGGTAAAGTCCTCCTTTGGAACGATGAAAAAGCCCCGCTGGATTTGGAGGATAAAGCAGTAATCCGACTCTGCCGCCCGCAGCAGTTCACCGTAGCGGACCTCTTCCGCCGCCCGGCTTCCCATGACCACAAAGGATTCGTCCCGGAACGTAAAAGTGACAGCGTCGGTCTTGTCCCCCATTTTTGCCGCGGCCTTTTTGGCGGTGCGGCGGGTGCTGCGGTCTGTGGGCTTGCAGCGGCGGAGATGGAAAAGATAGTAGCCATAGACCGCGGCCAGGCCCAATAGTGTCAGCAGGGCGCTGTGCCATTCCCCGGCCTGGACGGAGGGCCACAGGGCGACCAGACATGCCGCCAGCAGCAGCACGCCCAGCACATAGTAGATGGTCCGCCTGCCGAAGCGGCCTTGGGCGGTGATGAGCTGGCGCAGCTGCTCCTCGTTGTAGTAGTGGGTCTCTACCTGGAATTTCATGTCTCTTCCTCCAGTGCGCGGTGTACTTCTTTGAGATATTTTCCAAATGCCGAGGGCACTGCCATCCCCTCCAGTTCTGTCCTGTCGGCCCAGGTAAACGCCCCCTGTGCCTCCCGGACATCCAACAGGTAGCCGGTCATGCGCCACTCCACGTGGGTAAAGATGTGTTTTGCCTCGATTTTCTGCCGCCAGTCCAGGGGATTCAGCCCCCAGGCAGCCAGGACCGTCCCGGCCTGGGATTCGTCCAGCGTTCCCGGAACGTGGGGGAACTCCCACAGCCCTGCCAGAAGCCCGGCCTCATCCCGCTTGCGCAGCGCCGCCCGGCCCCGACAGAGCAGGAGGAAAACGGTCATCTCCTCCACACGCCGGGGGGCCTTTTTGCTGCGCACAGGCAGCGCATGCTGCCGGCCGGCGGCGCGGGCGGCGCAGGCCGGGGAGAGAGGACAGACCCCGCAGTCCGGCGCGCCGCTCGGCAGGCACACCGTGGCTCCCAGGTCCATCAGCGCCTGATTGAAATCCCCGGGCCGGTCCGAAGGCGTGGCCTGGTTCATCCGCTGCCGCATCTCCCGGCGGACCTGCTGGTCCATGATGTCCCCTTCCAGAAGGGCCATCCGGGCAGCCACCCGGAGGACATTGCCGTCCACCGCGCTGACCCGCTCACCAAAGGCGATGGAGGCGACAGCTCCGGCGGTGTATTCCCCAATACCCGGCAGCTTCAGCAGCTCCCCGTAGTGCCGGGGGAACTGCCCGCCATGCTGGGACAGGATGACCTCGGCGGCCTTTTTCAAATTTCGGGCCCGGCTGTAGTACCCCAGGCCCTCCCAGAGTTTGAGGAGCTTCTCCTCTTCCACCGCCGCCAGGGCGGCGACATCCGGCAGTTCCGCCATCCAACGCTGATAGTAGGGGATCACCGCCGCCACCCGGGTCTGCTGGAGCATGACCTCCGACACCCAGATCTGATAGGGGTCCCGGGTGCCCCGCCAGGGGAGGGTGCGCTTGTTTACATCGTACCAGGCCAGCAGTGGAGCGGCCATGGCGTCCAGCCGCGCCTGCTGGGGATCGGCATATTCTTTCATATCTATACTCATCAATTTGTTTTTCGCTGTTCCGGACCCGTTCCGACCCGGCATCGGTCTGGACGGGCAGGGCCGCCGCCCGCAGAAGGATGCATGGGCAGAACAAGAACGCCGCCGGCGGAGTTTCAGTACGGTCCGCATCCAGGCAGTCCGGCTCCCAACAGGAGCAGGGACCTCTGCACAGCGATCATCAAGATACCGCTTTCTGCTTGTCGAAATCCAGAGAACCTGGTCCTATCCCAGCACCAGGGGCGCTGCATCCACCCGCCTGTGCCACCGGACGGCCCCCACCTGGATGGGATCCCGGCTCTCCAGGGGGACCGGGACGTCCGACAGCACCGCATACTTCATGGGCCAGCCGTGGGGGCCCAGGGGGGCATCCTGATCCCACAGCATCACGCAAAAGCCGTTTTGGATGCCGTTTTCCGGCTGGGGCAGGGGCGCGTCCAGCCAGGCCTTGGCGTAGCACTGGATACTGACGGGCTCCTCTGCCTCGTAACACACCACCGGATACGCCATCCCCCGGGGACAGCGCTCCGTCCAGAGTTTCTCCAGGTCCGCCCGGCGCCTTGCCAGCTCCTCCGGCGTAAACTGGGCCAGGATCTTGGGGTGGGAGAAGGTCTCCTCCAGCTGTTTCCAGGGGTCGTGGAGGGACGCCCCGGTGACGGTTACGGCGGGGCCATCGGGCAGATCCAGGGAAATGGGACCGCAGTCCCCCAGAGGGACGGTCAGATCCACCGCCTCGAGGCCGGAGAGGTTCCTCTGCGCCGGCACCAGGGTGAGGAGACCCTCTGTATCCGGGATGGCATCAAACGCCTCCCGCCAGTCATAGCGGGAGAGAAACATCCCCTCGGTGGGGCAGTCCGCCAGAGCGCCCGGATCCCAGCCCGCCCGGAGCAGGGCCGCCAGCAGGAGCAGAGCTTCCCAGTCCTGCTCCACCTCGCCGGTCTGACCGCCGGAGAGCGGATAGGCTGCGCCGCCAAAGGACACCGACTCCAAGCTCTCCACGGGGAGCGCGGCCTCCACGGCCGGGCGCTGGAACAGCTCCTCCCGGTGGGTCCGGGGTGCAGGCTGGGGATCCTCCCAGTCCAGTTGCTCCGCCGCCTCTTTCCGCTCCTCCCAGGTGGGGTCGTACTGCAGGAGAATGAGCTGCACCTGGTGTCCCCGCCGGGTCACTGCCGCCGCGGCCACCGGGCAGTCCCCCACCCGGACCTGCCGGTTCAGGATGCGGCACTCGTCAAATGGCAGCGCAAATTGTTTCAGTTCACCCAGCAGCACCCGGAGGACTCCTTCCCTGTCCTGTTTTCTCTATTGTAGCACAGAACCCCCGCCAAGGCAACGGCGTTCCATCAGGGTGGAAAAACCACAAAATTCCTGTGACTTCGGGCAAAAATGCGAAGTTCCCTCTTGACAAGGGCAGTCAAGGCCCATATAATAATCGTCGGACTGAATGGTCCGGGGAAAACTTCAAACCTTATCAAGAGTGGCGGAGGGAACGGCCCGATGAAACCACGGCAACCTGCCTGGAGCAAGGTGCCAATTCCGGCGGAAGACGCAAGATGAGGAAGTCCATCGACTTTTGGCACGCACCCGCCGGGGGCGTGCTTTTTCTCATTGTAGCGGAAAATTGTGAACAAATAAAGAAGGAGAACAGCAACATGGCACACCGTATTTTTACCTCTGAATCTGTGACCGAGGGGCATCCCGACAAGGTCTGCGACCAGATCTCCGATGCCGTTCTGGACAACATCATGGCCCAGGATCCCAACGGCCGGGTGGCCTGTGAGACGGTCACCACCACCGGCATGGTCATGGTCATGGGAGAGATCTCCACCAAGTGCTACGTGGACATCCCCCATATTGTCCGGAAAACGGTGGAGAAGATCGGCTACACGGACCCGGCCTACGGCTTTGACGCCCGGAGCTGTGCAGTACTCACCAGCATCGACGAGCAGAGCGGCGACATCGCCATGGGCGTGGACGGCGCCACCGACGAGGAGATCGGCGCCGGCGACCAGGGCATGATGTTCGGCTACGCCTGCGACGAGACGCCCAATCTCA
>CALXDF010000086.1 GCA_944386995.1 uncultured Oscillospiraceae bacterium
GTAAAATGGTTCACCAGGCCGTAGTCGTGCTCCCGGAGCGTCAGGAGATTTCCGTCCATCTCCCATGTGCCAAAGCCTATGTAGCTGCTGAGATAGCCCTCGTAGTACTGGAACGTGCCGTCCGGATCGAGCGTGATGGTGAAGTTTCCGCCAAAGCCCTCCTTTTCATAGACATACACCGCCGCCTCCGCGGAGGAACTGGTCCCGGTGCCGAAAAGGGGCTCAGGGCACCAGGCCAGCAGGGCCTCCAGCTTCTCCACCGCGTCTGTCTGTCCCTCCGCCTCCAGGACATAGACTAGGTTTCCCCGTTTCCATGATGCCGCACCGGTGTCCTGGTCGGAAGTATAGAAACTCACTAGCCCGGAGGTGCGCAAGCGGTCATAGATCACAGCCTCCGTATCCAGCCCCTTCCAGTCAACCAGTATGTCCAGCCAGTTGCCCGACGGGTACCCCTCCCGGGCCAGGAAGGTGTAGGCGGTATCCTCCCAGGTAAAGGTCGCCCAGCTGTCCGCGCCCTGGCTGCCGCAGCCGGTGACTTCCGCCCCGGCGGGGATATAAGCCGTCAGCACCGCCGGAAGTGGCTGTACTGTGCCCTCCGTCCCATCCTCTGTCCCGAGGCGGTCTTCATAGGGGATCACATGAAGGACGCCTTCCTCTTCTAAAGTGCTGGGCGGGTATTCCGTCAGCAGATCCTCCATCGTGTAGCCGCCGGTGCCGAAATCCGGGATCGACCAGCGGCCGCTCTCCCCGTCCCGGATGAGCCAGCCCTGGTACCCCAGCTCAATCCACCCGGCGTAGTCCGCTCCGGAATCCACCTCCGCGCCCACGGCATTGCCAATCCACCAGAACGTATTTTCATAGTCCTCCGGCTGAACCAGCACATCCATCTCCCAGGTGGCGCGCACGTCGCCGCCGTCCTCCACCGTGGTCAGCCCCGTTACCGTCCCATCCAGCCGGTAATCCAGGATCCCCCACCGGGAATCCGGGGGCAGCTTCTGCACCGCCCGGGCCAGCCAGGCGTTCCAAAGGGTTTCAAGGGCATCCGCCGCGCTGTCGTCCCCCTCCGGGCTGCCGGCAAAGGTCAGGTCCGTCAGGCTGCCCAGCACCTGCTGGTCATAGCGCTCCCGGCAGACGGCAAAGATGGAGTCCGAGATTACATCCGGGCCGTAGCGGTAGGCCGCCCGGTACCAGACCGTCCCCTGCGGGCCCCCAAGCTCCGCCACATCGTTGGTGTAGAGGCGCAGGGTATTGCCGCCCTCCATCTGAACCTCCAGGCACAGGCCGTCGGCAGCGTCGGCGGCCCCCACCCGCGTCCATTCGTAGTCGGCAAAACGGTTGGTGATATTCTCCGCCACCCAGGCAGCCCACACCGCCTCCTCGGCGTACTCCCGCCCATCTTCATAAGTGGAGCGCATCTGCACCGTGGCGGCGCCCGAGCTTCCCGCCTCCACCCAGGCAGCAAACTCCTCCGGTGTGCTCCAGTTCCGGGAGGGCTCCCTGGCCCCGGTAAAGGTACAGACGGCAAATACCACCACAGCCGCCGCCAGAACCCCCGCCGCGGCCCACCGGGTGGTGGGCTTCGCCACCAGGGCGGCAATGCGCTCCTTCAGGTCCGAGCCGCTCATGGAGGTAGCGCAGCGCAGCAGGCCGCTGCGCCGCTCCGCCAGGCCCACCAGGGTGCGGCCATAGGCCGCCCGCTGCGCCTCCCCCAGGCGCTTTACCGCCGCCTCGTCACAGGCCAGCTCGCAGTCCCGGCGGCTGAGGGCCGCCGCCCACCACACCAGGGGGTTGTACCAGTGGACCACCAGGCAGACGCCCCGGAGCGCTGTCCAGATGTGATCGGCATGGCGGCGGTGGGACAGTTCGTGGGCCAGCACGTGGCCCAGGGCCGCCGGATCCTCCGCCACAGCCGCCGGGACATAGATGGCCGGCACCGGCAGGCCAAACAGGCAGGGGGACTGGATCGCGTCCGTCACATAGACTTTCGTCGATTGATCGGTCTCTATCCGCCTCCGGCTGCGGCGCAGTTTGTGGTAAAATACCAGGTTGGAGGCCAGGAGCAGCAGGCCTGTCAGGGCCATACCGGCATACCAGGCCAATTTGAGCAAATAATCCAGCGGCATCAGCAGCACCCCCACGGTGGCGGGCTGCGCCGTCGGTTCCACCGGCTCCAGAGCTTCCCCACTTTCATTCTCGCCCTCCGGAAACGCCACAGCCTCCCCCTCCGCTGGGATGGCGATCACCGCCCAGTTTCCCGGCAGTGGTGTCTCCGTGATGCGTGTCTCCACCGTGTCCAGGGGCCCCTGGACGCTGATGGCGCTCTCCCCCACCGTCCCCGGGAGCAGCAGCCGCGCCAGAACCAGCAGCCACAGGGCATACTGCAGGCGCAGGCTGATTCTGCCCCGCAGCAGCCGCCGCAGGAGGAGCACCAGCACAATCAGCACTGAGGACGAAACAATCCACTCAATCATGGCAGTTCTCCTCCAATTTCTTCAGCGCCGCATAAAGCTCGTCGATCTCCGAGCGGCTGAGTTGTTCTTTCTCCGCCACGGCGCTCACCATCAGCCCCAGGCTCCCGTGGTAGACACGCTCCAAAAAGCTCCGGGTCTCCCGCAGCGCCGCATCCTCCCGGCGGATCACCGGGTAATACAACTTGGCTTTCTCTCCCTGCTCCCAGCGGATCAGGCCCTTGTCCGCCATGCGGCGGACCATGGTCTCCCCTGTGCTGCGGGACCACCCCTTGCGCTCGATGAGCTGGTTTGCGATCTGCGTCAGCGTCAGGGGCGCCTGTTCCCACAGACATTCGTACACCGCCCACTCCGCAGGCGTCAGTATCTGGTTTTTCGCTGTCAAGTTCCTCTCGCTCCCTTCACATGACATTGTCATGTTTATTCCCAAAAGAACCATATCACATTCACATGACATTGTCAAGCGAATATAAAAAAAGAGACGGGCCTGCAGCCCGTCTCTTTCCAGATCCGCTCAATCTCCTATGGGCTCGGGAATCCCGTACCGCTCCCGGAAAGCGTGGATCCGCTGATCCAGCACTTCTCCATCCCGGATGACCACCGCTTTTTCCATCTCCTCTGTCAGCCGGTCCTCCAGCACCAAGTCCACCATGGGCGCCAGCAATTTGCTGAAGGCGCGGCTGACGGTAATGGGGAACAGGGCCGGGGTGTTGTCCACGGCGTAGTGGAGGATCCCGTCCACCTCATAGACCGGGTGGTCGATGGTGGTGGGATGCGAGGTCTCAATCTCCAGCTCCGGATCGCAGCTGACATCCACAATCATCGCCCCGCGCTTGAGGCATCCCAGATCCTCCCGGTAGATGAGCCGGTCGGTACGGGAGGTATCCCACATACAGCAGTTGATGAGCATATCGTACTTCCCCATGTTCTTGCGAAAGAGATCGATCTGTTTCCACTTATAGACATCCACCTCCGCCCCCAGGCCATTGAGGATCCGCATGGCCCCCTTGGCGGTGTGGCCGCTGCCATAGATGGCAACCTTGCTCTCATAAGGCATTTTCCCCAAGTACAAAAACGCCTGGAGCACTGCCGCTTCCCCGGCGATCTCCCGGTTTCGGTAAAAAATATACCGCCCATCCTGATAGAGCTCTTCCCAGGCCAGCACGGTATGCCGCCCCCGGATGGCCGCGGTGGCAAAGGCTGTATCCTGGACCGCATGGGCCCAGCCGAACAGGAATTTGCCAGGCGCCACCTGATCCAGGTAATCCTGATCCCCCAGCTTCATGTCGCAGATACAGTCGCACGCCAGGGCCTCCTCTCGGGAGACCACATGGGCCCCCTGCTCCAGGTAGTCCTCGTCCGCAGATCCGACAGCCAGTCCATAGCCCTCCTCAAAATAGAGGCGATCCACCCCCTGGATCTTCTTAAGGTGTTTCGGCAGAAGCGCCCGGCGTCGCTCCCGGTTTTTATGGCTGATCACAAACCCCATACTCCGCATAGCTGCGCCTCCCTCCGGTTTTGGTAATAGTATACAGGAACTATCGCCCCATGTCCACCATTTTTTGTGAATAAAGGATTAACATTTGTTAAAATTTACAAAAACCAATCCAGGCTCTCCCTGCGCGGTTTGCACAAACTTTTTCTTGCGCGCAAACTCTCATTAGAAAATTTTTGCATCAAATGCTATAATAACAGCAAGAAAACGCAGGAGGTTTCGCCAAAAATGAAACGAATTCAATCAGCTTGCTTAATCCAGACCCTGCACTTCCAGCTGAAGGAGGGGATTCCCCGCGATCAGGCCGCGGCAGGCGTACAGGAGGAGTACGCACAATATAAAGCACGTCTAGACCGCAGCCGCACCCGTTACCGTATTGTGAAAGAGGAGCTCCAAAGTGACGGTTCCATCGTCATCGAGATCAAAAAGCAGTATAACACCGCCAGCTGTGGGACATATCTGGATTGAGCATCCTGGCCCTTACCCAAAGGAGAGAATAGAACGAACATGTTTGCGGAAGGAGACTGGATTGTCTATAACCACACCGGCGTGTGCTGTGTAGCGGCTGTGGGGCCCCTGCCGAAGGGCAAGTGCGCTGCAGCAGACACTGGCCGCGATTACTACACATTGGCGCCGTTTCACAGCCGGGAGACCATCTATATTCCGGTGGACAGCCCGGTTTTCATGCGCCCCGTGATTTCACGGCAAGAGGCAGAGGACCTGCTGAGCAGGGTAGAGAACCTGGACGCGCCGGCGTGTATTACCAGAGACCTTAAGCAGCTGCGGGAATACTATGCCAAGTTCCTGCGTTCACACACCTGTGAAGATCTGGTGCGGCTGATCCGCTCTGTCAACGCCAAAAACCGGAAGCTGGAGGCCCGGGGCGGGCATCCCCGGAAAATTGACCAGGACTATCAAAAGCGGGCGGAGGAGCTGCTGTATGCAGAGCTCTCCAAGGCACTGTGCCAGCCCTATGACCAGGTGGCCAGGCGCATAGAACAGCAAATCCGCCATACATCCTAAAAGAACGACGAAAAAGAGGCTTTCCCTGCAGGAAAGCCTCTTTTTTATCCAATAGATTCCGTCTGGCCTTTTAAACGATGCCCAACTGCGTCCAAAGGTCATTGTACAGTGTACGGGCGTCGCTGGGCAGCACCAGATAAGCCTCGCACTTGTCCAGCACGTCCTGGCTAGGGGCCATGATCTCGTAGAGTTCCATGTCCAGAGGCTCGCCATAGAGTTCCTCGTAATAGGCGGGGTACTCCTCCAGGGCAGTGGTGTTGGGGGAAGCGTACCAGATATAGTCCATGTTGCGCAGATTGGCTTCGGTGGAGGCAATGAAGTTGATCCACTCGTGGGCCTCATCCACGTTATCCGCATCCTTCAGGATGCACATGGCGTCCACAAACCAGTTGGTGCCCTCCTCGGGGATGACATAGCGCAGGTCAGGGTTGTTCTCCAGCATAGAGAGATAGTCCCCGGCGTAATAGGCGGAAATGGCGGCATTGCCGTTCTCCATGAGCTGGAAGATCTCGTCCATGACAAAAGCCTGATACACGCCATTTTCATTGGCGTCCACCACCCGCTGGTAGGCCTCCCGGATTTCCGCCTCATCAGCGGTGTTGACCGAGTAGCCCAGATCCATCAGCGCGATGCCGAAAGCGTCACGGGAGTTGCGGATCATCAGCACGTTTCCCGCATACTGGGGATCAAACATAGCGTCCCAGCTGGTGATCTCCCCGTCTACCATGGTGGAGTTATAGATGATGCCCAGAGTCCCCCAGGTATAGGGAACGGTATACTTGTTCTCCGGGTCATAGGAGAGGTTCTTGAACTGATCGCCGATCAGAGAGAAGTTGGGAATCTTGTCATAGTCCAGCTCCGCCAGCATATCCTCCTCAATCAGCTGGGAGATCATATAGTCAGAGGGGACAATGACATCATAGTTCACGCCACCCTGCTGCAACTGGGAGTAGAGCGCCTCGTTGCTCTCCACAGTGACATAGTTGACGGTGATGCCGGTGGCCGCCTCGAATTCGTCGATCAGGCTTTCATCAATGTATTCACCCCAACTGCACACGTTGACCTCCCGGTCCCCGCTGTTGCTGCTGCCGGTGTCGCCCGCATTGCTGCCGGAGTTATTTCCGGTGTATTGCATGTTGCCGCCGTTCTGGCGCACGGAGCACCCGGTCAGGAACAGGCTTGCCGCCATCAGGCAGGCCAGCGTCAAGGCTACGATTTTTTTCAATTGATCATTCCTCCAATACACAGTTTGTTTTCTATTTTCACGGCGCCTGCCGCAAAAACCTTCAGGCGTTCAGCCGACGCTCCTGGGCGCGGGCATGGCGCTCCTCCCGGATATTGATGGTCACCAGCAGCACCAGCACGGTCACAAACAGCAGGGTGGAGACAGCGTTGATGGAGGGGGTGACCCGCTTCTTGGTCATGCTGTAAATCGTCATGGCCAGGGTCGAGGAAGTAGTGCCGGCAGTAAAGTAAGAGATAACAAAATCATCCACGCTCATGGTAAAGGCGATCAGAGCGCCGGACACAATGCCGGGCTTGATCTCCGGCACCACCACCTTGATGAATGCTTGGAACCAAGTGCACCCCAAGTCCTGGGCCGCGTCCACCAGGTTCCGGTCCATCTGCCGGAGCTTCGGCATGACGGAAAGAATCACATGGGGGATATTAAAGGTGGTGTGGGCAATAAGCAGCGTGCCGAAGCCCAAATAGATCTTGGGCGTCAGGTAAAAAACGGTCTGTACCTCATTAAACCAGTTGGCAAAGCTCTCCCAGCCGTTGAAAAAGGCCACAAAGAGCAGGCACAGGGACACAGCGGTGACAATGTCGGCGTTCATCATGGGGATGTTGCTCACCGTCATCAGCGGCTCCCGCACCCGGCGGCGGAGATTATAGAACCCAACTGCGGCGAACGTGCCGGCAATGGTGGAAATCACCGTGGACAGCAGGGACACCAGAAGCGTGGTGTAGACGCTGTTCATGATAATACGGCTGTTGAACAGCTCCCGATACCACTGAAGAGAGAACCCCTTCCAGATGGTGTTGCTGTTGCCGGCATTAAAGGAAAAGATGATGAGAATGATGATAGGGGCATAAAGGAAGAGGAATACCAGCCCCATGAAAATGCGGTTTGACACCCGTTTCATAATATCACCGCCTGTTCTTCACCCTCGCCGAAGCGGTTCATGACCCACATGCAGATCACTACAATCAGCATCATCACAATGGAAATCGCAGCGCCCAGGTTGGGGTTGTAGGCACTGCCCATGAAGAGCATCTCGATGAGATCCCCCAGCATAAGCTGTGTGCCGCCGCCCAACATCTTGGAGATGGCAAAGGTGGACACCGCCGGCACGAACACCATAGTGACGCCGGAGAGCACCCCAGGCAGGCTCAGGGGAAAGATGACCCTGCGGAAAACACAGGAGGTGTTGGCCCCCAGATCCCGGGCAGCCTCCACCAGACTGTTGTCCATCTTCACCAGGACCGAGTAAATGGGCAGCACCATGAAGGGCAGGTAGTTATACACCATGCCCAGCACCACAGCGCCCTGGGTGAAGAGCATGCGGATAAAGGTCTGGTCCGTGGGCCGGGCGGTATTCAGAACAAAGTCTGAGCCGAGCAGGCCGTTGACCCATTCCAAAAGTCCGCTATTGAGCCAGGCACAGAAGCTGTTGAGTCCCCCGTTGATGGCGTTGCTGAGATCTACGATGCCCAGGGCCGAGAAGGCCTGGTTGATGAGCCCGTTGTTCTCCAGCAGGGACATCCAGGCGTAGGTCCGCAGCAGGAAGTTCATCCACATGGGCAGCATGATAAGCACCATGGCAATGCGCTGGAAGCGGGGTCCCTCTTTGGCCATGACGTAGGCCAGCGGGTAGCCGATCAGCAGGCAGATAAGGGTTGCGATGATTGCCAGCTCGAAGGAGCGGAGAAACACGCTGGCATAGGTGCCCATGCGGGAAAAGTTGTCCAGGGTGAACTCGCCGCCCGCCGTAGTGAAAGCATAGACTGCCACAATGATGATGGGGGCCACCACAAAGAGAGTCATCCACCCCACATAAGGGATGACAAAGAAGGCGCGCTTATTCTTCATGGCGCTCATCCTCCTCGTCCTCATCCTCCTCATCCAGGAGGGTGACGTCGTCCATCTCGTCGTACTCCTCAGAGTAGGAGGAGTAGTCGCCGAACATGCCGGAATACTGGCTCTTGTGCATGATATGGATATCGTCCGGGTTGAGGATGATGCCGATGGTCTCGCCCACGGGGTGGAAGTCCGTGGTCTGGATCAGCCACTTGAACCCCTTGAAGTCTACAATGGTGTCGTAATGGACGCCCTTGAAGGTGACAGAGGTAACGGTGCCCTTCAGCTGTCCCTCGGCCTCGGGGACGATGTCGATGTCCTCGGGGCGGATGACCACGTCCACCGGCGCCATGGGGGCAAACCCCTTGTCCAGGCACTTGAACTTGCGGTTGAAGAACTCCACCACATAATCCTCGTGCATAATGCCGTCCAGGATATTGCTCTCGCCGATGAAGTCGGCCACAAAGGCGTTCTTGGGCTCGTTATAGATGTCCTCCGGACGGCCGATCTGCTGGATCTTGCCCTGGTCCATCACCACGATGGTGTCGGACATGGCCAGGGCCTCCTCCTGGTCGTGGGTCACATAGATAAAGGTAATGCCCATCTGCTGCTGGATGCGCTTGAGCTCGTTCTGCATGTCCTTGCGCAGCCGCAGATCCAGCGCCCCCAGGGGCTCGTCCAGCAGCAGCACCTTGGGCCGGTTCACCAGAGCCCGGGCGATGGCCACCCGCTGCTGCTGCCCGCCGGAGAGCTCGGTGATGTGGCGGTGCTCAAAGCCCTTGAGGCTGACCACCTCCAGCATCTCCATGACCCGCTCCTTGATCTCGCGCTCCGGGATCTTCACCTTTTTCTTTTTCTTCCCCTCGGCGTCGCCGCCCTCCTCCGCCTTGGGGATCCGCAGGCCGAAGGCCACATTCTCAAAGACGTTGAGGTGGGGGAACAGGGCGTATCGCTGGAAGACGGTGTTGACCTGCCGCAGATGGGGGGGAACATCATTAATCCTCACACCGTCAAACAGGACTTCACCGGCTGTAGGCGTGGTGAAACCGCCAATGATGCGCAAGGTGGTCGTCTTGCCGCAGCCACTGGGTCCAAGCAGTGTGAGGAACTCACTATCATTGATATAAAGATTGATGTTGTCAAGTACAAGCTCGTCGTCAAACGCCATGGAGCAGTTCACCAGGCGAATCAACTCTTTGGACATGTATCCTCCCCCTTTTCTCTTGTGTCGTTTGTATGCCCGAGGGCAGTTCATACAAAAGGTATCGGTAATTTTGGACGTAGAAAAGCGCCTGCTTTTCCTGAGTACTTTTCCCCGGGAAAAACAGGCAAGGTAAATATATCGGATCTGTGTCGAATTGTCAATACATTCCGCCAAAAAATCCAAGTAAAATTTTGGTGAAAACCGGGGGCGGCGGCATGCCGCCCCCGGCGCCGCGGAAGCCCGCTGTGCTACTCCTCCTGGAAGGGGTAATTTGCCACGCCGCAGAGATACAGGTAGAGCAGGCAGAGGCCGATATCGGATGCAAAATAGAGCCAGCTGGAAAACGGCGGCTGCACCAACGTTCTTGCCACCATGACAACGATCACAACCAGGAAAAAACGCCGTAACCCATGGAGACGGCCCGGCGCTTGGCCGGCGGCTTTCTGGGCAGAAGTCTGTTATCCGGCCTCCAGAGGAGCAAATCCAGGGGCCTGGAGAGTACAATCAGGAGGAGGAAGGGGATCCGCGCCAGGGAGAGGGGGCTGGGCTGGAATGTGCCGTCCGCCTGGAGTGCGACCAAACTGCGCATGGATGTGGCGCGCACGCTGTCCTGAAAGAAAATGCAGACCACCAGGCTGTACAGCAGATACAGCAGCACCCACAGGGTACAGGGGAAAAACCACCGCTCCCGCAGCTCTCTCCAATCTGGATTTCTCATAAATTATTCTCCTTTCCAGCACCATCGTCTAATCCCTGCTCGCTTCAGCCGTCCCGCTCTTTTCCAGCGGAGTGGCTACGGATCTGCTCAAAAGTTCTGCACCGAGACATAGTGGGCATCTTCATGTGTTGTAAAGTCAGGACAAGTATACCAGCCGCCGATAGTATCACGGCTGAAATCGTCGCCCTCCCGCACGATGGAGACCAGCTGCGCAACTCTGCCTGCGTCATCAAAATCAGCGATGGCTTTCCGATCCAAAGCGCTGGCAGGGGTGCTATAAAATGATGTTATATCTCCAATCGTCGGAAAGGAACCGACAATAAGACTTCTAATGGGATTCCGCTTTTCAGTTACATGTGCCCTTGCAATTCCATAGACAAGGTCCATTGTATCCTCCTCCGCCAGCAGAACGGCAGCAACATAGTATGTATCACCGTACTTGTCGGTATATTGATATTTAATGATGCCGCCATTTTTCAGCGTATAAGTCAGTCCAGCGTTGGCAGCTGCTCCCAAAATACTATGTTCGATATTTGCTGTAATAAGTTCTCGACAGGCATTCTTATACCCTTCGTCCCAATCCTCCATCTGGCTTTCTACCACCGCCATGGCCGCCGCCACATGCTGCTCAATCTCCAGCTGGGTCCGCTGCAGTCTGGCATCCTCCGCTGCGAAAGCAGGGACACCCATGGTAAAAGCTAAAACAACTGCAAGCGCAGGAGAAATGTGCTTCTTTTTCATGACAGCGCCTCCCTTTCGTAATTCGTAAGTAATATGATGGATGATGGGGGCACAAATTTTTATCCATACAGATCCACCGTCTCCGGCAGCCGGCGGCAGATCCCAAAGCGCTCAGCCGTCCGCAGCCCGGTCCAGGTACCAGCGCCGGAAATCCCAGGACAGACTGAGCGCGACCAGGCAGCACTGACCGGCAAAATAGAGCCAGATGGTGCCGCCGAGGATCCGCCGGAGCAGGAAACCCAAGACCACCGCCCCGCCATAGGCGGCGCACCAGATCCCATAGGCCCGGCGGCGCTGCTTCTTCAGGCTGGGGCTGGTCTCCCGATAGTCCTCCTCCGGGTCATCGCGGAACAGCTCGATCACAAGGCGGCCCAGGGTCAGCGCCAGAATGGCGCCGTTGGCCCAGGTCAGGGCCGGCAGCTCCAGGGGCGCTCCGGCGGCGGTGCGCAGGGCGGGGAGATAGATCGAGCTGCTGCTGGCGTCGGGGTGTTGGATGCAGATTGCCAGCGTGACCGCCAGACAGAGGACCAGCACCGCGGCATATCCGCCCAGCAGCCAGGGCCTGTACCGGATGCGTTGGTTTTTCATGGTGAAGCCTCCTTCTTTCGCCGCCGGGGATCGGAACCATACTCCACGGCGCAGGTAAACCACCACAGGAAACAGCAGCCTGCCCTGGGGTAGAAATAGAGCCAAATGGGGATGGGCAGATCCGCGGACAGGGTAAGGAGCAGGAGACCCGCCGCCAGTACCAGGGCGGCGGCCGCCTCCGCCCACCACTGCCAGTACCGCCAGTACCGGATGCGCTGGGGCGGCTGGGTGCGGCGGGGATCGCCCTCCGCGCACCTGCTGCGGGGCGCAAGGAGAAGGATCCCGATGATCCAAAAGAGATCCAGCGCCAGAACAAAGGGGCACAGGATCGTCTCGCCGTGCAGCTCCAGGCCGATGGCGTAATAACCGCCTGCCGTGGCCTCCGGGTACAGGAGGCAGAGGGCCAGGGCAATAATCGCATAGAGGATGGTCAGCACAAAATGGACGCGGAACTGCCAGCCGGAGAAGTTGATCCAGGGCCGGAAGGGTAGACAGTCATGCATAAAAATCTCTCCTGATCGATCCGCTCGGCGGCCAGATTTTTGGCGGAGTTTACAACTCCCCCCCCGAAAATTTTTACTATTTTTGTGAATTATAACATGCAGCAGCCGCTTTTACAAGAGGCTGCCGCATACTTTTCCGAAAATATATGCAAAACATGAATAGGTGCTTATCCGAAGTATTTCCCCACAAAGGGGACGTCCTCGACCCGGAATTCCCGGCCCCGGAGGTATTCCAGGATCCCGGCGTCCGTGGGGAAGTCGAAGCGGAGGCAGTAGCTGTAGAGGGCCTGGCGGGTTTCCCCGTACCGGCGGTTCACGTCGCCCCGGCCGTACTTGCCGTCCCCCAGCAGGGGGTGGCCTGCGTCGGCAAAGGAGGCGCGGATCTGGTGGGTGCGGCCGGTGAGGAGTTCCACCTCCACCAGGCTCAGCTCCCCCCGCTTGTTCAGCGTCCTGTAGAGCGTGACGGCCGTCTTGCCCCCGGGCACCGGGCGGTGGTAGACCCGCACCTGGTTGTTTTTTTCATCCTTCAGCAGGAAGCACTCAATCCGCCCCTCCTGCGGCGTCATGGCGCCCAGGGTGACGCAGAGGTACTTCTTTGTGATCTCCCGGTCCCGGATCTTCTCGTTGAGGATCCGCAGGGTTTCCGCGTTTTTTGCGGCCATGACGATGCCGCCGGTGTTCCGGTCGATACGGTTGCAGAGGGCGGGGGTGAAGGCGTTCTCCCACTTGGGGTTCCACTCCCGCTTCTGGTAGAGGTAGGCCTGGATGTGGTTGATGAGGGTGTTGACCCTCTCGTTTTCATCGGCGTGGACCACCAGCCCCGGCCGCTTGTCCAGAAGCATCAGGTTTTCGTCCTCATAGACGATGTTCAGCTTGGGCTGAAACAGGGTCAGGAACAGATTGTCCTCCCGGGGCTGCTCAAAAAACTCATCGTTGATATACAGCTGCAGCACGTCCCCCGCCTGGAGGCGCTGGTCCCGCTGGGTCCGCTGGCCGTTGCACTTGACGCGCTTGATGCGGATGTACTTCTGCAGCAAGGCAGGGGGCAGCAGGGGCATGGCTTTGGAGAGGAAGCGGTCCAGCCGCTGCCCGGCGTCGTTTTTTCCAATGGTAATCTCCCGCATAGTCGGTTTCTCCTGTCGATGGTTGTTTTTATCCATTCTAGCGGCTGGGCGTGGATTTTGCAAGTGGGAGGACCGGGCCACTGGATTTGCGGCAAATTTTTTTGAAAAAGTATTTGACAAGGGGAGGCAAATCAACTATAATACTACTCGTGTCTTTATGAGGTGTACTATGCGCTTAAATGTTCAGAAGATCATCAACGCCCCCGGAGAAAGGATTGATTTCCAGTTTGACCTGGATCTTTCCGATGTGGAGTTCGGCGGACTGTATCCGATCCAGGAGCCGGTTGTGGTTACCGGTTCCGTGCGGAACATTGCGGGGATGCTTCAGCTGAATTTCGAGGCAAGTACCGTTTTGAACGCTGTGTGTGACCGCTGTCTGAAACACTTCCGCCAGCCCAAGACCGTCTCCCGGGAGTATCTCCTGGCCGAGGAGGT
>CALXDF010000087.1 GCA_944386995.1 uncultured Oscillospiraceae bacterium
GCAGAAGCCGCGCCAGTACTGGAACCACTCCAGGTCCGTGCCGGGCTTGCAGAAGAACTCCAGTTCCATCTGCTCAAACTCCCGGGTGCGGAAGGTGAAGTTGCCCGGGGTGATCTCGTTGCGGAAGCTCTTTCCGATCTGGCACACGCCGAAGGGCAGCTTCTTGCGGGTGGTGCGCTGGATATTCTGGAAGTTGACAAAGATGCCCTGGGCCGTCTCCGGGCGCAGGTACACCGTGTTCTTGGCGTCCTCGGTGACCCCCTGGAAGGTCTTGAACATCAGGTTGAACTGGCGGATGTCGGTGAAGTTGTGCTTGCCGCAGGTGGGGCAGGGGATCTGCTTGTCCTCGATGAAGGCGGCCATCTCCTCCTGGGAGAAGGCGTCAATGGGCTTGTCCAGGGCCACGCCGTTCTCCGCGCACCAGTCCTCGATGAGCTTGTCGGCCCGGAAGCGCTCCTTGCACTCCTTGCAGTCCATGAGAGGGTCGGAGAAGCCGCCCAGGTGGCCGCTGGCCACCCAGGTCTGGGGGTTCATCAGGATCGCCGCGTCCAGCCCCACGTTATAGGGGTTCTCCTGGACAAACTTCTTCCACCAGGCCTTCTTCACGTTGTTTTTCAGCTCCACGCCCAACGGCCCGTAGTCCCAGGTGTTGGCCAGCCCGCCGTAGATCTCGCTGCCGGCGAAGATGAAGCCCCGGCCCTTGCACAGGGCCACGATCTTGTCCATGGTCTTGTCGGTATTTTTCATTGTTCTGCTCCCTTTCTTTCTGATCTGATGGCCAGATTTGCAACATTCTTATCAATCCCGGGGCATCTGCCCGCGGTATTCCGCCAGCGCCCGCTCCCAGCGCTGCCGGTCCTCCCGGGTGATCTCCCGCAGCACCCGGCAGGGGTTCCCCGCCGCCACCACGCCGCCCGGAAGATCCCTGGTCACCACGCTGCCCGCACCGATGACGCTGTCCGGGCCGATGGTGACCCCCGGGCAGATCACCGCGTTTCCGCCGATCCAGACGCGCTCCCCGATGGTGATGGGCGCGCCGTACTCCAGACCCGCGGCGCGGACGGCCGCGTCCAGGGGGTGGCCGGCGGTATAGATCCCCACCCGGGGCCCCAGCAGCACATGGTCCCCGATGGTCACCGGGCACACGTCCAGGATCAGGCAGTCATAGTTGGCGTAGAAGTGGCTGCCCAGGCGGATCTGCCCCCCGTAGTCACAGCGGAAGGGGGGTTCCACCCATACGTCCTCGCCCATCGCCCCCAGCAGCTCCTCCAGCAGCGCCCGGCGCAGGGGCAGCTGCTCCTCCGTGGTCTGGTTATACCGGCGCACCAGGTCCTTTGCCCGGAAGCGGCCCCGGACCAGCGCCTCGTCCCCGGCATCGTACAGCCCGCCGGAGACCATCCGCTCAAACTCTGTCATGCTTTTTCCCTCCCGGGCAAAAAAATACGCCCCAAGCCGCTCTTTCCGGCTCAGGGCGAACAGATCTTGTCCGTGGTTCCACCTGAATTTGTCCCGGCGCCGCCGGGACACACTCTCCGTCCCATAACGCGGACGAGACGGCGGAGGATTTCCCCTCCGCGGCTCCGGGGCGCCCTTCTCCCTGCTGCCGGCGGGGACTTGCACCGTCCGTCCCCTCTCTTGTGCCGGCCAAAAGGGGTACTGTTCCCTTTCCAAGCCTGTATCGTGGGTACTGTATCATCTTTTCTGGGGTTTGTCAAGGGCGGCGGCAGTCCCGCCCTTGGGAATCCGCACCGTCAGGACGATCGCCTCCTCCGACTCCTCCCGATGGACCTGGGCGTCCACGCCGGAGCGGCGCATCACATCCACGCTGTGGCGGATGCTGTTGAGGAACAGGCGCACATCCTTCACAATATAGGCGGGCCGCCGGGCCGGCTCGGTCTGCTGGATGTCCGAGAGCAGGCTCTCGATATACTGCTCGGTCTGGGCCACGTTCAGATGCTTTTCCCCAATGTGGCGCGCCGCCCGCAGCCGCTCCTCCTCGTTGCTCAGGCGCAGCAGCGCCCGGGCGTGGCGCTCGGTCAGATGATAGGAGCGCAGCAGATCCCCGCACGCCCCGCTCAGGCGCAGCAGGCGCAGCTTGTTGGCCACCGCAGACTGGGATTTCCCCAGTCTGGCCGCCAGCTCCTCCTGGGAGATGCGGCAGGTCTCCAGGAGCCTGGCCATGGCGGCCGCCTCCTCCAGATAGTGCAGGTCGCTGCGCTGGAGGTTCTCGATCAGGGCCAGCACGGCGCTGTCCTCCCGGTCAATGTCCAGCACCACACACGGCACGCTCCGCAGCCCCGCCATCCCCGCCGCCCGCAGCCGCCGCTCCCCGGCCACCAGCACATAGCTGTAGCGGCCCTTCTGCACCGTAAGGGGCTGGAGGATGCCGTGGAGACGGATGGAGGCCGCCAGCTCCTGGAGGGACTCCTGGGAAAAATATTTTCTGGGCTGGTCTGGGTTGGGGGCAATGTGGTTGATGGGGATATATTGGATCTTCTTGCTCAGCAGCTTTACCGTTTCCATCGGCTTATCCTCCCGCGCGCGGCAATTTGGCCCCCGGACCGGCGCGGCGGGATCTTTTCCACAGAAGGTGGAAAAACCCACCCCTTGTGCCGCTGCCGCCCCGGCAAAACAAGGTCTGGGATCAGCATAGCAAACCCCTCTGGCGAAAAGAGGGGAAGCGTGGCGGCTGGGAGAAATATTCGCAGTGGAATTTCCGCAAAAAAAAAGCCTGCGAAAAAAATCGCAGGCAATGGATTATAACGTTTCCTGTTCTTCCAATGAGAGACCGGAAAAGAATTCGTCGAACGAGGAGACATTGTAAATCTCTTTCATGGCCAGCAAAATACTAATCCGAATACTGTAGTGGCCTAATTCCATCTGTGAAATCATTTCACGGCTGACAGAAAATCCCATAACCTGCAGCCTGGCAGCAACCTTCTCCTGGGAGAGTCCGCTGGCATCCCGCAGCCGACGCAGATTTCCGCCGATTGAGATGTCCTGCTTCAATCTGTCAGGCATTGCCTACACTCCCACACATTCGAATTGGAATCTATCAATTCCAATCTTGATTTTACCCTGTATTACGTGATAGTATTGGAATGTATAGATTCCAATATATAAAAATACAGGGAAAGGAGCAGAAATCAGCGATGAAATATGACAAGGTTGACCTTTTGCAATTGATTGACTTGTCGTTTAAGGGTCTGGAGAGAGATATCAATCTACAGGCATATTACCGGCTTAGTCCCTATGAGATTCTCCGCATCCGGGATGTGATGCGCTCACTAGATGTCTTGCAGGGCTTGGAAATAATATTTAACTGCATCTATCCACAGACGGAAAAGTCAGAATCCGTTATTCTGCAAGCTGCCCGGCACGATCCGCTGGAGATCCTGGGGCTTTCCCCGCGGGTTGAAGCCGCCCTCCGCCGGACGAACAAATATGGAGAAATCGCCACAGTTGCAGATCTGCTCCGTCTGACAGATTATGAGATCTCAAAGATCCGGGGGATTGGACAAGGCAGCAAAGCAATGGCCGATCTACAGGAAAAGCGTCAAAAGTTCTTGGATGATTACAAATGTGGACGGCTGAAAGAACCGATCCTGTAATATAAAAGAACCCGCCCTCTCACGAGGGCGGGTTTGGTTTTTCCGGCAGCGCATGCCGGGGCAGGAGGGTGCCCACCCTCCGGGGGTGGGGCGCTTTTGCCGCCAGGCAAAGAGTGGTGTCCCCTGGCCGCAGGGGAGGACGACTCCGCCCCCATTTTCTTTTTTCAAAAGAAAACGGGCCACGGCCGGTCCAAAAGAAAACTTTTTAACCAGCAGGGACAGTTTTTACCCATTCAACCGGGTTTTCAGCGGCTTTCGCCGTAACCAGTCACCCCCCCTGCTCCTGGCCCCGCGCCTTCCGTTTCACTAGGCGCTACTCAGGCGGTCGCCGGAACCCGGGATCTCGGGGCACCGGGAGACAGCACCGCAAAACGGCGCAGGCAGCGAAGGCCGCAGAG
>CALXDF010000088.1 GCA_944386995.1 uncultured Oscillospiraceae bacterium
GAACTGGGAGGTGCGAAATAATGTCTAAGGCTATTCGTGATGTATACGGCGAGGCGCTGGCCAAATACGGCAAGGATGATAAGCGCGTAGTCGTTTTGGACGCCGACGTGTCCAGCTCCACCAAGAGCGCCACCTTTAAGGCTGTTGCCCCCGAGCGTTTCTTCAACGTTGGTATTGCCGAGGCCAATATGTGCGCAATGGCTGCCGGTATGGCTGCCTCCGGCAAGATCCCCTTTGTGAATACCTTTGCGGTGTTCCTGACTTCCATCGGTCTTGTCACCGCTCGGGCGCTGGGTTCCTACGCCGAGCTGCCTGTGAAGTATGTGGGCGCCTACGGCGGCCTGTCCGACGCTTTTGACGGCCCCAGCCACCACTCTATCGAGGATTTGGCAATCATGCGCGCTCTGCCCAACTTCAAGGTCTTCGTGGCCAGCGATGCCACCATGACCGACTGGCTGATCAAGAACGCCATTGATGATCCCTCCCCCATGTATCTGCGCATGTCCCGTGATGTCTTCCCCGACATCTACTCCGCCGACGAGAAGTTCGAGGAGGGGAAGGGCAAGATCATCCGCGACGGCAAGGATGCTACCATCATCGCCTGCGGCCTCATGGTGGGCAATGCTCTGGCTGCCGCCGAGGAACTGGCCAAAGAGGGCATCAGCGTCCGCGTGGTGGATATGTTCTGCATCAAGCCCCTGGACAAGGATCTGGTCCTCCAGTGTGCCAAGGAGACCGGCGCCATCATCTCCGCCGAGGAGCACAACATCATCGGCGGCCTGGGCGGCGCTGTGGCCGAGGCCCTGTGCGCGGCCGACGCTGTTGTCCCCATGGGCTTTGTGGGCGTGAACGACTGCCATGCCGAGTGCGGCCCCTATGCCAAGCTGCAGGCCAAGTACGGCCTGGATGCCAGCGCCATCGCTGCCAAGGTCAAGGAGACCATCGCCAAGAAGTGATCTTACGTTTTGTACAGAGCCGCTGGAGAACCCAGCGGCTCTGTGCGGAACCCAGAATTTTTTTGGAAAGAGGAAATAGTTTATGCTGAGAGCAAATTTGGTCGCGCCCTATGAGATCCATCTGGAAGAAGTGGAGAAGCCGACCATCAATGACGATCAGGTACTGCTGAAGATCCACTCCGTGGGCATCTGCGGCAGCGATATCCAGATGTACCATGGCCTGCACAAGTACATGACCTTCCCCGTGGTCTTTGGTCACGAGGTGGGCGCCAGCGTGGAGCAGGTGGGTGCCAATGTGAAGGATTACAAGGTTGGCGACCTGGTCACCGTAGAGCCCCAGGTGACCTGCGGGGAGTGCTATCCCTGCCAGATCGGCCGGTTCAACGTTTGCGAGCATCTGAAGGTTATGGGCGTTCACCAGGACGGCATGGCCTGCGAGTATTTCGCTATTGACCCCAAGTACCTGCACCACTGCCCCGCCGGCATGAGCGATGCCTGCATGGCTCTGGTGGAGCCCCTGGCCGTGGGCGTGGGCTCTGTGAAGCGGGCCGGCGACGTCACCGGCAAGAACGTGGTGGTCGTGGGCGCCGGCACCATCGGCAACCTGACTGCCCAGGCCGCCAAGGCTCTGGGTGCCGCCAACGTGATGATTACCGACGTGTTTGATCCCAAGCTGGAGCTGGCCCGCAAGAGCGGTCTGGACTTGGCGGTGAATACCGGGAACCTGTCGCTGAAGCAGGCCATCATTGACCACTTCGGCGTGCACAAGGCGGATGTGATCATCGACGCCGCCGCTACCCGCGGCTCCTTCATGTCCATCCTGGAGGCCGCCCGTCCCAGCAGCAAGATCATTGTCACCGGCAACTACAAGGCTGAGATGACTCTGGAACTGCCGATCATCCAGCGCCAGGAGATCGAGATGATCGGTCACATGATGTATGTCCGGGAGGAGTTCCAGGACGCGATTGCCATGCTCAGCGATGGCCGCGTCAATATCGAGCATGTGGTTACCAAGGAGTTCCCCTTCGCTCAGGTTTGCGATGCCTTCAAGTACATCGAAGATAATGCCCAGACCGTCATGAAGATCGTTCTGAAACTGTAATTGTTTCGCATTCTTTGGCGATCCCGTCCATCGCAGGATGGACGGGATCATTTTTTGTTTCTATACCAGAAGTGCGAAAATTTGCAAAATTTAGCGAATTATTGCAGGGAAACAGGCTCGCTGCGGCGAAATGCGAGAGCTGCCGGGATGGGAGAGTATTCCGTATACTGCGCATATTTTCCCTTGACAGGGGGAGGTAGACCGAGTATTATAAGTAGTGGATTTGTGTCGGCAGATAAGAAGGGGTATTTGCCGCTTTTTTATCCAAAATCCCCATGACGATAGAAGTATTCGTCGAAAGGAAAAGAGAATAGGAGGACAGAGAATGGATTTGCCCATCGTCTACATCATTGCAACCATTGTTGCAGTGGTGGTGGTCGGCGTCATCTGCTTCCTTCTCGGTATCAGATATCGGAAAAAGGTTTCGGAAAAGGAAATTTCCAGCGCGGAAGAAGAAGCCCGCCGCATCATCAATGAGGCCATCAAAAGCTCGGAGAGCAAGAAACGGGAAGCCCTGGTGGAAGCGAAGGAGGAAATTCTGCGTAACCGCAGCGAGTATGAGAAGGAAGTAAAAGCACAGAAGGCGGACTTGCAGAAACAGGAGCGCCGTCTGCAGCAAAAAGAAGAAAACATTGACCGCAAGACCGAGAACATTGAGAAGAAGGAAGAAGCTCTCGCCCAGAAACACGCAGATTTGGAGCGGGAGGAGGAAGAGATCAAGGTTATTAAACGCAGTCAAACCGAGATGTTGGAGCGAATCTCCGGCTTTACTGCGGAGGAGGCCAAGAACTATCTGATTGCTCAGGTGGAGACGGAAGTCACCCACGAGACAGCCATGAAGATCAAAGAGATCGAGGCCCGGGCCAAGGAAGAGGCGGATCAGCGTGCCAAGGAGATTGTGGCAACCGCGATCCAGCGCTGCGCAGCAGATCATGTGGCTGAGATCACCGTCAGTGTGGTACCCCTGCCCAATGACGAGATGAAGGGCCGGATCATCGGCCGGGAGGGCCGCAATATCCGCACCATTGAGATGCTCACCGGTGTGGATCTGATTATTGATGATACGCCGGAGGCCATCACGGTTTCCTGCTTTGAGCCGGTTCGCCGGGAGGTGGCCCGTCTCGCTCTGGAGAAACTCATTGCCGACGGACGGATCCATCCCACCCATATCGAGGAGATGGTGGAGAAGGCCCGCCGCGAGGTGGACGCCATTATCAAGAGCGAGGGCGAGCGTGCCGCTTTTGAGACAGGTGTCCGGGGCCTGCATCCGGAGGTCCAGAAGATGCTTGGCCGCCTGCATTACCGCACCAGCTATGGCCAGAATGTGCTGCAGCATTCCATTGAGGTCAGCCACATTGCCGGCATGATGGCTGCAGAACTGGGGGCTGATGTAAATGCAGCCAAGCGCGCCGGTTTGCTCCACGACATCGGCAAGGCGCTGGATCATGAGTTCGAGGGCACCCATGTGAACCTTGGTGTGGAGTTTTGCCGCAAGTACAAGGAGAAGGAAGATATCATCCACGCGATCCAGGCGCATCACGGCGATGTGGAGTGCAAGACGTTGGTGGCATGTCTGGTCCAGGCGGCCGACGCTATCTCCGCTGCCCGTCCTGGCGCCCGCCGGGAGAACCTGGAGAACTATATCAAGCGCCTGGAAAAGTTGGAGGAGATCACCGGCACCTATCCCGGCGTGGAGAAGTCCTACGCCATCCAGGCCGGCCGGGAGGTTCGGGTTATGGTCAAGCCCGAGCAGGTCAGCGAGGATCAGATGGTTATTTTGGCTCGGGAACTGGCCAAGCGGATCGAAAACGAGTTGGAATATCCCGGTCAGATCAAGGTCCACGTACTGCGGGAGACCAAAGTGGTGGAGTATGCCAAGTAGTCCGGCCCTGCAAACAGAGAAAAACCGCCTGCCGCATCATGCGGCAGGCGGTTTTTGCTGCGGCCTTGAAGGTTTCAACGGACGACAAAGCAGATGGGCGGGGCTGATCCGGAAGATAGGACAACTTGTGCCGGAGATTTCCCGCGGTACAGACCTCCAACCTTTCTCAGAGCAGGCTCCGCACTGTGCTGCAGGGGATGACAGGGAAGGCGGAATGGGATCATAGGGAATTTTCCTGCTCTTTGGCCGCCCGGATGAAATCCCGGAAGAGCGGGTGGGCTTTGTTGGGACGGCTCTTGAGTTCCGGGTGGAACTGACCGGCTACAAACCAGGGGTGATCTGACAGCTCGATCATCTCCACCAGCCGCCCGTCGGGAGAAAGACCGGACAACGTCAGACCGGAGCAGGTCAATGACTCCCGGAAAATGTTGTTGAACTCGTAGCGGTGGCGGTGGCGTTCATTGATCTCTTTTGTTCCATAGATCTGGGCGGCACGGCTGCCCTCCAGCAGGCGACAGGGATAGCTGCCCAGGCGCATAGTGCCGCCCTTGGCGGTAACGCCCACTTGGTCGGGCATCAGGTCGATGACCGGATGAGAGCTCCTTGGATCGAATTCGCTGGAGTGGGCGTCTTCCATCCCGCAGACATGGCGGGCAAATTCCACTACAGCCATCTGCATCCCCAGGCAGATGCCTAGAAAAGGTACACGGTTTTCCCGGGCGTAGCGGATGGCGGAAATCATGCCCTCGATGCCGCGGCTGCCGAAACCGCCGGGTACCAGGATCCCCTGGCAGCCGGCAAGCAACTGGGCGGCGTTACTGTCGGTAACCGATTCACTGTTGATCCAGCGAATCTTGACGCTCACGCTGTTTTCGATGCCGCCATGGGTCAGGGCTTCCACCACAGAGAGATAGGCATCATGCAGTGCGACGTATTTCCCTACCAGAGCGATCTCCACTTTTCCGCTGGGATGTTTGGCCCGGTGAACCATGGTGGCCCACTCGGTGAGGTCTGGGGCATGGCAGATGAGGCCCAAACGCCGGATCACCACCTCAGCCAACCCCTCCCGCTCCAACATCAGGGGGACTTCATAGAGAATCCCGGCAGTGCAGTTGGAGATGACGCTTTCCGCCGGAACGCCGCAGAACAGGGCGATTTTGCCGCGGATTTCCTGGGGCAGCGGCTCATCACAGCGGCAGACGATGACATCCGGCTGGATCCCGAGACTCAGCAGCTCTTTTGCGGAGTGCTGGGTAGGCTTGCTTTTCAGCTCCCCGCTGCCGGGGATGGAGACGATGAGAGAGACGTGGAGGAACATGACATTATGGCGGCCCCGTTCGGCGGCTACCTGGCGGATGGCTTCCAGGAAGGGCTGGCTTTCAATATCGCCAACCGTTCCGCCGATCTCTACAATGGCCACATCGGTATCTGGGACGTCCAGGGAGTAGATGTTGCGCTTGATCTCATCGGTAATGTGGGGGATGATTTGAACCGTTCCCCCCAGATAATCCCCCGAGCGCTCCCGGTTGAGGACGTTCCAGTAGATTTTTCCCGAGGATACAGAGGAGTTGAAGGTCAGGTTTTCATCAATGAACCGTTCATAGTGACCCAGATCCAGATCGGTTTCCGCCCCATCGTCGGTGACAAAGACTTCCCCGTGTTGATAGGGGCTCATGGTACCTGGATCCACATTGAGGTATGGGTCCAGCTTTTGGACCCGTACTTTCAGGCCCCTCTGCTTGAGCAGTCTTCCCAGCGAGGCAGCTGTGATCCCCTTGCCAAGACCTGAGACCACGCCGCCGGTGACAAAAATATATTTAGCCGCCATAACCAACACGCTCCTTCCGCTGTCAAAGTGCCCGGTGACAGGGCGGCACCTGACAGAAAAAATATAGTTCAACATGTTACAACCATTTTTCAGCATCGTCAAGCAGAAATATTTTCAGGTGAAAAAGAAAAAATTCTGCTTGACATTTGAAGGAGGGTGGGGTAATATGCGAACATAATTTGATTTTCAAATTGCCAACGGCGATGATGGAGAGAAGTACTTGGGGAAATCACCTTCAGTGAGCAGGGAGCAGTGGAAACCCTGCGGCGGAGCCCTGAGGAATAACACTTCTGAGCCTCGACCCGAACGATTTGTATTCAGTAGGGAAGACGGGATGGCCCGTTACAGCCATAGCGTTTACCGGGAGTTTCTCCCCTGAGCGCGAAAGGTGGCTGTGAAGAGCAGCAAATGAGGTGGCACCGCGGATTCCGACGATTCGTCCTAAAATTTTAGGATGATTGACGTCGGGTAAATTCGGAGGTGCATTTTTTATGTGTGCAATTATGGGTTACACGGGGAAGGATCTCCCCAAGGAAGATTTGATGGTGGCTTTTTCCAAAACCATCAGCCGCGGGCCGGATGATACCCGCATTATGCCGGCCGGGGATGGGGTCCTGATGTTCCACCGCCTGGCCATCATGGGGATCCAGCCTGAGGGCATGCAGCCCTTCACCCATCCGGACGGCAGTGCCGTGGTGTGCAACGGGGAGCTGTATTGGTTCCGCAAAATGAAGAAGGACCTGGAGTCCAAGGGCTATACCTTCCAGAGCGGCAGTGACTGCGAGTTGATTCTTCCTCTGTGGAAGGAGTACGGTGTGGAGATGTTTTCCATGCTGGACGCAGAGTTTGCCATGATCCTCTATGACGCTCCCAGCGGGCAGTTTATCGCCGCCCGGGATCCTATCGGCATCCGGCCGCTGTACTATGGATACAGTGCCTCGGGGAAGATCATTTTCGCCAGTGAGCCGAAAAACCTGATAGGGCTTACAGACAAGATCATGCCCTTCCCGCCGGGACATTATTACAAGGATGGGAAGTTCACCTGCTACTGTGATATCGCTGCGGTGGAGAAGGTGTGCGAGGATGATGTGGAGACCATCTGCGCCAAGATCCATGAGCTGCTGATCCTGGCAGTGGAGAAGCGGTTGGATGCCGATGTGCCGGTGGGATTCCTCCTCTCCGGCGGGCTGGACAGCTCACTGGTGTGCGCCATTGCCGCCAAGCTTCTGGGACGCCCCATTGAAACTTACGCCATCGGCATGAGCACCGACGCCATCGACCTGAAATACGCCAAGCAGGTGGCGGAGCATATCGGCAGCAATCACCACGAAATTTATATCACGGAGCAAGATGTGCTGGACGCGCTGGAAACAGTCGTGTATACTTTAGGTACGTACGACATTACCACGATCCGGGCCAGCATGGGCATGTACCTGCTGTGCAAGGCGATCCATGAACAGAGCGATATCCGGGTCCTGCTGACCGGGGAGGTCAGTGATGAGCTGTTCGGCTATAAGTATACCGATTTTGCTCCCAGCCCGGAGGAGTTCCAGAAGGAAGCCCAGAAGCGGGTGCGGGAGCTGCATATGTACGATGTGCTCCGGGCTGACCGGTGCATCTCCGTCAACTCCCTGGAGGCCCGGGTGCCCTTTGGGGATCTGGAGTTTGTCAAATATGTGATGAGCATTGACCCGGCCAAGAAGATGAACGTGTACGGCAAGGGCAAGTACCTGCTGCGCCGCGCCTTTGAGGGGGATTACCTGCCCCAGTCCATTCTCCAGCGGGAGAAGGCGGCTTTCTCTGATGCGGTGGGCCACAGTATGGTGGACGATCTGAAAGCTTTTGCTGAGAAGCAGTACGGCGACGACTGGCGGCAGCAGGCGGAAAAGTATGCCTACCACGCCAAGCCATTTACCAAGGAATCCCTGCTGTACCGGGAGATCTTTGAGAAATATTACCCCGGCCAGGCCGGCATGGTGACCGATTTCTGGATGCCAAACAAGAGCTGGGAGGGCTGTGATGTGGACGATCCCAGCGCCCGTGTCCTGAGCAACTACGGTGCATCCGGGATCTGACCGGACAGTTGCCATTGCGGATAGCATGGATGGAACGTGATACAACACATTCTGCCGCGCAGCGGTGTTTAGGAGGACGCAAGTATGAGCAGCAAAGTACCTGAGATCTTTGGGAGCATGGTGTTCAATGAGGAAGTTATGCGCCAGCGCCTGTCCGGCGCCTGCTACCAGGGATGGAAGACCTGCATCGAGGAGGGCAAGCCGCTGACGCTGGAGATTGCCAACGAGATTGCAAACGCCATGAAGGACTGGGCGATTGAAAAGGGAGCCACCCACTATACCCACTGGTTCCAGCCCATGACCGGCGTTACCGCAGAAAAGCACGACAGCTTTATCACACCCATTGAAAACGGCAAAGTGATGATGCAGTTTTCCGGCAAGGAGCTGGTCCGGGGCGAGCCGGACGCTTCCTCTTTCCCCTCCGGCGGCCTGCGGGCAACCTTTGAGGCCAGGGGCTATACCGCCTGGGACCCCACCGCCTTTGCTTTCATTAAGGACGGCAGCCTCTGTATTCCAACGGTGTTCTGCTCCTATGGCGGTCACGCCCTGGATAAAAAGACCCCTCTCCTGCGTTCCATAGACGAATTGAGCCGCCAGGCGGTGCGCATCATGCGCCTGTTCGGCGACAGCAATGTAAAGCGCGTCATCCCGCAGGTGGGACCGGAACAGGAGTATTTCCTTGTTGATAAGTCTGTCTATGACCAGCGGGAGGACCTGATCCTCACCGGCCGGACCCTGTTCGGAGCCAAGCCCCCCAAGGGGCAGGAGCTGGATGATCACTATTTTGGCTCCATCAAGCCGCGGATTGCCGCTTATATGGCGGAGCTGGATGAGGAACTGTGGAAGCTGGGTGTGCTGGCCAGGACCAAACATAACGAGGTGGCACCGTCTCAGCATGAGCTGGCCCCCATCTATACCGACGCCAACACCGCCTGCGATCACAACCAGCTGACCATGGAGATGATGAAGAAGGTGGCCGGCCGTCATGGTATGGTCTGTCTGCTTCACGAGAAGCCCTTTGCCGGCGTCAACGGGTCCGGCAAGCACAACAACTGGTCCATCAGCACGGATACCGGCCTGAACCTCTTCAAGCCAGGTTCCACGCCCAGCCAAAATGCCCGGTTCCTGTTGTTCCTGGCAGCTTTTATCAAGGGCGTGGATGAGTACCAGGAGTTGCTGCGCTGCACGGTGGCTATTCCCGGCAATGACCACCGCCTGGGCGCACAGGAGGCGCCCCCGGCCATTATCTCCATCTTCCTGGGCGATGAGCTGGAAGGAGTGGTGGAGTCCATCATCCACGGCACCAAGTACGTGGAGCAGGGCAAGCGGCAGCTGAATATCGGAGTAGATTCCCTGCCCCAGATTCCCCAGGACAACACCGACCGCAACCGCACCAGTCCGCTGGCCTTTACCGGCAACAAGTTTGAGTTCCGCATGCTTGGGTCCAGCCAGTCCATTTCCGGGCCGAATATTGCGCTGAACACCATTATGGCCGAGGAACTCAGCCAGTTTGCTGACGTTCTGGAAAAAGCGGATGACTTCGGCGAGGCGCTGAACAAGCTGATCAAGGAGACCCTTACGGCCCACCAGCGCATTATTTTCAACGGCAATGGCTATGAAGATGCCTGGGTGAAGGAGGCGGAGAAGCGGGGGCTTGCGAACCTGAGCTGTACGGCCGATGCCCTGAAGACCTACCTGCTGCCCAAGAATGTGGAGTTGTTTGAGAAACACGGCGTGTATACCAAGGAGGAATTTGCCGCCCGCAGTGAGATCCACTTCGAGAACTACTGCAAGGTGATCAGTATCGAGGCCAACACCATGGTGGACATGGTGAAGCGGGACATCTATCCGGCAGTCTGCGCCTTTATGAAAGAGGTAGCGGGCACCGTTGCTGCCAAGAAGGCGGCCTTGGCGGAGCTTGACTGCTCTACGGAGGAGAAGCTGCTGCGGACCTTATCGGGGTACAGCCGCTCGCTGATGGAGGCCTGCGAGGAATTGGAAAACGCCATCGGTCAGGTGCCCAGCGGCAGTCTTGCCGAGGAGGCCCATTACTACCGCTATACTGTTTTTGCGATCATGGAGAAGGTTCGAGCTGCTGCTGACGCTTTGGAAGTCATCACCAGCAACAAATTCTGGCCCTATCCCTCCTATGCGGAGATCCTGTTCAGCATCAAGTGAGGAAATACCGCCAGTTTGGCGGTTTCCAGCAAAAGAAAAGCCTCCCGGTTCCGTCCGGGAGGCTTTTTTACTGCATGGGATTCTCATTTCTGTGTACGGCGTGGTCCGGGTACTGGAGAGGCCAGCAGAGGCTGTCCGCTAAAAATTGAAACGGGGATACCGCTGGTATTCCGCCGGAATTTCGTAGTCATAGAAGTCAAATTCTTTCACCAGGACGGACTTCTCGTGGGGAAATACCCAGTCATTGAGATAGTCGATGAAATCCTGGGCCCCATAGACCGCGCCCATCTGCCCATCCTCCATGGGGACGAGCAGCTTGGAGTGGGGGCTTTCCCAGATCCAGTGGACACAGAAATCCAGGCAGTATTGCTCCAGATGGTCCGCCACCTGATCGGGGACAGCGTACATGCAGACCTCGGAGTCAGCGCTCAAAAGCACATGCTTCATGGTTAAACCTCACGCAGTATGAATCGGCCGGGCAGCAGCCGGAGGAAAAGGAGTGGTTTGATTTCTCAGCCCAGCTCCTTCCCCCGCTGCCAGGCAGCAATCACGGCGTCCATCATGGCGCCCCGGACGCCCCGTTCCTCCAGGACCCGGACGCCCTGGATGGTGGAGCCGCCGGGACTGCACACCTGATCCTTCAGCACGCCGGGGTGGAGACCGGTCTCCAGGGCCAGCTTGCCGGTGCCCTGGATCATCTGGGCGGCATAGAGCAGGGCCTTGGCCCGGGGCAGGCCGCAGGCCACGCCGCCGTCCGCCAGCCCCTCCATGATCTGAAGGATATAGG
>CALXDF010000089.1 GCA_944386995.1 uncultured Oscillospiraceae bacterium
TTGGCCAGTTCCTGGACGCCCTGCAGAACGGGGGCTATGATCCGGACAAGGTGGCGCTGGTGCTGTTCCAGACCGGCGGCGGCTGCCGGGCCAGCAACTACATCCACCTGCTGCGAAAGGCCCTGAAGAAGGCGGGGATGGGCCAGGTGCCGGTGATCTCCCTGAGCATGACGGGGCTGGAGAAGCACCCGGGGTTCCAGCTGACGCTGCCCCTGGTGCGCAAGATGCTCTACGGCGTGCTGTACGGGGACCTGCTGATGAACCTGGTGAACCAGACCAAGCCCTATGAGGTGGAGAAGGGCAGCGCGCAGGCCCTGGCTGACCGCTGGACAGACCGGCTGGCGGAGGAGATGACCGCCTCCAGCAAGCACAACTATAAGACGGTGAAGGCCAACTACCGCCGCATCCTGGACGACTTTGCGGCGCTGCCCATGGAGAAGTCGGAGAAGGTGATGGTGGGCATCGTGGGGGAGATCTTTGTGAAGTACTCCCCCCTGGGCAACAACAATCTGGAGCAGTTCCTGGTGGACGAGGGGGCCGAGGTGGTCATCCCGGGCCTGCTGGACTTCTGCCTCTACTGCGCCTACAACTTCGTCCTGGACTATAAGCTCTACGGCATGGGAAAGAAGTGGCACTTCATCTACCAGATCGCCTTCAAGTACCTGCTGAAAAAGGAGCAGGACATCATTGATATTATGAAGGCTGACGGCCGCTTCACGCCGCCCACCATCTTTACCCACACCATCTCCCTGGTCCAGGGGACCATCAGCATGGGCGTCAAGATGGGGGAGGGGTGGCTCCTCACAGCGGAGATGCTGGAGCTGGCAGACAAGGGCGTGAACAACATCGTCTGTACCCAGCCCTTTGGGTGTCTGCCCAACCACATCTGCGGCAAGGGGATGATGAAACCCATCAAGGCCAAGGATTCCAACATCAACATTGTGGCCATCGACTACGACGCCGGCGCTACCAAGGTCAACCAGGAGAACCGGCTGAAGCTGATGCTGGCCAATGCCCGGCGCAACCAATCATAAAGAAACGACACAAGCGCCCCGAAGGGAGTTTTCCCTCGGGGCGCTTGTCCGCTTACATATTTTTTAAAAGGCGCTGCGGTCCAAGTGCTTGAAATAGTTCTGTTTGTCCAGAACCACCTGATACCCGTCCCGAAGGACCCGCCGGGTCCCGGGGTCCAGCGGGGCCGCGATCCAGGAGGGAGCGACGATGCCGAATTCCACCTCCCACCCGGAGGCATACCAGGCCCGGATAGAGGTGCAGGCACCGTATTCCTCGGTCCGGTGCCGGAGGACCGTCCCGAACGTTTCAAGGAAGGACGTGTCCGCAAGAAAATCATCTGGATTTTCCACGATGACCACCACATCAAGATCAGATGCCTCTGTATAGGTTCCGCGGGCATAGGAACCGACCAGGAGCAGGCAGTGAATCTGTGGATCCTGTTCCGCCCACTTCTGCAGCATATGCGTCCATGATTCTGACATACAATCCACTCCTCTATACGGATCCGCATCGTTCATGATACCACGGAGAGCCTGTGGATTACAAGCGGGGCGGCACGGAAGAGGCGGCACGGACCTATTTGCAATGGGATGGCCGCTCTTTTCTTGACAACTGCCGCCCAATGGAGTTACAATTACTTCAAGTTTGCATAAAAACTAGAGGAGGCTTTCAACATGGAACTCACCATTACCCGCACCACCCACCCGGCGGAAAAGCCCGCTGATCCCCGGAAGGCCGGCTTTGGCACGATCTTTACCGATCATATGTTTGAGATGGATTACAGCCCCGAGCAGGGATGGCACAATGCCCGTATTATCCCGCTGGAGAACCTGTCCCTCCACCCCGGCGCCGCTGTGTTCCACTATGGGGCGGAGGTGTTCGAGGGCCTGAAGGCCTACCGTACCGCCCAGGGCAAGGTGCAGATGTTTCGGCCCCGGGATAACATGGAGCGCATGCGCAACAGCGCCGAGCGCATTCAGCTGCCGGACTTTGACGCGGACTTCATGCTGGAGGCCCTGACCAAGCTGGTGGCCCTGGATCAGGATTGGGTGCCCAGCGCACCGGGTACTTCCCTCTATATCCGCCCCGTGGAGTTCTGCACGGATATCGACCTGGGCCTCCACAACATCGGCCATGCCAAGATGATGATCATCCTCTCACCGGTGGGATCCTATCTCTCCGGCGGCCTGCGTCCGGTGAGCATCCTGATTGAGGACCACGACGTCCGTGCCGTCCGCGGCGGCACCGGCTACGCCAAGTGCGGCGGGAACTATGCTGCTGCCAACCGGGCAGCTGCCAAGGCCGAGCAGAAGGGCTACGACCAGGTGCTGTGGCTGGACGGCGTCCACCAGCGGTATATCGAGGAGGTGGGCGGCATGAACGTCATGTTCAAGCTGGACGGCAAGATCGTCACACCCGCCCTCACCGGCTCCGTGCTGCCGGGCATCACCCGGCGCTCCTGCATCCAGCTGCTCAAGGACAAGGGGTATGAGGTGGAGGAGCGGCTGTTTGCCGTGGATGAGCTGATCGAGGCACTGGAGAGCGGCAAGCTGGAGGAGGCCTGGGGCTGCGGCACCGCCGCCGTCATCTCCCCCATCGGCAAGTTCTGCTATCAGGACAAGGCCTATACCATCGGAGAAGAGAATGGGCCCACTGCCCAGTGGCTCTACGATACCCTCACCGGCATCCAGTGGGGCAGTGTTGCCGACCCCTACGGCTGGGTCTATCCTGTGCCCGAGAAACCCTGATTTTGCACAAAAGGACCGCCTGCAATCAGGCGGTCCTTTTCTACTGTTTCCACCGCTCCAACCGGGGCAGGATCGACGCCATATGCTGCCGGGCGGCGCTCTCCTCCACGCCCTGCTGCACCATGATGGATACGCACTGCTCCTGCATCTCCTCCATGGTGCAGTCGCTGAGGAAGTGCCCTTCATCATAGCACCATTTGCAGAACTTCTCGTTGAGAGCGCCGTCGCTGTCCCGACCCAGAAATTCGTCCTCCAGGGGCATGCCGCAGCTCTGGCAGTACAGCTCCCGGGGACAGCCCAGCAGGGTGTTGAGGGACACGTCCATGAGCCGCGAGATCTGTTTCAGCGTGTCCACATTGGGGGTGGTCTCGCCCCGCTCCCAGCGGCTCACCGCCTGACGGGTCACATTCAGCTGCTCCGCCACCTCCTGCTGGGAGAGGCCCCGCCGCTCCCGGAGCTTCAAAAAATGATCCTTGAATTCCATCCCATCGCCTCCTTGTGTTCCAGTGTAGCACAGGGATATTGGACTGTAAAGCAACCGTCTGTTGCGGGGAATGAGGGCTTTTCAGAAGAGAAAAAGTCTGGTATGATAGAGCCAGTTGAGAATTTGAGAAAGGAAGGAAGCACCATGCAGACAGTTACCCTCGGCAAGACCGGCATCACTGTGAACAAAAATGGCTTTGGCGCCCTGCCGATCCAGCGGGTCTCCATGGAGGAGGCCGAACGCATCCTGCGGCGGGCATTTGACGGAGGCATCCGCTTTTTCGATACCGCCCGGGTCTATTCAGACAGCGAGGAAAAGCTGGGCGCGGCCCTGTCCGATGTCCGCAGCCAGATTTACATTTCCACCAAGAGCCAGGCGCTCACGGCGGAGGGGTTCAACAGGGATTTGGAGACCAGCCTTCGCAACCTGCGTACCGACTATGTGGATATCATCCAGTTCCATAATCCGCCCTTCTGTCCCCGCCCCGGCGGGGAGGACGGCCTCTATGAAGCGGCGCTGGCTGCCCAGAGAGCTGGAAAGGTTCGCTTTATCGGCATCACCAACCACCGTCTGCCGGTGGCACAGGAGGCTGTTGACAGTGGCCTATACGCTACACTCCAGTTTCCCTTCTCCTATCTGGCCAGCGAGAAGGATGTGGCACTGGCCCAGTCGGCGGCGGATGCGGGGATGGGTTTCATCGCCATGAAAGCGCTGTCCGGCGGACTGATCACCAACTCTGCCGCCGCCTATGCCTGGATGACCCAGTATCCCCATGTGCTGCCCATCTGGGGGGTGCAGCGCATGGGAGAGCTGGAGGAGTTTCTGTCCTATATTGACAATCCTCCGGCCTTAACAGATGCCTTCCAGGCGGTGATTGCCAGGGATCGGGCGGAGTTGGCCGGCAACTTCTGCCGGGGCTGCGGGTACTGCCTGCCGTGCCCGCAGGAGATCGATATTCCCACCTGTGCCCGGATGAAGCTGCTGCTGGGCCGCTCTCCGGTGGAGGGAAATGTCACGCCGGAGGCGCAGGCCAGGATGGCGCGGGTTGATGATTGCCTCCATTGCAATCAGTGCGCCAGTCGCTGCCCCTATGGGCTGGACACGCCCAAGCTGTTGGAAGAAAATCTGGCGTTTTATCGGGAATTTATTGCAGGTTATCAGGAAAAGTGAGCATCACGCGCCCGCCGTTGCACAGAGAACGGCGGGCGCGGCCTGTGTTTCCCGCCCTGAAACAGGCGGGAAGCAATTTGATAATTTTCGAATTGATGCTTGACGGAGAAGAAGATCTGTGCTACACTGTGGCAAATATTTAGAGCGGCATCAAAATGAATGGGCTGCGGAGGTGAACCTATGCTGGAGATTCAGCATTTCACGAAGCGATACGGAAAGAAAACGGCCGTGGAGGACCTGTCCCTCACGATCGGGGGCGGAGAGATCTGTGCCTTCATCGGCCACAACGGCGCCGGGAAGACCACTACGCTGAAAGCTTGCTGCGGCATCCTACCCTTTACGGAGGGGGAGATCCTGGTAGACGGAACCTCGATCCGCAAAGATCCCCTTGCCTGCAAGAAGCAGATTGCCTATCTCCCTGACAATCCGGATCTGTACGAATTTATGACCGGGGTGAAGTACCTCAATTTTATCGGTGATGTGTTTGCCGTCCCCAAGGCGCTGCGGGAGAAGCGGATTGCAGACTATGCCGGCCGACTGGAGCTGACTGAAGATCTGGGCCAGCCCATCAGCGCCTACTCCCACGGCATGAAGCAGAAGCTCTCTGTGATTGCCGCCCTGCTCCACCAGCCCAAGCTTCTCCTGATGGATGAGCCGTTTGTGGGCCTGGACCCCAAGGCAACCCATGTGCTCAAGGGGATCATGGCGGACTTGTGTGCCCAGGGCAGCGCGATCTTTTTCTCCACTCATGTTTTGGAGGTTGCAGAGCGCCTGTGTCACAAGGTGGCCATCATCAAGAGCGGGCACCTGGTGGCCTATGGGTCCATGGAGTCGGTCAAGGGGGATCAGTCCCTGGAGGACGTGTTCCTGGAACTGGAGGATGACCATGCTTAAAACACTCTGCGCAATTCGCCTGCGCCTGTTTTTTGATGCGCTGACCGGCAGCGGCCGGCGGCGGAAATCGATGGGGGTCCTGTACGGGGCGTTGCTGATCTACTGTGTGGTCGTGTTCGGCGGACTGTTCGGAATGCTGTTCTGGGCGCTGCGGCCGCTGTCGGATGCCGGACTTGACTGGCTGTACTTTGCACTGGCGGGGATTTTGGCCACAGGTTTGGCTTTTGCCGGCAGTGTTTTCATGACCCAGCAGCAGCTCTACGATGCCCAGGATAACCAACTGCTCCTGTCCCTCCCCATCTCCCCTATGGCAGTTTTGGGGAGCCGGATGCTGGTGCTGTATCTCTATGATCTGGTTCTGGGAGCGATCGTTCTGGTTCCGGCGACGCTGGCCTGGGGCGGTGAGGCTGGATTTTGGGTCCGCACCGGGCTGTCTGTGATCCTGCTGCCCCTGTTCCCGCTGTGCTTGAGCTGCTTTTTTGGATGGCTTATCGGCCTGCTGACAGTCCGGATGCGCTACAAAAATCTGTTTTCTGTGATCCTCACGGTGCTGTTCCTGGGTGCGTACTTCCTGCTTTACGCTAAAGCCAACGCCGCCATTCAGGCGATCCTCACTAACGGCCAGGCCGTGGCGGAGACGGTAGAAGGCGTGCTCCATGCTTTCTATCTTTTCGGAAGGGGGATGACGGGGGAGTGGGGACAGCTGCTGTTGTTCTTCCTGGAGACGGTGCTGCTGTTCGCACTGGTCTGCTGGGTGCTGTCCCGGACCTTTATCCGCATCGCTACCACGCCCAGACGGGTGGCGCGCCGGGCCTGGCATTTGTCAGAGGTGCAGGCGGGGACTGCGGAGAGCGCTTTGCTGAAAAAAGAGCTGGGCCGTTTCTTCGGCAGCAGCGTATACCTTCTCAACGCCGGCATCGGCGCGCTGATGATGCTCATTGGCGCAGCCGCTCTGGTGGTCAAGCGGGGGGACGTGGCGCAGGCTGCGGTGCAGCTGGCCCGGCTCTCACCAGATCTGATGCCCATGTTTGCCATATTGATTCTCTGCTTTTTGTGCGGCATGGTGGATCTCACAACCTCCTCCATTTCGATGGAGGGGAAGAATCTCTGGGTGCTCAAGAGCCTGCCGGTGACGCCCGGGCAGATCTTTCGCGCCAAGCTCAGGGCCCATCTGCTGATAGGCCTGCCCCCGCTGCTGATCAGCGACGCGGTGATCCTCTGGGTGCTGCGGCCGGCAGTGGCTATGGGGATCATGGTGGTGCTGGTGCCGGTGGCCTTTGCTGTGTGCAGCGCAGCAGCGGGGCTGGTGGTTAATCTTCGTCTGCCCAAGCTGGACTGGGACAGTGAGGCCCAGGCGGTGAAGCAGAGCGCCGCTTCTATGATTTCCATCCTGGGGGGCATGGGTGTGACGGCGCTGCTGGCGTTTCCGTGTTTTGTGTTTTCCATGGCCGGAACGGCCGCAGTGGTATATTTTTCTGCATGGACAGCTGTGCTGGCCTTGGCTGCCGCACTCTGCCTGCGGTGGCTGGACAGAGGCGGTGCCGCCCGCTGGGCGGCCCTGTAACGGCAACGGCGCATAAAATCCCTCCTGTTTGCCAAGACTAGGGCAAAAAGGAGGGATTGCCATGTCAGAGGAGACCGGACAGCCGCAGGGCAGCGGGGAACAGTGCGGCACAGAGCGGCAGGTTGTGACGGATTTCGGCGCAGCAGTCAGCCGCACTGACAAGGGAAATATCTTTACCCTGACGATCATTGGGCAGATTGAGGGACATCAGGTGCTGCCGGAGAACCAGAAGACCACCAAATATGAACATGTGATGCCTCTCTTGGCGAATTTGGAGCAAAGCAGCGAGGTGGATGGCATTTTGCTGCTGCTCAACACCGTGGGGGGAGACATTGAGGCGGGGCTGGCCATTGCCGAACTGATTGCCGGGATGCGGAAACCAACGGTATCCCTGGTGCTGGGGGGCGGTCACTCCATTGGCGTTCCCCTGGCGGTGGCGCCCCGGGTGAGTATGATTGTCCCATCGGCATCCATGGTGGTCCATCCGGTTCGCACCACCGGAACAGTTATCGCTGCGCCTCAGACCTTTCGTTACTTCGAAAAGGTTCAGGAGGGGATCGTCAGCTTCGTGGTGCGCCACAGTCACATCAGCGCGAAGGCGTTTGAAAAGCTGATGCTGGCCACTGACGAGATGGCCGCCGATGTGGGGAGCGTCCTTTACGGGGAGAAGGCGGTGGAGCTGGGACTGATCGACCGGGTGGGGACGTTGTCTGACGCGCTGGATTGTCTGTATGCGCAGATCCGAAAGAAAAGAAAAAAATAGGGTAAGCGGCGGAGAATGGAGACATTCTCTGCCGCTTTTTGTATGTTTTCCCTTACCGAAAGAGGCGGGAACGGATATGGCATATAAAACAGATTTTCTCATAATAAAATCGCCGAAAACCACAACAGTCCGGTTTCAAGCACTTCCTGCTTTATGCGACAGATTGGTCAGAAAATTAGAAGGGGGTCATTGACCGTCCAGGAGTTTGTATGACAGGAGGAGATAAAGAACCGTGTCCGGATCGGAAAGGTTCAGTTCCGTTAACTCGATGATGCGCCGCAGACGTTTCAGGAGAGAGGTCCGATGAATATAGAGCTGTCGGGCAGCGTCGGTGGCGTTGCACCAGGTGGCCAGGTAGACCCGCAGGGTTTGAAAGAGTTCTGTGTTGTGTTCGACGTCATAGCGCCGGAGGAGGCCCAGCTTTGGCGATGCCACTTGGAGGGAACCGTACTTGGCTGTACACTGGCCGAGAAGGTAGGCAAATGTGTAGTCCTTGAAGTAGTAGCACCAGAAATGCGGATCGGCTTTTTCTCCCAGCCGCAGTGCGTCGTAAGCCTGCTGGAGATAGCTGGCAAAGCCTGCGCGTCCAATAAAGCAGTTGCTGATACCGGCTTTGGCTACATGCTCCCGGAGGAATACAGACATCCGTTCCCGAAAGCTTTCCTCAACATCTTTCTGAACATTGAGGTTCCGCACACAGAGAAAGTCGTCGTTGCGCCGAAGGATGCAGCTCTCTGGGAAGATGATTCGCAGCTGGCGCAGCAGGTATTGTTCCCCTTCCTCTATGGGGAAGTAGGGACCAAAACGGATCACGGCGATCTGATAAGTATCCTCCTGCATCCAGCGGTTCCGCCTGAGTACCGATGGATCCGCCAGGGGGTGACCGGACAGCAGCGTCTCCACGGCTTCATAGAAATCACGGCTGTCAGGAGAGTGGGGGAAGATGGCGTGACTGAATCTGGGTTCCAGGCATTTGACAAGCCGTTCGAGAAGAATCTCCTGGAGAGCTGCATATGGCGGTTCCTCTATGCTGGCCAGCAGGCGGGCGACAAACTTGCCGTCCATGGTGAAATTGTAGCAGAGCAGGTCTTTGCTCTCCATCCGGTAGCGGAAGATTCCCCTTCGTCCGGTACAGGACTGGAACTCCTTGGTCCAAATGAGACCGTCATCCACAGGCTGCTCCACGACCGAATGTTCGAGTACCCACTTATAGAGGCTGTTCCTGGCCAAGATCTGGAAGCGGCTGTCCACAATGGTCATGGGCATCCGCAGTACAGGCAGGGAGATCTCCAGCAGATCATCAAGAGACAGATCCTCCCGATCCATAGCAAACTCCCACTTCTCATAGTCCCGAAAAATTCGCTGAATCAGGTTGACAACCTGGGCAAAATCGATCTCCGGACAGATGAAAAGACCGTCGCTTTCCACCGGCTGCGCTCCGGTCCAATTGGTTATGCACCAGAAGACCCCGGACGGCAGAGGCGTAGGGCATCGATCCTCCGCCGCGATCCACAGCTGATTTTGCTCCGGCGCTGGTCGGCCATCGTAGATGCTCCAGCCCGTTAGCCGGTACCGGCCGGTGCACCGGAACAGTGCCGGACAGCCGTCGCTTTCAAGTTGGTATTTCAGATAAGCTGCGCTCAAGCCCTGTTCCCCGGTGATGCCGTGATCCATGGATTCTCCTCCTTTTGGTGGGGCCGCGATGTCTGCAAGGTTACAATTGCCACACTGCGCGGAAAATGTGTAGAACGGATGGTTCTCTCTGCCTGACAGGGGGTATCAGAGATTTGCTGGATGGAACTCATTATAGCACAGTCGGGCCGGAAAGCAAAACTACCGCCGCAAATTCTGCCGGAGCTGATTCCGCCGGTGGAAATTTCACTGCCGAATGGTATACAAATTATAGCCTTCCGCCGCCGGGGGAGTCGCTCTATTGCGCCTTTACAAGCCTTTTAATCGCTTTTATAATAAAAAAGAAATTGCTTAGGAGGGAGATTTTTTGTGAAAAGTAAGAGAAATATTGCGCTTTATATTACAATTATAACATTTCTTGGCATGTTCATTGGAAACTACGGCAACTATCAGCTTGCGGCAGTCCCTGGTAGCGTTTATGAGGCCTTCAGCCTGACAGACGCCCAATTCTCCAGTATCATGACTGCACCCATGTTTCCGTCTATCTTTTTGAGTATCGTCATTGGTATCCTAGTGGATCGGATGGGGATTTCCCGCCTGGTAGGCATCTGTTACACCATCGCTACGGTTGGCTTCGTTCTGCGTGTGTTTGCTACCTCCTATATGACCATGTTCATTGCCATGGCCCTGAGCGGGATCGGCTGCATGATTCTGAACTCCAACCTGGCGAAAATCGTCTCTGCGCTCTATCCCAGGGAGAAGATCGGCACGGTAGTGGGAATCCTTATGGCCGGCTCCACAGCCTCTATGGCCGTAGCATTTGGCACCACCGCCTTTTTCCCGTCCCTGGAGCTGGCATTCTGGGTGGCTGCGGTTGCATCCATTGCAGTCACGCTGGGCTGGCTGCTGGTGGTCCGTGAGAAACACTTCAAGACGGAAGGTGTCCCCGCTATGCCCACTGTTCCCGTCGGCGAGGCGGTCAGCGTCTGCCTCAAGAGCCGCAATATCTGGCTTGCCGGCATCTCTCTGATGTTCCTTCTGGGCGGTGCCACTGTTATTTCAAACTTCCAGGTTACTGCCCTCACCACGCTCCGCGGATACGGTGAGGCATTTGCCGGCACCTTCGGTACGGTCCTTATGATAGGGTCTATTCTCGGTTCCATCTTTGTGCCTGTGGCGCTGAGCGGCAGCCCCCGCCGTGCTCCGGTATTGTTGTTTATCTGCGGCCTTCTCTCTGCGGCCACCATGGTTATTATGGTCCTCACGGAGTCCGCCGCGCTCAACTATGTCTGCTGCTTCCTCAATGGCGGCCTGCGCAGCGGCGTCATCGCCGCAATGATGTCCCTGCCCGTCCTCTTCCGGGAGGTAGGCCCCAAGTATGCCGGTACCGGCGGCGGCCTCATGGTCACGCTGGAACTGATCGGTGCCGTACTGATCCCAACCTATGTGGTGGTACCCCTGGGCCAGGGGAGTGTTCTCAACTACTTCTATCTGGGTGCCGGATGCATCGTTCTCTCTTCCGTCATCTGTTTCTTCATGGCCAAGACCTCCGGTGCCTACGCCACGGAGAGTAAATCTGTCTGATCCATATTTTCCGTAAAATATTTATATAGGAGGAATTTCAAATGCTCAGTGCAAAGGAAAACTTTCTTGAGACGATTAGAGGCGGAAAACCTGATGCCTTCGTCAACGAGTGGGAGCCCTTTGGTTCCGTCTTTGATCCCCTGATGGGCATTACCCTGGTGGCCAAGATGGGCGAGTATGTGGTTGACGGCTGGGGTACAACCATCTACTGGGGCGAGGGCGAGCCCGGTGCCATGCCCATCGTCAACGATTCCAATGTGGCTATTCCGGATGTTACCGAGTGGAAAGAGAGCATCAAATCCCCGAACTTGGATGTACCCCTGGACTGGACGGCTGCAAAGGCACAGGCCGACGAGATCCACAAGGCTGGCAAACTGACCATGTCCCTCATGGCAACAGGCCTCTTTGAGCAGTCCCACTACCTCATGGGCTTTGAGGACACCCTGTGCAACCTCCTCACTGAGCCGGAGAGTATGCACGAACTGCTCGACTACATCACCGAGTACAAACTCCACTATGCCCACCTGCTGGTGGAGAATCTCCATCCCGACGTAGTCCTGTTCCACGATGACTGGGGTTCCAAGACCAGTTTGTTCATGTCGCCCGAGGTGTGGCGTGAGTTCTTCAAGCCCCGCTACAAAAAGATTTACGACTATTTCAAGAGCCAGGGTGTCATTATCCTCCATCACTCCGACAGTTACTGCCAGCCCATTGTCCAGGATATGGTGGACGTCGGTATCGACGTGTGGCAAGGCGTACTGCCCCAGAACGACATTCCGGCCATCCAGAAGGAAGTGGGCGGGAAGTTGATCCTGATGGGCGGCCTGGATGCGGCCATCATGGACCACAAGGACTATGATGAGAAGGTCATCCGCGAAGAGGTTGATCGGGCCTGCCGCGAGTACGCCCCCGGCGGCAGCTTCATTCCCTGCCTGACCTACGGCGGTGAAGGCAGCATCTTCCCGGGTGTCAATGACATCATCATGGACGAGATCCGCAAGCAGAGCCCTCTGTACTTCCATTGAGCTAAGCCAATTCGTCTGTGATCCGTTTCCCCGTGACAGTCGGCGAAAAAAGGGAAGCGCTGTATGACATGGGAGCAGTCAGATTGACTGGCATATGAAACTGTGCAGGCGGAAAGTCAGCACCATTCAACGGTGGTTCCGGTGCAGGTTTCCTCATAGTGCAGATCATGAATAGCAGATAGAACTGGATGCGTCTCCTCGTGGCGGGGAGGCGCATCCAGTTTTTATCCGGTGATGAAGCATTCGTTCGTTCTTGTAAACACTCCCTGCCCCTTACGTCGTCCTGCCGCACTAGTTTTGCGTGTCATGCATCTCATCCGCCCGCTCCAAAGAAAGGACCTTTGCTGCATGAGCCCAAATCATACCTGAGGAAGGCTGAGGCTTCTGCAGCCTTGAAGTTTTTGCTGCCTGTCCGGATTGCCGCAGAGAAGGGAAACGCTGACTTCAGGCTCCATGTAGGTCACTGACATCCGGCAGATCCTCACCAAAGTGCAGTGCGTTTTCTTCTGATGTGCCGCCCCCAGAGAATGGACTGACACAGAGGGGCCAAAGCCATGCGAGCTGCTGCGGATTCTGCCATCTGTATTTAGACCTTGTAGCCGTAAGCAAATGAAAAGAAAACTCCTCGAAAAATTCATAGACCGATGCGAGATGGTTTAAAATCTTGAAAAAGGAAATGTGGCGTGGTACAATGCTGTTATCTGTGCAGATTCCTCTTTTTCACCCCAAAAGGAGTCGGCATGACAGATATATGTGAAGACAACAGAAAATGCGCCTTGTGTAGCAATGAATCGCTGCATTCAGATGGGAGATATTATGCTCCGGCATACAGATCGCACTGGCGAACAGCAGGCTGTATATATTTGAAAACCGGTTCGTGCAGGTCGGGTAAAGCCTGGACAGTGAGAAACGCCGTCCTTGCGCGGCAAAAACCGCATGCGAAGAAACCAGGGCAGAAAAATGAAAATCAATGACCTGATGCAATCGACGAGAAACTGCGTCAGTTTACAGACATCAGGAAGGACTTGAGGGGAAGCACGCGATGTTGCCATAACGACATCTGCCGCAAGCAGATCGGTTGCGGCTATGCCGGTTTTGGCTTTTTAAGAGGAATGGGCGGGTATATGCCAAGCAGGCATTCCTTTATGGTGATGGTGGTATTCGGCGGCTAACGACATCGGATCTCAGAGAAGAATATGCAGCGGCGCATTTGAAATCCGGATCTTCTGCTGCGATGGATTCCGGGTTCCTGTGGTGTAAGATGCGGGGATACCGGTTTTGCACCCCTCAACAGCGAAAATATAAGAACTCATAAAAAGTTATGGAGAAAAGTGAAATGCGAAGACCTTTGTGCCGCAATAATATAAGAGGATTTAAGAAGATAGAGGTGGGTTCGTGTACTTAAAGGCATTGGAGATCCAGGGGTTTAAATCGTTCCCGGACAAAACGGTGCTGCAGTTCGGTGAGGAGATCACCGCCATTGTTGGCCCCAATGGTTCCGGAAAATCCAATATCTCTGACGCGATTCGCTGGGTCATGGGGGAACAGAGTACCAAGAACCTGCGGGGAGTGAAGATGGAGGATGTGATCTTCGGCGGTACGGAGAAGCGGAGTCCAGTCGGTTTTGCCCAGGTAACGCTGGTGCTGGACAACAGCGCCCACATCTTTCCGGCAGTGGACAGCCCCGAGGTCATGGTCACCCGCCGCTACTACCGCAGCGGCGAGAGCGAATATTATATCAACAAGCAGTCCGTGCGGCTGAAGGATCTTAACGAACTGTTTATGGATACGGGCCTGGGCCGGGAGGGGTACTCCATTATCGGCCAGGGCCGCATTGACGAGATCCTGTCTGTCAAAAGCGGCGACCGCCGGGAGATTTTCGAGGAAGCTGCGGGCATCTCCAAGTTCCGCCACCGCAAGGAGGAGACGGAGCGCAAGCTGGAGCGCACAGAGGAGAACCTGGTGCGCATCAACGACAAGATCGCGGAGCTGGAACTCCAGGTGGAGCCCCTCCGGGAACAGGCGGAGAAGGCAAAGCGGTACCTTATTTTGCGGGACGAGCTGCGGGTGCTGGAGATCTCCGTGTGGCTGAGCAATCTGGAGGAATTGAAAGCCAAGGGGCGGAAATTGGAGGCGGACTACGCCGCGGCTGTGGAACAGCAGCAGCAGGCCCAGCAGGCCCTGGAGGACCTGTACGCTGCCAACGAACAGTTTGGTGAGCGCACCCGGCAGAATGATATGGGCCAGGAGGCGGTGCGCCGGGAGATCTCGGATCTGGAGGGCCGGATCAGCGAGCAGGACAGCGCCGCGGCCGTTCTCCGCACCCGTCTGGAGCACAACAGTGAGAGCATGGAGCGCATCGGCGGAGAACTCTCGGATCAGGACAGCCGCAGTGAGAACCTGCGCGCCCAGATCGAGCAGCAGCGCGGCCGCATTCAGGAGATCGCGGAGCACATGGAGCAGCTGGAGGCGAAACTCTCCGACCTGCTCCAGCAGGCCCAGGAGGCCGCCGAGGGCAACCGCAGCGCCGCCCAGGAGGCGGAGCGCCTGCGGGGGCAGGAGGCCCTGTCTGTGGCGGCGGCGGCAGATGCCCGGGCGGAGCTGTCCGCCCTTACTGCCGGCATCGCGCAGATGGAGAACCGCCAGAGCGAGGTGGCGACGGAGCTGGTTTCCGCCCGGGAGATGCTGGAGGGAAAACAGGCCGAGGCCAAGCAGTGCCGCCGCCGTCTGGAGGACGCGGAGGAGGAGGCCGCCGCCATCCGCAATGTCATTGCCGGCCACACCATGAAACTGGAGAGCCGGGAGAACCGCCAGCAGGCGGCCCAGGAAAGGAAAATGAAACTCACCATGGATCACCAGGCCATGGTGGACCGTATCACGCTCCTGACGGAGATGGAGAAGGAGTACGAGGGGTTCAACAAGGCGGTGCGCCTGGTGATGCAGGCTGCAGAGAGGAACACTCTGCGGGGGATCCACGGTCCCATCGCCAGCCTGATGCAGGTGGAGGACGCCTATACCGTGGCCATTGAGATCGCCCTGGGGGCCGGAATGCAGAACATCGTGGTGGACCGGGAGGAGGATGCCAAAAGCGCCATCCAGTTCCTGAAACAGCGGGACGGCGGACGGGCTACCTTCCTGCCCCTCACATCCATCCGCGGGGAGGAGCTGCGGGAGCGGGACGTGGAGAGCGAGTTCGGATTCGTGGGCGTGGCCTCCAGCTTGGTTCGCTGTGAGGGCCGCTATGACAACGTGTTCCGCAGCCTTCTGGGCCGCACCGTGGTGGTGGAGGATCTGGACTGCGGCATCGCTATGGCGCGCAAGTATCAGAACCGGTTCCGTATCGTCACCCTGGACGGCCAGGTTATCAACCGGGGCGGCTCCATGACCGGCGGCAGCGTCAGCCGCAGCGCCGGCATCCTGACCCGGGCCAACGAACTGACCGCCCTCCGGGGCAAGCTGGAGAAAATGGCCCAGGCCCTGGCCCGGGCTGGCCAGGAGGCGGAGGAGGCCCAGCGGGAACTCACCGCCGCCCGCTATGAGCGGGAGGTGGCTGAGGGCCAGCAGCGTGCGGCGGAGGACGCGGTGCTGAAACTCCAGGGGGAGAAGGGGCAGTACGATGTGCTGCTGGAAACCCTGCGCACCAGCCTGGAGAACCTGGAAGGGGAGCGGGAGGCCCTGGCCGGCCGGCTGAAGGACGCCCGGGCGGCTGTGGCGGAGAAGGAGCAGGAGATCGCCCGGCACGACGCCGCGGCGGAGGACTTTCGCCGCCAGGCGGAGGAGCACCTCTCCGGGCAGTCGGGCCTCCAGGAGCTCACCGCCACACTGGGGGAGGAGATTTCCGCCCATAAGGCGGATCTCGCGGCCAGCAGCGCCGAGCGGGATACCATGGAGCGTTCCCTGGCGGACCTGGAGAAACTCCGGGAGGATATGATGGGGGACAAGGCCTCTCGGGAGGCGCTGATGGAGGAGTACCGCTGCTCCAATCAGGAGATCCAGGCGGAGCTGGAACAGCGTACAGCGCAGACGGGGCGGCTGAGGGAGCAGGTTCGGCTCTGCCGGGAGCGGCTGGAGCAGCTGGGGCAGGAGAAGCTGCGCATCGAGCAGGAGCGTACCGCCTCGGACCGGGATCTGAAGGAGCGAAACGACGCCCTCCTGGCCATCGAGCGGGAGGTGGCCCGGCTGGAGCAGCGGAAGGCCACCAGCGCTATGGAGGAGAGCCAGATCCTGGACAAACTGTGGGAACACTATGAACTCAGCCACTCCGCCGCCATGGAGCAGCGGGTGGAGCTGGAGAGCGTTCCCAAGGCGGCCCGCCGCATCGGAGAGCTGAAACGGGAGATCGGCGGCCTTGGCAATGTCAACGTGGGGGCCATCGACGAGTTTGACCGGGTCAACACCCGCTATACCTATCTCACCGGCCAGCGGGACGATGTGGAGCGGGCTAAGGGAGAGCTGACAGGCATTATCGAGGAGATTACCCGGGAGATGACCGGGATCTTCCGCCAGCAGTTCGATCTGATCAGTGAGACGTTCCAGACGACCTTCCTGGAGCTGTTCGGCGGCGGTAAGGCCACACTGGAGCTGGAGGACCCGGAGGATATCCTGAACTGCGGCATTGAGATCAAGGCCCAGCCGCCGGGCAAAACCCTGAAAACCATTACCCTGCTCTCCGGCGGGGAGAAGGCCTTTGTGGCCATTGCATTGTATTTCGCGATTTTGAAGGTTCATCCCACCCCCTTCTGCGTCATGGACGAGATCGAGGCGGCCCTGGACGAGGCCAATGTGGTGCGCTTTGCCCGGTACATGCGGACCCTCAGCGACAAGACCCAGTTCATCGTTATTACCCACCGCCGGGGCACCATGGAGGAGGCAGACGTCCTCTACGGCGTCACCATGCAGGAGAAGGGCGTCAGTAAGATGCTGACCATCAATATGAATGAGATGGCGAAGGAATTAAAGATCGAGTAGCATGGTGACGCCGTCCAAGGGCTCCCGCCGCGACCCAGTGAAACGGCCGCTGACGGCGGCACTCAAGACACCTGGGGCAAGGTGCTTTTCTGCGGCATGTGCCACCGGAAAAATAGAACCGAAAGTGCGGATTCGTATGGAAGAGGCAGACGGCGGGAGGTGTGAGGGAAATGCTGCTCGAGGGTTTGCTGGATGTTGGGATCAACTGTCTGCTCGATGTCTGTTGGGAGCGATTTTTCCCCCGCCGCTGTCCCCACTGCGGCGAGCCGCTGAAAGAGCGGGACAGCGGGCAGATCGGGCACTACTGCCCCCACTGCGGCAGGAAGGTCAGGCGCACAGAAAGGCGGCTGGAGTAGCCGCCTGGGAACCACGGAAGGTTGGGGCGTGCCGGGGAGGTACCGCCTGCCGTAAGGCATGGATTTGGGGAAAACAGGGGGCTGTAAAGCCCCCAAGGAAATATAGCAAGGAGAGGACACATGGCATTTTGGGACAAATGGCGCAAACGGCCGGAAGAGACTGTGGAACCGGAAGAAGCGGCGGAGACTGTGGAGACCACGGTAACAGAAGAACCGGAAGAAACGGAAGAGACTGCGCAGGAGCAGTTTCAGGAGCAGCCCGCAGCAGAGACGGCAACTGTTTCGGAGGCCCCGGCGGCGGAAAGGCCCCCGGAGGAACATGAACAGGAACCTCCGGCAGCGGAAGGAGAAGAGAAGAAAAAGCCCAGCCTCTGGCAGCGGCTGAAGAAATTTTATATGGGAGATATCTTCGGCTCCTCCATTACCGAGGCAGACGAGGAATTCTTCGAGGAGCTGGAGGAGCGGCTGATCCTGGCGGACGTGGGGGCCTCCACCGCTATGCAGGCGGTGGAAAAACTGCGCAGCCGGATGAATCGGGAGGGACTCTCCGGCCAGGAGGCCATTCAGGAGACGCTGCGGGAGATCCTGGCCGAGTGCCTGACCATGGAGCATCAGGACCTGGACCTCTCCACCCGCCCCTCGGTGATCCTGGTGATCGGGGTCAACGGCGTGGGGAAGACCACCTCCATCGGCAAGCTGGCCGCCCGGCTGAAGGGCGAGGGCAAGCGGGTGCTGCTGTGTGCCGGAGATACCTTCCGGGCTGCCGCAGCCGACCAGCTGGAGATCTGGGCGGGCCGGGCTGGCTGTGAACTCATCCGCCAGCACGAGGGGGCGGACCCCGGAGCGGTGCTGTTCGATGCCCTCCAGGCCGCCAAGGCGCGGAGCGTAGATGTAGTGATCTGTGACACCGCCGGCCGGCTCCATAATAAGTCCAATCTGATGGCGGAGCTGGCAAAGCTGCGGAAAATCATCGACCGGGAGGTGCCGGAGGCGGCATTGGAGGTGCTGCTGGTGCTGGATGCCACCACCGGACAGAACGGGCTCATCCAGGCCAAGCAGTTTCAGGAGACCGCCGGCTGTACCGGCATCATCCTCACCAAGCTGGACGGCACCGCCAAGGGCGGCATCGTCATCGCCATCGCCCGGGAACTGGGGGTGCCGGTGAAGTTCGTGGGCCTGGGGGAGGGCATCGGAGACCTGCAGCCCTTCGACGCCAAGGAGTACGTCAACGCCATCATCTGAGAAGGAGAGGACATATGGATCAGAAACAATTCAAGGAGTTGAAGCGGACCATCGCCGGCGGCGCGCTGTTCGTCGGCGGGGTTCTGCTGATGTTTGTGACAGAGCGGGCGGGCTTTGCCGCTTGTGCAGTGGGCCTGGGACTGATGTTCATCGACTCCCTCATCCAGTGCATCAACCGGACGGAATAAGGCTCTGTGACACCTGTAAGAAAGAAGGAGTGTTTCCATGCAACGTATTGACGGCCGTGCATACGACGAACTGCGGCCTGTTGAGATCGTCACCGATTTTGTTAAATTCCCCGAGGGCAGCGTCCTCATCTCCTGCGGCAATACCAAGGTGCTGTGCTGCGCCAGCGTGGAGGAGGGGGCGCCCCGCCATGTGCCCGAGGGCACCGGCTGGGTCACCGCTGAGTACTCCATGCTGCCCCGGGCCAACCGGGAGCGCAGCCGCCGGGATGTGAGCAAACTGAAATTGAGTCCCCGCAGCGCGGAGATCCAGCGGCTCATCGGCCGCAGCCTCCGGGGGGCGGTGGATCTGGCGGCTCTGGGGGAGCGGACCATCACTGTGGACTGCGATGTGCTTCAGGGGGATGGCGGCACCCGGACGGCCTCAGTCACTGGTGGCTTTATCGCTTTGGCCATTGCCTGCAAAAAGCTGGTGGAGAGCGGCGCGGTAGAGAGAAATCCCATCCGCCACGCTGTTGCCGCTGTGTCGGCGGGCATCGTGGGGGATGTGCCCATGCTGGACCTGTGCTATGAGGAGGACAGCCACGCCATGGTGGATCTCAACTGTGTGATGAACGACGCGGGGGAGCTGATCGAGCTCCAGGGCACCGGCGAGGGCCGGGGCTTCACCGTGGCTGAGCAGCAGGAGCTGGTGCGCCTGTGTGAGAAGGGGATCCGGGAGCTGCTGGAAAAACAGCGGAAGATTTTGGAGGGATAAGGGAATGAAATTCGTACTGGCATCCCAAAATCAGCATAAACTCAAAGAGATGCAGGACATCCTCTCCGCCCAGGGGGTGGAGGTGGTGCTGGAGAGCGACATCGGCCTCCATGTGGATGTGGAGGAGACGGGCAGCACCTTTGCGGAAAACGCCTTGCTGAAGGCAAAGGCGGTGATGGAGGCCAGCGGCCTCCCGGCCATTGCCGACGACTCCGGCGTCTGCGTGGACGCTCTGAACGGCGCTCCCGGCGTCTATTCCGCCCGCTACGGCGGACCGGAACTGGACGATATCCAGCGCTATCAGCTGCTGCTCCAGGCCCTCCGGGGCCAGACCAACCGGGCGGCCCATTTTACCAGCCACATCACCTGCTGCTTCCCCAACGGGGATGTGATTGACGCGGAGGGCATCTGCCCGGGAACCATCGCCTTCGCCCCCCAGGGAGACGGCGGCTTTGGCTATGACCCGGTATTCTTCGTCCCGCAGCTGCGCAAGACCTACGCCCAGCTGACCCCGGAAGAAAAGGCGGCGGTATCCCACCGTGGGAAGGCGCTGGCAGTGTTTGAGGAGAAATTAAAGGAATATTTTGCCGCGCAGAAGTAAGGCCGCCTTTTCCAACGAAAAAAGATAGGGGAGCACGAGGGGGCGCAGCCCACCTCGTGTTGGATCGAATGCCCCGCGGCGCCTTGCTTGTCAAGGCGGTGCGGCGAGCAACGCGAGGACTTTTGCGCCGCTTGCGGCGTAAAAGTATCGGCATTTTTAGGCTTTTGAAAAAGCCCGGAGGCTTATTCAAAAGCCGAGGGCGGTGTCCCACCGGGGGAAGGCCCTGGCGGTGTTTGAGGAGAAGTTAAAGGAATATCTGGCGGGACAGCGGTAGCGCCGCCTTATGAGAGGATAAAATTATGGAGCTGACAAGCAAACAGCGTGCCCAGCTTCGGGGGATCGCGAACGGGATTGATACCATCGTCCATATCGGCAAGGATGGCATCACCGAGAATCTGGTCAAGCAGGCGGACGATGCCCTGGAGGCCCGGGAGATTATCAAATGCAGGGTTCAGGAAAATTCGATGCTCACAGCCAGAGAGGCATGTGAGGAACTGAGCCGCTTGACCCGCAGTGAGCCGGTGCAGGTGATTGGCACCCGGTTTGTACTGTACCGGATGCAGCACGACAAGAGCAAGCGGAAAATCCAGTTGCAGAAGGAGACGGGCAAGAAGCAGTGAGAGGCGGTATGGGATTGGAAGAGGACGGTGGAGACGCGCTGTGAAAATTGGAATTTATGGAGGGACCTTTAATCCAATTCACCGGGGCCATATGGCTGCGGCGCAATTCGCTGTGGAGTACTTGAAACTGGATAAACTCTACCTGATCCCTGTGGGTATTCCGCCGCATAAGGAGCTGGCAGAGGGAACGCCTGCGCCGGAGCACCGCCTGGCCATGGCGGAGCTGGCGGGTCAGGCCTTGGGGGAGCATGTGGAAGTGCTGGACCTGGAGCTGAGACGCCAGGGGAAGAGTTATACGCTGGATACAGTCCGGGCGATCCACAAGCGCCACCCCAAGGCGCAGCTCTACCTCCTGATGGGGACAGATATGTTCCTGACCTTTCAGAACTGGCGCCATCCAAAAGAGATTGCGAAAATATGTACGCTGTGCGCCTTCGGCCGCAGCGAGAAAGACACGGAGGCGCTGTTTGCCCCTCAGCGGGACTATCTCCGCAGGGAGTACGGCGCGGATGTGATAACCATGGCGCTGCCCCACTTGGTAGAGATATCCTCTACGCAACTGCGGGAAAAAATGTCGGCGGGGGAGGGGAACCAATTCCTGCTTCCGGCCGTCTATGGTTATATCCTGGTGCATCACCTCTATGGGACCCAGGCAGATCTAAAGCATCTTTCTCTGGACCAGCTGCGTCCAGCGGCATTGTCCCTGCTGGATCAGCGTCGGGTGCCCCATGTGCTGGGCACCGAGGAGACAGCGGCAAAGCTGGCCTTGCGCTGGGGTGCCGACGAGGAAGACGCCCGCAGGGCGGCCCTGCTCCACGACTGCACCAAGCGCTTGAGCCGGGAGGAGCATCTGGATCTGTGCAAAAAATACGGCATTGCGGTGGATGAACAGGAGCGAAAGAACGGCGGGAAGCTGCTCCATGCCAAGACCGGAGCGGCGCTGGCCCGGGATCTCTTCGGTGTCAGTGACGAGATTTATTCTGCCATCTATTGGCATACCACCGGAAAACCGGAAATGACACTGCTGGAAAAAATCATCTATCTGGCAGATTACATCGAGCCCACCCGGAACTTTGGAGCCCTGAAAGAGCTGCGGCCTCTGGCCTATGAGGATCTGGACAGAGCGATGCTGCGCGGGCTCACCATTGCGGTGGAGGATCTGTCCCGTAAGGGAATGGTGCTCCATCCAAACAGTGTGCGTGCGAGGGATTATTTGAAAGGAAAGCTGCTATGAATCATTATCAAGGAAAGCGGGAGGCGCCCCGCCCAGAGCCGCAGCGCAGGAGCGGCGCATCGGCGCAGAAACCACAGACCGGCCACGCAGGAGCGAGTACGGCGCCTACCGAGGGGCGTCCGCCCAAAAAACAGAAAAAGAAAGGCCGCACAGCCCTCCTGATAGTGGGGAGTATTGCAGCGGTGCTGCTGTGCCTGGTTCTGGTGGCTGTGGCAGTATGGAAGAGCATTGTGAAGCCACCGGAGATTACTATCCCGGATACCGGCACTGTGGATCCCAACGATCCCAATCTGACGGAGGAGGAGCGTCTGGGCCTGCTGGAGGCGGGCGTGGACGTGAACGAGGAACTGCCGGAGTATATCTCTGACCAGAAAGAGGGGGTGTACTCGTTCCTCCTCATTGGGCGGACGGATGAGAACAATCACGCAGATATGCTGATGCTCATTATATTCGATACCAATACCGGCGAAATCAACGCCTGCAGTATTCCGCGGGATACCATGGTAAACCTCTCCAGCGATGTTAAGAAGATTAACTCCACCATCTGGGGCGGAGTGAATAATGTAAAGAACTGGGTGCGCAAAACCCTGGGCGTATACCCCAATTTTTATGTCATGGTGGACTGGCAGGCGGTGGGCGATCTGGTAGATGCCGTGGGCGGTATCTATTTCGACGTGCCCTTCCCCATGCACTATATTGACGAAGGGAAGCGCAACGGTGAGGGCGCCTTCACCATCGACCTGTGGGCCGGGGAACAACTCCTGGACGGGGACAAGGCCATGCAGTTCATCCGCTGGCGGCACAACAACGTCTACCCCTGGGAAATCAAGGCTGCCGAGGAGGCCGGGTACGGCGCCGGCAGCGACACCAAGCGCACCCAACTGCAGCAGCAGTTCATCGTGGAGGCGGCCAAGCAGATCTTGCAGGTGAAAAACCTCAAATACCTGGGCTCCATGGTGGAGGTGTTCAAGGAGAATGTGGAGACGGACCTGTCCATCGGGAATTTGGCCTGGTTTGCCCAGAAGGCCCTGGAACTGGACAGCGCCAACAAGGTGACGTTCCACTCCCTGCCCGGCAACTACAGCGCCTCCTGTTACAGCCGCACCCAGCACAACTATCAGTCCTATGTGACGTTCTACGGGAGCCAACTGGTTTCCCTGGTCAACACTTACCTCAACCCTTATAACAGCAGCATCTCCCAGGGCAATCTGGACCTTATGAGCATCAACAGCGACGGTACTATCAGTTCGACCACCGGTTCTGTGGCGGACAGCGAGCACAACCAGATCATGAACGATGTGAACAGCGGCTTGGCGGAGATCGTCAATGGTCGTGTCGTTTATGTGGAGGATTCGGAAGACGAGACAACGGAGAATCCGGACAGCTCCGGTGAGAGCACGACGAATCCCAGCGATCCCGGCAGCACAA
>CALXDF010000090.1 GCA_944386995.1 uncultured Oscillospiraceae bacterium
GCGCGCGGGCATTGTCTTGCCTCTGCGCCGCCTTCCGCTTTTTTTGCAATGATACGGCGTCCACCGAGATCTACACTCTTCCCCTACGCGACGCTCTTCCGATCTGAAAAGAAAACGGGCCGTGGACGGTCCAAAAGAAAAGGGCGCTTTTCCTGACGAACAGGGATCGTCTTGGCCGCTCAACCGGGCTGTCAGCGGCTTTACGCCCTCCCGGATACCGCACCGTCCTCTTTCCGCGCTTCAACGCGCTGCTGCGGTGGGCGTCGGAGCCCGGGATCCAGTACCGCACTGGGAGACACTGCCAGGAAGCGGCGCAGGTGTCGGAGGCCGTAAAATCTGCCGCAAGCGCCGGGTCAGCGTCAGCGGGAATCAGCGCAGCGACAGTTCCCCAATCTCGCGCCGCCTCGTCAGCGCAAGCTGCAGATCGCTTGTTTCCGCCTTGCGGCGAAAATGCGCTCCCTCCGCTGCGCTTCCTCTCCCCACAAAATCTCCGATTTTGCGGGGGCCCCTAATGCCCAGCTTTCCGCATGGCAGCCCCCGTAAAAACCGGGGGTTCTTAGGGGGTGAAATTTTGAGGACCGTTCGCCGCCCGGAAACGCCGGGGGCCCCGCCGGAGCCCAGCACAGCGGGTCCGGTGGGGAGAGGAGACGCAGTGAAACGAGTGAGATTTCCCGCTTGCGGGGAAACGAACGATGTGGAACTTGCGTCGACGAGGGCCGACAATTTCATCCCCTAAGCGTGTTTTTGGATACTTTTTGCACGGGCAAAAAGTATCCCTCCGGAGGAAGGCTCCTCCTCACTCGCCAAGACTGGCGGTAAAAGGTGGCCCCCCCGGAGGGTGGGCACCCTTTCCCCTCCCGCCAGCCCTGGCGGCAGAGGCAGGCCGCGTCCGGGGACGCGAAACGCCCCGCCCCTGGCGGCAACGCCCCCGCCTGGGGGAGAAAAAACCGGCCGGCACGCTCTCACGCGCGCCGGCCGGAATGCTCTGTGCGGTTATCCGCCGATGACGTTGAACACCATCTCCCCCTGGACCACCATGCCCAGATCCTCACGGGCGATCTCCTCGATCAGTTCCGGGTTGTCGGCGTTGTCCAGGTCCTCCTGGAGCTGGGCGTTTTCCTTTTCCACCTGGGCGATTTCCTGGGCCAGGGCCTCCTCTTCTGCCCGAGCGGTCTTCAACTGCTCCTGCATCCGATAGAGCTGGATGCCCACCCCCAAAAGCACGACCAGCAGCAGGATCCCGGTGAGAAATCCGCTGGCCCGCTTCTGCTTTTTTTTCATGGCGTGATCCTCTCCCTCCTGACGGTCGGCGGCGGGATGCCGCGGGACGTTGGTTGACTATTATTGTAAACCACTTTTCCAAAAAAGAAAAGAACTTTTTTGCCTTCCGCCCAAATTTTTTCAAAAGGGCGGCCAGACCGGCGGCCGGTGCCAGCAGGATCCGGAGGACCAGGGAGAGACTGTCCCGCCAGTAATCCCACAGCGGGCGCAGGGGGCGGCTGAGCAGGGCGAAGAACAGCACCAGGCCCATCCCGATGCCCAGCACCATGTAGATCCGCAGCAGCCCCCGGCCAAAGGCCATGGCAAAATAGAACACCGCCGCAAGGACAATGAAGCTGTAGGCCCCGTCTGTCAGGGCGGTGCCCCGCCGGTGCAGCAGGCCGCGCAGGCAGCGCAGCAGGTCGTACACCAGCCCCAGGGACACCCCCAGCAGCAGGGAGCGGCAGAAGACCGCCGCCTGGTCGGAGATCTGGATCTCCATCAGCCGAACAGCCGGTGCAGCAGGCCGCTCCGGCCGTAACTCTGATCCTCATAGGACAGGGCGTCGATCTGCCCGTCCACGTGGAGCTCCCCGCCGTCCAGACTCAGCTTGCCGATGTGCAGATTCTCCCCGGTGATGACCAGCGTGCCGGCGGTGGTGGACATGACGATGGTGTTCTCGTCGAAGCGCTCCACGTCCTCCACCCCGGACACGGTCAGCCGCTCCCGCCCCTCCAGTGTGAGCTGGTGGGCGGTATAAGCCGGATTGTCATAAGATGCCATCCTTGCTCCCCCTCTCCATGGTTACGCTCCATTGTATGAGGGGGCTGTCCGATTTAGACCTCCCGGTACATCAGGGCGGCCCCGGCCTTGCCCACGCTCTCCTGGACGGAGAGGACCTCTACAGTGAGCGTCCGCTCCCCGAAGCGGATGGCGATCACGTCCCCCTCCTTCACGTCGTAGGAGGCCCGGGCCACCCGGCCGTTCACGCTCACCCGCTCGCTGTCGCAGGCCTCGTTGGCCACGGTGCGCCGCTTGATCAGGCGGGAAACCTTCAAATACTTGTCCAGCCGCATAAACCGCTGTTCACTCCTCTTTCCATGGATTGAGAAAGCATATACCGCTCCGGGCCGCCCCGGGGCGGGGGAGCGGGAAAGGAAAAGGGGGCGCACCGTCCGATGCGCCCCGCAGGGGAAAAGCCAGTGCTGAGGGTTTACTTGTCCACAGCGTCCTTCAGGGCCTTGCCGGCCTTGAACACGGGGACCTGGGAGGCGGGGATCTCCACCACTTCCTTGGTGCGGGGGTTGCGGCCGGTGCGGGCGGCGCGCTTCTTCACCTCGAAAGAACCAAAGCCCACCAGCTGCACCTTGTCGCCGTCCTGCAAAGCGGCGGTAATCGCCTCCAGGGCGGCGTTGACAGCGGCCTCGGAATCCTTTTTGGACAGGGCAGCCTTCTCGGCGACAGCGGCAATCAGTTCAGCTTTATTCATGGTCATTTTCTCCTTTTATTCTTTTGTACAAGAACCTGTCTTGCAGTTTTTTGATTGGTTGGCCTTACTCAATTTACCATATTTTACGCCAGGATGCAAGAATAATTCTCAGAAAAATTGAAATTCATCGGGAATTTCCAGATTTTTCCGACATCTTTTGACGTACTTTACCGCACATGGAGGAATTTCGCCAGCTTCTCTCCCTTGGGCAGCATTTCCAGATCCTCCCGGGTGATAATGCGCAGCAGCATCACCAGCACCACATAAACCACCGCGGCCAGGGCGATGGCCCCCAGGGTGGCCAGGGAGTTGCCGAGCGGAGCGGAGAGCAGATCATAGGACACCTTGGCCACCACGGCCATACCGGCAGTGGCCAGCAGGGGCTTGAGGAAGAGCTGGCCATAGCTGGGTCGGCTGACCAGCACCCGGTTGATGCAGATGAGGTTGAGCAGGCAGATCAGGGCATAGCACAGCAGGGTGCCGATGGGGGCGCCCTTGATATTGATATCCGGGTTGCCCACCAGGATGAAGTTGGCCGCCACCTTGACCGCCCCGCCGATCAGCATGGTGATAATGGGCACCTTGGCCCGGCCGTGGGCCTGGAGGATGGCGTTGGTCAGGAGCATGATGCACACGAACACCGAGGCCAGCCCCAGGATCTGCAGGTGGTAGGTGGCCGCCACGGCGGCGTCGTACTGGGCGGGATAGAGCAGGATCAGAATGGGACCCGCCAGCACGCTGAGTCCCACGCCGGCGGGGAAGGCCAGCAGGGTGGTCAGGCGCAGGGAGGTGTTCACCAGCTTGCCCACCCGGCGGTGGTCCCGGCGGGTCAGGGCCGCAGACACCGCGGGCACCAGGGACATGGTAATGGGCGGGATAAAGGAGCTGGGCAGGTTGAAAAGGGTCATGCTGAACTCATACTGCCCGTTGAGGGCGGCGGCCGCACGCTCCGTGAGGCCCAGCACATCCTGGAGCCGGCCCATGATCAGGCTCTGGTCGATCAGGGTGATCAGACTCATGCCCGAGGCGCCGATGGTGATGGGGATGCCGATAGCCAGCAGCCGCTTGAGCAGGGTGCGGTAGCGCTGGGGCACGTCGGTGCTGGCGGGAGTGTCGCCGCGGTGGCGCAGATGGCTGACGATCATGTACCCCAGGGCCAGCACCGTGCTGATGGTGACGCCCATGATGGCGCCGGCAGCCCCGATGTCCAGGCCGAAGCCCGCGTCCACCAGGTACCAGGCCAGGGCCAGGCCCACCACCAGCTTGAACACCGCCTCGATCACCTGGCTGATGGCCGAGGGCACCATGTTCTCGCTGCCCTGGGTGTAGCCGCGGAAGGCGGACATCATGCACACGCACACCACCGAGAAGCTCAGGGCCTTGATGGGGGCATAGGCCAGGGAGTTGTTCATCAGGGCGGCCAGGTCTGCGGTGAAGAAGAACATGACGGCCGTGCCCACCGCGCCGATGGCGGTGAACAGGATCAGGGCCAGGCGCAGGAGCTTGCGGCTCTGGTTGTACTTGCCCAGGGCCCGGCTCTCCGCCACCAGCTTGCTCAGGGCCACCGGAAGCCCGGCGGTGGACAGGGAGAGGAGAAAGCTGTAGATCTTATAGGAGGCGTTGAAATAGGTGACCCCCTCGTCCCCCAGAATGTTGTTCAGGGGGATCTTGTACAGCGCGCCGATGATCTTCACCACGATCACCGCCAGCCCCAGAGTGGCTGTTGCTCCCAGGAAGGTCTGCTTTTTTTCTTTGGACATGGTCAGGATACCTCGCTCAGGAAAGAATGGTCCGCCTGTGTCCGGCGCTGCCGGTGCCTGGCGGCGTGAAAACCTGCCCGGAGGGGACCCCGGGCAGGGAAGAGGACGGCCCTGCCGCATGCGGCAGGCAAGGGGGCATCACTGCCCCAGGGGCCGGCCGCACCCGGCACATCGGCTGCTGCCGGCGCTGTTTTCCGCCCCGCACATGTCGCACACCCATGCGCCCCGCAGCTGCGCCAGATCCCGGCGGTTCTCCTCCAGCGCCTCGTGGAGCTGATCGGCCGCCTCCAGGGCCTGCTGCAGGTCGGCGCTGGGCGTGGGCGTGCCGGAGTGGGTGGCATAGACCATCTCTCCGATGGTGCGCATCTGGGTGTTGACGCCGGCGCGCAGCTCCAGGAAGCGAAGCCCCAGGCGCACCCCCCGGGCCGCACACCCCGCAGCCTGACCGGCCCGGCAGACACCCGCCCAGACAGCCGTACCCGCCTGGGCTGCCAGGACCAGGCCGCCCCGGCACAGGTCCTTCCACAGGGCGCCGTTCTTCTCCAGATCCATGGTGGAATCCCCCTTTCCTTATCGATCAGATGCTCATTCCGCAGCCCGGACGGGCGGCGGGTCACTGCCCGTAGATTCCGCCGCCGATAAACTCCCGGAGCAGGGAGTCGGCGGCAATGTAATGCTCGCTGAGCGTCTCGAACTTGGGATAGGCCTCCAGCAGCTGGCCGATCTCCTCGTACCGCTCCAGCTCCGGCGTCAGCTGCTCGCAGAAGGGGAGCACATACGCCTTGAGCACGTTGATCTCATAGGGCAGGGAGGTGTCGAACTGAATGTCGGCGTTGTCCTTGAACGGGGAGATGTACAGCTTCTCCCCCCGGCGCACGCTGCTCCACATCTTCATGGTCACGTGGGGCTCCCAGGAGCGGAACTTGGCGTCCCGCACCATGCGCCGGGCCAGGCGCAGCCAGGTGTTCTTGAACACGGTGCTTCCCGCCTCGTCGGCCACGCTGCTGCGGGCAGAGATGTAGAGCTTCATGGCCTTGGGGTTCTTGCCGGTGATGATGTCGTTGAGGGCGTGGATGCCCTCGAAGATGGCGATCTCGTCCTTGCCCAGCCGCAGGGGGTTGGAGTGGATGCCCGAGCGCATCTGCCGGGCGAAATCGAACTTGGGGATGTAGATGGTCTCCCCCCGGTCCAGGAGCTTAAAGTGCTGGTTGAGCAGGTTCATATCCAGGCAGAAGGGGGACTCGTAGTCGATCAGCCCCTCCCGGTTCCGGGGGGAGGTCTCCGGGTCCACGGTCTGGAAGTAGTTGTCCATGGACACCGCGTGGGCCTTCACCCCCATCTGCTCCAGCTTGGCCTGGATCATGCGGGAGGTGGTGGTTTTGCCGCTGCCGGAGGGGCCGGACAGCAGGACGACGCGGCTGACGTGGACATGACCGGCGATCTTCTGCGCCGCGCTTTCAATTTTCTTCTGAAAGGCCGCGTCGCTCTCCTCCACAAAGGCCTTTGGGTCGGTGCGGACGGCCTGGTTGATTTCTTTCAGGGAATAGACTGCCATGGGGACACCTCTCTTACAGCAATTGCAGAAGCGAACGGTGGAAAGCGGCAAAGGCGCGCTGGTTTTCCGCCGCCTTCTCCGGCCGCTGGATATACTCCAGGGGATATTTCAGGTTGAATACCCGCTCAATGTGGTTGTGCCTGCGGTCCACCATCTTGGTGGAGCCCCCGGCCCCCATGCTGAGGATAGAGTGGAGCTCCTCCATGATGTAGATGTTGTAGAGTCCCTCCCCGCCGCTCCGGCACCAGCCCACGTTTTCAAAGCTGCCGGACTGGTACTTCTGCCGGTAGAGGTAGTAGGGGGAGAAGCCCCGGGCGCGCAGGGCCGGGTCGGCGAAGTCCAGCATGGCCCCGACCTCCGCCTCGGTGGGGATGCGGGTCCCCTCCAGGGTTATTCTACTGCCCTTTTTCAGAGATAATGTATGAATGGTGAGATTATCTGTGCCGAAGGCCAAAACCCGCTCCAGGCTGCGGCGGAACCCCTCGGGGGTGTCCTCCGGGAGCCCGGCGATCAGGTCCATGTTCACGTGGGGGAACCCGGCGGCAGCCACGATCTCCATGGCCGCCTCGATGTCCGCGGCGGTGTGCCGCCGGCCGATGG
>CALXDF010000091.1 GCA_944386995.1 uncultured Oscillospiraceae bacterium
ACGGGCCTGTGGCACGGGGCGGCCTGGAACTTCCTGCTCTGGGGCCTCTACTTCGGCATACTGCTGCTGGGGGAGAAATTCTGGTGGGGGAAGGCCCTGGAGCGGGCCCCCTCCCCTCTCCGCCACCTCTACGCCATGGTCATCGTGGTGCTGGGGTGGGTGCTCTTCCGCTGCGAGGGGCTCCCCGCGGTGGGCAGCTACCTGGGGGCCATGGTGGGTCTCTCCGGCGCCGGAGGGGGACAGGCGGTCTACTTCCTCCGGCAGTACGGGGTGTTCCTGGCGGTGGGCGTCATCGCCTCCCTGCCGGTGAAGGACGCCCTGCGCGCCGCCCTCCAGCGCCGGAAGGCGGAGCGGGCCATCCAGTGGGGCAGCGCCCTGGCTGGACTGGCGCTGCTGGGGCTCTCCTTCCTGCAGCTCATCAGCTCCACCGCCAACCCCTTCATCTACTACCGCTTTTAAGGAGGAGAGGCCATGAAACGCACCGCGCAGATCTTCTTTGCCACCTGCTTCTGCCTGTTCCTCCTGGGGGTGGGCGTCCTGACGGCGCTGCTGCCCAAGGAGAGCGGCTCCTTCTATGAAAACCGCTCCCTGGCCGCCTTCCCGGAGGCCACGGCGGAGAACATCCTCTCCGGGGACTTTTTCACGGACCTGGAGACCTACCTCACCGACCACGTGCCCCTGCGCAGCTACCTGCTGAAGGGCGCCACCCTGGTTCGCCTGGACCTGCTCCACCAGGACGTGGTCAGCGAGGTCATCGACGGGGACGAGGTCCTCCTGGGCTTCCACGGCTACAGCCGGTGGGACACCGGGTACCTGCTGCCCTCTGCCCAGGAGGCCGCCAGGGCCATCCTCCCCTGGCAGGAGGCCGCCGCCTCCTACGGCGGACAGGTCTACTACCTGGGGGTGCCGGAGCAGTACAGCTACTTCCAGGACCGGTATCCCAGCTACATGGAGGACCGCGCCTGGCTCTACCCGCCCACGGAGGAGGCCATGGAGACCGCCCTGGAGGAGGCCCAGATCCCCTTCCTCTCCCTGTACAATGCCTACCGGGCAGAGGGGTGCCCGGAGGACTACTACTTCGCCACCGACCACCACTACACCATCACCGGCGCCCTGAAAGCCGCCCAGGTGCTGCTGGAGGGTGTCAACGAGGGCGAGGGCTGGGACCTCTACATCCCCCAAGAGGAGGATCTGACCTTTACCGAGCTCCCCAACCCCTTCCTGGGCTCCCGGAACCGGAAGCTCTATGCCCTCCGGTATCTGGACGACCGGCTCACCACCGCCGTCTATACCGACCCCGTCCCCTTCACCCGCAGCGACAACGGCGCCCCCTCGGCTCCCTCCCTGCTGGTGCTGCCGGAGACGGAGGACGAGGTCATCACCTACTCGGTGTTCATGGGGGGCGACATCGGGGAGACGGTCCTCTCCACGGACCGGGAGGACCTGCCCACGGCCCTCCTCATCGGGGAGTCCTACACCAATGCCCTGGAGACCCTGCTCTACGCCTCCTTTGACGAACTCCACTCCATCGACCCCCGGAGCTTTGAGGGGGAGAGCGGCGGGGCGGACGTCATCGGCGACATCACCGCCTATATTGCGGCCGTGCAGCCCGACGTGGTCATCGTCATGCGGGACAACTCCGCCTACTTCAAGCCCATCGGGGGATAGGATGCGGGCCGGGGAGGCGCCCGGTGCCCTGAAGAGATGAAAACAGCGCCCGCCCCTGTGCTGGGGCGGGCGCTGCTGCGTTTGATCAGATCAGAGCCAGTTCCTTGAGAATAAAAGTATACAGGAAGATACAGAAGCAGGCCAGCACCGAGGTGAACACCACAATGTTGGCTACCAGCTTGCTGTCGCCCCCCAGTTGCTGGCACACGGGGAAGGCTGTGGCGGCCACCGAGGAGGAGAACCCCACCGTGATCACCGCCAGGTCCGTGCCCCGGAAGCCCAGGACCACGGCCAGGGGAATCAGGATGGCGGGCACCACCACCAGCCGGGCCGCCACGGCGATGAGGATGCGGTGGAGGGATGCGTGGACGTCCTCAAAGCGGATGGTGGCCCCCAGGCCCAGCAGGCAGATGGGGGTACAGGCGGCGGAGAGCTGGGAGCAGGTGGACTGCAGGAAGCTGGGCAGCTCCAGGTTCAGCAGCAGCACCGCAAAGCCCCCCAGGCACCCCAGCACCAGGGGGTTCTTGATGATGCCCAGCAGGATCTCCTTCAGGCTGACCTTGCCGCCGTTATAGTGGGTCAGAACCAGCACCGCCAGAACATTTTCCGTGGGGATGGTGACCACGGCCACGGCCGCTGCCACCGCCCCGCCGGAGGGCCCCATGAGGGAGGTGACAATGGGCATGGCCATGATGATGTAGTTGATGTGGAACACCGCGTCTACCAGAACGCCCCGGGAGCGGTTGTCCGGCTCCAGGCGGCGCATCACCGGGATGGCCAGCAGCGTCCCCCCTGCCATGCCCAGGCCCATGAAGGCCATGAGCCCCGGACGCAGGGCGGTCTCCAGATCCACGGAGATCAGGCTGTTGAACACCTGGAAGAAGATCAGCAGCTTATAGGCCACTGACGTCAGTACAGGCACATTTTTTGCCGGGAGCAGACCAAACCTCCGGGAGAGGTAGCCCGCCGTCAGGATCAGGAATTGGGGGGCCACCGCATTAAAACACACAATCAGATTGTTCACAGCTGCACCTCGGTCAGATCTCCATTCCCAGCAGGGCGTGGCGCACCATGTCAAAGGCGTGGTGGCCGGCGATGTGGCGGCGCATGCCCCGGCTGCGGCCCCGGGTCAGGTCCACCTGTTTGCAGACCGTGCCCTTCTCTGTGGCAAGGCCGATGAAGGCCAGGCCCACCGGGTTGCCCCGCTCGTCGCTGTCCGGGCCGGCCACGCCGGTGACGGACACGGCGATGTCGCTGCCGCACAGGCGGCGGCACCCCTCGGCCATGGCCTTTGCCACCGGCTCGCTGACGGCGCCGTATTCTTCCAGCAGCCCGTGGGGCACCCCCAGCACCCGCTCCTTTACCTCGTTAGTATAGGAGACCACACCGCCCTTGAACACGGCGCTGGAGCCGGGCAGGTCGGTGATGCGCTTGGCGATGAGGCCGCCGGTGCAGCTCTCGGCGGCGGAGAGGGTCTTTCCCTGCTCCTTGAGCAGGTCCAGCACGGCCTCCTCCAGGCTGCTCACATCCACGCCGTAAATCACATTGCCCAGGATCCCCTTGACCTTCTCGATCATGGGTTGGAGCATGGCCTCGGCCTCCTGGCGGGTGTGGGCCTTGGCGGTGGCCCGGAGCATGCACTCCCCGGTCTTGGCATAGGGGGCCAGGGTGGGATTGGTGCTCTCCACCATCACGTCGTGGAGGATGGCCTCCACCTGGCTCTCGCCCATGCCGAAGATGCGGATCTCGTGGGAGAAGATCTTCTCGTGGGTCAGGTCCTGGAGATAGGGCACCGCCTTGTGCTCGAACATGTAGCGGCACTCATAGGGCGGGCCGGGGAGCATGAGGACGTGGACGCCGTCCACCTCAAAGCCGCAGCCCGGGGCTGTGCCCACAGGGTTGTCGAATACCGTGCAGCCCACGGGGAGCATGGCCTGCTGTTTGTTGTTCTCGGTGATGGCTTTCCCCTTCATGCGCTTGAGGAAGTAATCCTGGATCTCCTGCCAGATATCCTCGTGGAACTCCAGCTCCTTGCCGAACTCCGCGCAGATGGTCTGCTTGGTGAGGTCGTCGTAGGTGGGGCCCAGGCCCCCGGTGGTGATGATGATGTTGGCCCGCTTCCGGGCGATCTCCAGGGCCTCCTTCAGGCGCTGAGGGTTGTCCCCCACCACGGTGTGGTAGTAGACGTCGATGCCCAGGGCACTGAGACCCTCGGAGAGCATCTGGGCGTCGGTATTGGCGATGTTGCCCAGGAGCAGCTCGGTGCCGACGGCGATGAGTTCTGTGACGTAGTGCATGACAGCGGCCTTCTTTCTTTTTTATAAGCGTTATAACTTTAAACAGGTCTTATAGAATCCTGTAAGATGCGGTATCCCGGCAGGGTCCTGCCGGAGAGGCGACTTCATCCCCCATTGCCATAGGGGGGACGGATCCGTCCCCATTTTTGTTTCGCCGCGCCGAAGGGCGGGGCGTTTCGTGCCCCGGGCACGACCACCTTTTGCCCGCCAGTCTTGGCGAGAGAAGAGGGTGCCCACCCTCCGGGGGCCTACGAAGGTGCCCATCCTCGCGGCATAGCCGCTGCGGCTTACGCTACAAACATGCCACCGGCATGTTTGCTTAACGCTGCAGTGTCGCTGAACAAAAGTAGGCAAAAATCAGATTAGGGGTTTCACCCCTAAGGCCCCCAGATTTAGGAACAGGGTCGTGGAGGGGGATATTTTACCCGCCGGATCGATAACAGGCAGGAACTACCTGCCCTGGTCGTTTCGTTTCTGCGCCTGCCGGCCGCGTCGGCACAAGTTGCGCATCGCTTGTTTCCGCCTAACGGCGAAAATACGCTCGCTCCACTGTGCCATCTCCGCGCTAAGCGCCGCCGCTTTGCGGCGGTTGCGCTCCGAAACG
>CALXDF010000092.1 GCA_944386995.1 uncultured Oscillospiraceae bacterium
TGTGTGCGGCAGCTACCCTGCCCGGTGTCATAGAGTATGGCCACGATATGGTGTATGTGTGCTACGACAACAAGGCGTCCATAAACGCCGGCATTCAGATGCCCTCTTCCAAGCGGCAGAAAGCGCCAGGTATTCACCTGGCGCTTTCTGGTGCTTGAACATCTAACGGACTTGAATAGGGCTGCGCGGATATGCTATAATTATGCCGCTTCATAAAGGACAGACGAATGTACTCTTCACAGGATGGCAGTGTCTCGATTTATGAGAATGATGGCAGCATAGGAAAGCTGCTGATTCTGTCTGGGCAAGCGATGCCTATTCATCGGTTGAATCAAGTGGAAACTTGTGGGGGGAACAGAAAATTGTGTCACTATATTTTAAATAGCGCATCCGTATAACCCCGTTAAGTAAATGTTGTGTCATTATATTTTACTATCATATGTCTTTATTTATTATCAAGTCACAGGAACCTTGTAGAAATCCTTGGATTTAGGCATTTTTCCTGTCATGTGGTGTTTGACACAGAGGACGATAGATTCCGTAATAAGCGGATTGAGGACTACATTACCGTTTTGGTAGGCATTGATATGGAGTGTGGAAACACAAGAAATTAAATACTTAACGAGAAAGGACATCGTGTAAACGGTGCCCTTTTCTCATGGGTAAGCCGTAGATTTTGAAAAAAGTCTGCGGCTTTTTTATGCCCGCAGGAAATGGTGGGACGGAGCGGGAAATTCCGCTCCGTCCCACCATTTTTCCCTCTGCCGCGGTGTGGCTCTTATGTCCTGCAGCGGCGCTTAACATAGTGATACAGCGTTTTAACACCAAACCCCGTGCCGCCCTCGGGCTGACCATCGGAGGCCTTGCCGGTAAAGGGCATGGCGCCGAAGTCCACATGGAGAAAAGGCGTGCCCTCCCGGAAGGACTCCAAAAAGAAACCGGCCAGGATGCCGCCCGCGCCGCCGGCAGGGGCGTTATCCAGATCGGCATAGGGCGATTTCAGCTGCTGCCGGTACTCCTGAAAATAGGGCATCTGTGCATATTTTTCGCCGGTGATATCGCTCAGACCGGCAACCCGGTCAAAGATAGACGGGTCCGTCGCCAGGGCTGCGGCACATACGCTGCCGAAGAAGCTGCATACGCTGCCGGTGAGGCCGGCCACCTCCAACAGCTCAGAGGGGTGGAAGGTGCGCACACAGTAGGTCATAGCGTCGGCCATGGTCAGGCGCCCCTCAGCATCGGTGTTGCGGACGAACACCGTCTGTCCGCTCATGGAGCGCAACACGTCGCCGTTGCGGTAGCTGTGGGCGTCCACCATGTTCTCACAGGCCGCCACTGCGGCCACCACATTCCGGGGAAGCTTCTGCCGGGCGATGGCACACATCGCCCCGATGACGGCGGCCGCACCGTTCATGTCGAAGCGCATGGATTCCATGCTGCTCTTTTTGATGGCCAAGCCGCCGCTGTCGTAGGTGATCCCCTTTCCCACCAGAGCGATGGGTGGCTCCTCCGGTTTGCCGCCGTTCCAGCGCATCACGATGAAGCGAGGCTCCAGTGCGCTGCCCTGGGCCACGGCAAGGAACAGCCCCATGCCCAGATCCTCGCAGGCCGACCGGTCCAGGACCTCCACCGAAAATCCCCAGCGCTCTCCAAGCGCCTGGCAGCGCCGTGCCAGCTCCGCCGGGGTCAGCACGTCGGCCAGTTCGTTGACCAGATCCCGGGCAGTACAGACACTGTCCGCAAGGACCTGTCCCTCCTCCAGAGCAGCCTGACAGGAGTTGTCTGCCAGCACAGTTACTGCCCGGTCATAGGCGGGCTTTTTTTCAGCGAGATAGGTATCAAACTTGTATTCACTGAGAGGAAGCGTGCAGGCGACCTGCTCCAGCAGTTGGGGTTCGCCGGCAAAGGTCACGCTGTCCAGCCGGTCCATTAGAACAGAGTGGGCTCCCAGCTGGTTGAGTGCCGTGCCAAGACTTGCCAGCGCGGCGCGGAAATGATCAAAGGGGGAGGCGGCAGCGCTGTCAAAGCCTATGAGCAGCAGCGTGGTGAAGCCGCTGTTCAGCGGCAGGCGCAGCGTTTGCAGCTGCCGGTGGGAAAGGGTGAGCTTGTCCCCCGGGAAAACGGCATCATAGGCGTGCTGGAGGGATGGATCGGAAAAAGAGACGGGAGCATTGACACGGAGAAACCGGATCACAGCGTCCGGACAATCGGTGCCGATGGCGGGTGCAATGGTAAATTTCATGGGAGTTTCCCTCGTTTCCATAAGAGATTGGTTCCCCTCCATTATAAAGACTCCGGTGAAAAAAGAAAGCCCCTTTTCCTGAAAAGGGGAGGAAACAGGCGTCGTTATGCTTTATTGCGCGGCAGACAAGGCGGGGGGATGATGGCCGTGAAGGGCGCACAGTTGTAAAAAATATTAAAATTCAAGGGGGAAATTTCGGCGGAACGGAAGAAATTAGGAATTGCCAAACTGATATATCTTTTGATATAATAACGAATATATTTAATCCTTTAAAGCGTATGGGGTGATTTGATGAACACAAGAGATATGGTGAATATCGCATTGAAGCTGGCCGGTCTGGAGTCGGATACAGTGGATACAGAGATTGGCTGCGAGGGTACGGATGTCCACCGGGTGCTGGCAGGAATTGATATTTCCGACACGGTTATGCTGGCGGCCAAGGAGATGGGATACGACTGCATCGCCGAGCACCATGGCATTATGGGCAAGGCCACCCATATCGGTGACCAGATGCTCAAGGATCAGATGATGCTGATGTACAAGTTCGGCGTGCCCATCAACGTGGCCCAGAAGGCCATTGAGAAGCGGGCCAAGCAGGAGAGCCAGCGCATGCACTCCAAAAACCTCAATCGTCAGGCGGAGTTTGCCAAGCTGATCGGCATGCCCTACATCGGTCTGCACACCCCGGCGGATCTCATCGGCCAGGCCATCGTCCAGGAGCGGATGGACAAGCTGAACGCCAGCAGCCCCTTTGTGACGCTGCAGGACGTGGTGGACGCCCTCAACGAGTTCCCCGAGATCAAAAACGCCCTGCAGGACCCGGCCATCCGGGTAGGAGAGCCGGACAGTTACGCCGGGCGCATCTGCGTGGTATATGCCGGCGTCACCGGCGGCGGCGCCAATGTCTATAAGACCTTCTTTGACTACGGCGTGGGCACCCTGGTGATGATGCACATGCCGGAGGACGATATCAAGGCGGTGCAGGAGCAGAACAAGGGCAACGTCATTATTGCCGGACACATGGGCAGCGACTCCATCGGCTTTAACCGGGTGCTGGACGCCTGGGAGGCTGCGGGCCTGGAAGTGACGCGGACCGGCGGCCTGGTGCGCTGAGGTTCGGGGAGACCGGCATAACTGCAGAAGCGGGGGAGAAGATGGAAGAAGCATGGGTGAAGGAACTGCGCAGCCAGTTTCCTGTTACAGAGAAATCTGCATTTTTTGACATTGCATATGAGAACTGCGGCGCAGATTACATGGAGCGTGCCATTGAGCGTTTTTTTCGGGATAAGGCGGACCTGGCACCGGATATGCCCAAAATGGGCGGCGGCGGGAAAGGCCGGGTCGTGGAGGTTGTCGCATCGGCCAGGAAAAAATTGGCGGCGTTTTTGGGGGCTCCAGGTCCAAAGAATATTGCTTTTACGGCCAACACCTGCCAAGCGGTGAGCTTGGCGGTGATGGGCCTGCACTACCGGCCCGGGGATAACATTGTAGTGGGGGCGATGGAGCATGTCTCGGTTCTTATGCCCTGTCTCCAGGCCCGGAAGCTGGGCGTTGCATGCAAAGTGGTGGACGGGGCCAGCGGGCTGTGGGTCACGGCAGAGGAACTGCTCTCTGCGGTGGACGAGCACACCCGCGTGGTGGCGGTCAGCTACGTGCAGTCGGGCAGCGGCTACCGCATTGACCTGAAAAAGCTGACAGAGGAGTGCCACAAGCGGGGTGTTTTGGTGGTGACAGACGCCATCCAGGTCCTGGGGCTGGTGGAGACGGATGTCCAGGCCCTGGGCGTGGACGCCCTGGCCGCCTCCGGCTATAAGGGGATGCTGGCCATGGAGGGCATGGGCTTCCTCTATCTCAGCGACGCCATGCTCCCCCAGGTGGAGCCGGTGTTCGCCTGCTACAACGCGGCCATGACGGTGGACCGGGAGGCGCGGGCCATCCGCTGCCTGGACGCGATGGACGCCCGGAAGCTGGAAGCAGGGACCATCCCATTTTCCAGCATTTATGTTTTGGAAGCGGCGCTGGATCTTTTCCGGCACATTGGACCGGCGCGGATTGCCGCCCACATTTCACAGTGCTTTGAAGCGGCCTATCGGGGCCTGGAGGCGCTGGGATTCCGGATGGCAACGCCATTTGATGCCAAGCGGCGCTGTGCCAGCTTCCTGGTTTGCACAGAACCGGGGCGTGAGGAGGCAATGGCGGAGTTCCTCCAGCGCCGAAACGTCTATGTCAGCACAGGGAAGAACAGCACGGTGCGGGTCTCTGTGGCGCCGTTTACCAACCAGGAGGATCTCCGGAGACTGCTGGAGGCGGCAAAGGCCTGGCGCGACAGCCAATAGATTGCGTTTAAAGAGAGGAGCGGTTCTGATGCCGATGCCGTCAAAAGCGACTGCGGTCTATGAGCAGATCAAGCAGGATGTGATCCGCCTGCGGTTTCGCAGGGATGAGATCATCAATGAAAAGGCGCTGGCGGAGCGGTATCAGGTCAGCAAGACCCCGGTGCGGGAGGCGCTGGGCGTACTGGTGCAGGAGGGATACCTCAAGAAAATCCCCCGGGTGGGTTACCTGATGCGGGAGGTTACAGAGGCAGATTACCGCAAGCTGATCTACCTGCGCTTCACGCTGGAAAAGGGAGTGGTGCTGTGGATTATCCGCCACTGCACAGAGGAAGAGATCCTCTCCCTGCGGGAGCACTGCCGGGAGGAGCGGATCACCTATCAGGATTTCGGCGGCGTGAACTATGATTTCCATATGGCCATGGCCCGCCTTACGGGCAACGAGTATCTGGCCGACGAGGTCCGGCGTATTTTCCAGCAGACGATCCGTTCCCCCAGCATGAACCTGTACCAGGAGGTGCAGGAAGATCCCCACAAGTACCATCTGCTGCTGATTGAGGCCATGCGGCAGCGGGATGAGAGAGCTGCGCTGCAGCTGATTGAGCATGAATGCCGGCGAGATGACGACCCGGATTCAATATTTTGACCCAGAGCGAAGAAAGCCCAAGCAAAAAAATGGAACGGAGGAAGACACATGAAAAAAAGAACTCTTGCATTCTTATTGGCAGCAGTCCTGATCCTCAGTCTGCTGGCCGGCTGCGGCGGCGGAAACAACGCCAGCACCGACGGCGGGGAGCAGCCATCCGGCGACGGGACGGAGACCCTGGCTGCCGACCAGACCATCCAGGTCCACTGGGCGGCGGAGAACTTCCACTCCTTTGACAACAACAAGAACTATGCAGCGGAGGAGATTCAGGTCCAGTCCCATGTGCTGGAGGGCCTGGTCCGTCCCAAGATGGACGAGAACGGTTCCCAGATCTATGAGCCGGCCGGGGCAGAGCGCTGGGAGACCTCGGAAGACGGATTGACCTGGACTTTCTACCTGCGGGAGTACTATTGGAGCGACGGTGTGCAGGTTACAGCCCAGCACTTCGTGGATTCCTTCCGCCGGCTGGCGGATCCCCGGACCGGCTGTGACTTCGCCTCCTTTGTGGGCGATATCGTAGGCGGCGAGGAGCTGTACAGCATGGACGCGTCTACCGCTACGGATGCGGAGATCGATGCGGCGATGGAAAATCTGGGAGTTCGCGCGGTGGATGATACCACGCTGGAGATTACCCTGAAGGATGCCGCGCCCCAGTTCCTCTCCAAGGTCAGCTGCGTGTGGATGTACCCCATTCGCCTGGATGTTATTGAGGCAGCCGGCGACATGTATGACAGCGACTACACCACCCATGTCTGGTGCGGCCCCTTCACGGTGACCGAGTATTCCCTGAACAACAGCATGACTCTGACCAAGAATGAGACCTACTGGGATGCCGAGAACGTGACCCTGACGGAGATCAACCTGATGAACATCGGCGAGGCATCCACGCAGAGCACCATGTTCAGCAACGGAGAACTGGCTGTGCTGGCACCCAACAGCGATTACGTTCAGCTCTACCGCGACGGCGCTGAGAGCGGTGATTACACCTTCGTTGAGAGCTATTTCCCCAACGTCACCTATTTCTACTTCAACCGCCAGGGCAACTCCACCTCCGGCCTGATGGAGAGCCAGAAGGTGCGCCTGGCCCTGTCCCTGGCCGCCAACCGGGAGGAGTTTACGGAGACGGTTTTTGGCCGGAACAATCCTGCCTATGGATTTGTACCTCTGGGCGTGACGGTGGAGGAAGTCAATTTCCGCGACAGCATCCCTGAACCTCTCAAGGAGTTGGCCGCAGAGTACGACACTCCGGAGAAGCTCCAGGCCCTGTTCAAGGAGGGCATGGAGGAACTGGGGGATTCCCGGGAACTGTCCGAGGTTACCATTACCTACATCTGCACCGGTGATACCGCCATTAAGCGTCAGCAGCAGGAATACTGGAAGAACCTGTGGGAGACCACGCTCGGCATCCATGTGGAGGTCAATCTTCTGGGCGACAGCACCTTGCTGAGCGAGGCCCGCAACGCCGGCCAGTATGATATCGGTCAGGCCGGCTGGAACGGCGACTACAACGACCCCATGGCCTTCCTGGAGATGTGGGCCAGCTGGGGAACCTCCATCCGTTATTCCGGGTGGAGCGAGGAGAGAGCAGCTGAGTACGACGCGATCCTCAACCAGCTCCAGGGCGTGGCTGACCCCGCTGCACGCGTGGAGATCTATGCCCAGGCGGAGGAGTGGGTGGTCTGTGACGAGGTGGCTGCCATCCCCTACATGTACACCGACAACATCCTGTGCATCAGCAACAAGATCAAGGGCGTTGTGACGCCGTTCGTTGGCCCCTACTTTGACTTCATTCACGCCTATCTGGTAGAGTGATGCCGCGGGCCCTTCTGCGATGAACCGCTGTGCTGCCGCCAGGCAGGCAGTTTGAGCGGGGAGGACAGATCCGCGGGGATCTGTCCTCCCGCTTTCCCTTAGAAAAGAGGAAACGAGAATGCTGAAATATACTGTTCGCCGCTTTTTCGAAATGCTCCTGACGCTGTTTATCATTGCCACGGCGACCTTCTTCCTGTTGGAGGCGGTGCCGGGCGATCCGCTGACCACCCGGGCCGAGCGGCTGCCGGAGTCTGTGGCGGAAAACCTGTACCACAAATACGGGCTGGACAAGTCCACCATGGAGCGCTATGTGATCACAATGAAAGGAATGCTCAAGGGCGATTTCGGTGAGTCGGTTGTGATGCCGGGCTACGATATCCAGCAGCTGCTGAAAGAAACGCTGGCTCCTTCCGCACGGCTGGGCCTGCAGTGTATCATTGTCGGCGTCGGCCTCGGACTGATCCTGGGCATTCTGGCGGCCATGTTCAAGGGAACGTGGGCGGACTATCTCATCGTGTTTTTCTCGGTGCTGATGATCTCAGTGCCTACGCTGATTTTCGGCCTGCTTCTGCAAAAGTATGTAGCCGGCGAATTGGGACTGTTCCCCATTGTTGGCTGGCCAAAGGGGGACGACCTCTGGTTTGGCGGGTGGGAGTATACGGTGCTTCCCACTCTCAGCGGCTGTTTCAGCTATGTGGCCACCTATTCCCGGCTGCTCAAGACCTCCATGCTGGACGTGATCAATCAGGACTATGTGCTGGCGGCCCGGGCCAAGGGCCTCAGCGAGCCGCAGATTGTGCGGCGGCACATTCTGAGAAATGCATTTATCCCCATTATTACCGTGCTTCCCATGAGCGTGGCCTTTGCGCTGACCGGCTCATTCTTTATTGAGAAGATTTACTCCATTCCGGGGTTTGGCCGCTACTTCATCGATTCGATCCAGGCCCAGGATCTGTCCATCGTACTGGGACAGACGGTGCTGATGGCGATTTTGTATGTGGCGGTTGTCTTTGTGGTGGATATCCTGTATACCGTTGTGGATCCCAGAATCCGCGTGGGCGGAAGGACGTGAGGTGACCTATGGAAAAAGCGATTGATCCCCGGTTCGTCGTCAAGGGGTGTGAAAATACCGATAAGGAGGCCATTGTCCGTCCGACGATCACCTATGCACAGGACGCCTGGCGCCGCCTGCGGAAGAACCCGGTAGCCATGGTGTCTTTGGCGGTATTGGTGCTGCTGATTATCCTGGCAGTGTTCGGCCCGACCATTTGCGGACAGGACTATACTTATATGGAGCCAGCGCTGAAGAATCAGCCGCCCAGCGCTGAGCACTGGTTCGGAACGGACCTGCTGGGGCGCGACTTGTTTGCCCGGGTCTGCGTGGGTGCGCGGGTATCCCTGCTGATCGCCTTGGTATGCACCTGTGTGCAGGTGATCATCGGCTGTATCTACGGCGGGATCATGGCCTATTTCGGCGGCTGGGTGGACAGCATTATGATGCGCATTATCGAGGTGATGATGTCCCTGCCGTATCTGCTGGTGGTGATCCTGGTGATGCTGGTGCTGGGAAACAGTGTGCCCAGCCTTCTGGTAGCCCTGTGCGTCACCTCCTGGTGCAACACCGCCCGGGCAGTCCGGGGCGTGATTTTGCAGCTCAAGAGTTCGGAGTATGTCATGGCGGCCCAGACCCTTGGCGCATCCCCCTGGCGAATCATTATCCGGCACCTGCTGCCAAACACCATGGGGATTCTGATCCTAAACACGGCTACCTCCATCCCCAACTATATTTTCCAGGAGTCCACCCTGAGCTTCCTGGGGATCGGCTTGCAGCCGCCGGACACGTCCCTGGGCGTCATTATCTCCCTGGGACAGGATGCCATGCAGTTCTATCCCCTGCAGCTGATCTTCCCGGCAGCGATCCTGGTGCTGATTGTGCTGTCCTTCAACCTGTTAGGCGACGGTCTGCGGGACGCGCTGGATCCCAAACTGAGGAAGTGAGGCGGCATATGGGAGAGACATTGTTGCAGGTCAAGGACCTGCGGGTATCCTATTATACCTACGCCGGCGAGGTGCAGTCGGTGCGGGGGATCTCCTTTGATGTAGAGAAAGGGGAGACGGTGGCCATTGTAGGCGAATCCGGCTGCGGCAAGAGCGTTACAGCCAAGTCGATCATGCGTCTGATCGCCGATCCCGGCAAGATTAAGGAGGGATCCTCGATCACGCTGGACGGTCGGGATATTCTGGCCATGAGCGGCAGAGAGCTGCGCAGCTACCGGGGCGCCGAGTGTGCCATGATTTTCCAGGATGCGCTGACCAGCCTGGATCCCACCATGAAGGTGGGGAAGCAGATTGCCGAGGTGCTGACAATTCACGGCATGGCCACCAAGCGGGAGGCCGCGGCCAAGGCTGTGGAGCTGCTGCGGCAGGTGGGTATTCCCAACCCGGAGCGCCGGGCGCAGGAGTATCCCCACCAGTTTTCAGGCGGTATGCGCCAGCGGGCCATGATTGCCACGGCGTTGGCCTGCGGGCCGAAGCTCCTGATTGCCGACGAACCTACTACGGCCCTGGATGTAACCATCCAGGCTCAGATTATTGACCTGATGAAGCAGATGCAGAAGGAACTGAATGCTGCCATCCTGCTGATTACCCACGACCTGGGCGTGGTGGCGGATATTGCCCGGCGGATCTGCGTTATGTACTCGGGCAAGATTGTGGAGCGGGGCAGTGCGGACGATATTTTTTACCGCCCCCGCCACCCCTACACTTTGGCGCTGCTTTCGGCGGTACCGCGGCTGGATCTGGAGAACAAGGAGCATCTGGCCTCCATCGAGGGGACACCGCCGGATTTGCTCAAGCCTCCGGCGGGCTGTCCCTTCTGCACCCGGTGCAAATACTGCATGCCCATCTGCCAGGAAGAGATGCCGGAGAGCACGGATTTTGGCGGCGGCCACCAGGCCAGCTGCTGGCTCCATGATCCCCGGGCACCCAGGGTAGACGCACCCCTGTACGATGAGAAGGAGGGGAGAGTATGAGCGAAAACAGACAGCCCCTGCTGGAAGTCAGCCACCTCAAGAAGTATTTTTCTGCCTCCGGCGGCGGTGTGGTCAAGGCGGTGGACGACGTCTCCTTTACCATCTACAAGGGAGAGACGCTGGGCATGGTGGGGGAGTCTGGCTGCGGCAAGACCACTTGCGGACGGACGGCCATGGGACTGTATAAGAAGACCGATGGGCAGGTGCTTTTTGACGGGCAGGACGTCCATACCCTCCGGGGTGCGGACAAGCTGCGATTTGCCCGCCGGGCCCAGATTATTTTCCAGGATCCCTATGCTTCCCTGAATCCGCGGATGACGGTGGCGGACATCATTGCCGAGGGAATCGACATCCATGGCTTGGCAAAAGACCGCATGGACCGGACAGAGCAGGTCTACCGCCTTCTGGATCTGGTGGGGCTCAATAAGGAGCATGCCAACCGCTTTGCCCATGAGTTTTCCGGCGGCCAGCGCCAGCGCATTGGCATTGCCCGGGCTTTGGCGGTCCATCCGGAGTTCATCATGTGCGACGAGCCTATTTCCGCCCTGGATGTCTCGATCCAGGCGCAGATCGTGAATCTGCTGGTGAAGCTGCAGCGGGAGATGGGGCTGACCTATCTGTTCATTGCCCACGATCTGGCCATGGTCAAGCATATCTCCGACCGCATTGCGGTTATGTATCTGGGAACCGTGGTGGAGCTTACGCGGTCTGAGCGGCTATACGAGAAGCCGCTGCACCCATATACCCAGGCGCTGCTCTCTGCCATCCCCATTCCCGATCCGGAGGTGGAGCGCAAGCGGCAGCGCATTGAGCTGGAAGGGGACATCCCAAGCCCCATCGACCCGCCGCCGGGCTGCCGCTTTGCTGGCCGATGCGCTCTGGCGTGCGATCGCTGCCGCCAGGAAAGCCCCGCCCTGCGGGAGGTTGAGCCGGGCCATTTTGTGGCCTGCCACCTGGTGTGAGCCATGGGGACGCTGAGAGCGGTCCTGCGGGACCTGCTGCTGGCGCTGGGGATCGGATTGGCCGTCGGCTTGGCGCTGTGCCTGCTGTTCGGACTGCTGGGCGGTCTGATCGGCGGTGCGTTTTACAAGGGCGTTGTTGCAGCCCGGTCCGCGGTGCTGCTGGCCGGCGGCATCCTGCTCCTTTTTTCGGCGCTGCTCCTGCTTAAGGGCGGCAATCTGCCGGAGGAGGCTTTCCGCCTGCGCCTGAAGAAAAAGCGGGAGCTGGAGCCTGATTTTCAGCCGCCCCGCCCACTGAACCTGTACCGCGTAGTAGCCCGGCCTTACACCACGCTTGCCACGGCGGCGGGGATCCTGCTGGTCTCGCTGCTTCCGGATCTGCTGCTAATCCATCTTTGAAAGTGTGAGAGCTATGAAAATTTTTGACCAGAGCTATGTGGAGGCGCACCTGCCGGTGGCGGCATGCCTGCACATTATGGAGCAGACACTGAAGGAGGAGCGGCAGGGAGATTGTGTGCAGTATCTGCGCACGGCCATTGACCTGCCCAATACCAATGTCCTGGGGTTGATGCCTGCCTACTATGAGCGGGGATATTTTGGTGCCAAGGTGATCAGTGTCTATCATACCAATGGCGGGACCGGGTATCCCTCCCACCAGGGGGAGATCCTGCTGTTTGGAAAGGAGCACGGGGAAGTTCTGGCGGTGATCGACGCGATGTCGGTAACCAAGATCCGGACCGGTGCGGTCAGTGCCGTCGCTACCCGGGCGCTGGCAAATCCTGACGCGAGGGTCCTGGCAATCCTGGGCTGCGGCGCTCAGGGGCACTCCCATCTCAACGCTATGGCAGTGTCGATGCACCTGGAAGAGGTCCGCTGCTGGGACGCCTATCCCCCCTGTGCCCAGGCGCTGGCCGCCGCGGCAGGGGAGAAAGGCCTGCGGGGTGTGGCATGCGCCAGTGCGCAGGAGGCGGTACGGGATGCGGATATCATCTGCACACTGACACCATCGAAAGAACCCATTCTCCAGGGAACCTGGGTGAAAAAAGGCGCCCATGTCAACGCCGTGGGGGCCTGTGCGCCCACGGCACGGGAACTGGACTCGGACCTGATGGCCTGCAGTCGGATATTCTGCGACAATACGGAGTCGATTCTCCACGAGAGCGGGGACTTTCTGATTCCGCAGCAGGAGGGACGCTATGGCGCGGAACATCTGCGGGGTACGGTGGGCGACGTGCTGCTGGGCAGAATTCCCGGGCGGAAGACCAGGGAGGAGATCACCGTATTTGACGCAGTGGGCATGGCGGTGGAGGATATCGCCTGCGGGATCTATCTGTATGAGCAGGCGGAAGAAAAGGAATAATATGGGAAGTCTGTTCTGTATCCGAAAAAACGTGCGGCAAAAGAAGCAACTCTTGCCGCACGTTTTCTTTTCTCAGATGCTGCGCTCCAGGTGTGCCAGATGGACCACCAGATCCCGGGCGTACTTCTTCTCCTGCTCCAGCAGTCGTGCGCCCCGGTCCAGATGCGCCTTGACATAGGTGGGAAAATACTCCTCCTCCGGAAGAAAGCGCCCTTCCTGCAACTCAATCAGACACTTGTAGAGGGCGTCCATCTCGCCGGTAATAGTGGAGCGGCCCAACTCCTTCCCCTGGCTGTCAGTAAACAGTTCGATCTCCATGAGAGGACCCTTGCGGATGGACAGGGAGAGGGCCAGGCGGGCCAGCGTTGGCCAGGAGAGATTCTCACTGGCGTCAATCCGATCCAGAATTTCCTCTGCCTGTCGGGATGTCTTGAATTTATATGTCATGCCCTGTACCTCAAAAATAGCTTCCCTCTGTGATATGTGTCCGGCGGTCCGCACCATATTCCAGCAGATAGACCTTTGCGATCTGAGCGTCCAGCGCGGCGAGATGTTCGTGGCGGAGCTCCTCGTTGGTAGACAGAACAAACAGCTGCCCGCGCAGCTCCTTGAAGAACTTCTCCGTGATATTGGCCCTGTGCTCGGTATCGATCCTCGCAAAAGGCGTGTCAATCATAAAGGGCAGGGTATTCTGACTCTGGTTCATGATTGCCCAGTACAGGGACATGACCAGAATCTGTTTCTCTCCGTTGGAAAACTGCGTGTAGTCCAGTTCTACCGGCAGCTGTATGGAGGGGTCCGGACAGCGGGCCAAGGCGGCGGGGAGCTGGGCCTCGTCGACGGCAAGGTGCTGGAGCAGCGCCTGGTAAGCGACAGGCTTGAGGCTGCTGCGGAGGGAGGAAGCTCCATGGGCTGCAAGGGTGGCCCGCAGGATGTCGGTCTCCACAGCCTGGTTGCGGATCACATGGAGGGAGAAATCCTGGTGAAGCTCAATCCGGTCCACAAAGTCATCCTTGCGGATCAGCTCTTGGAATTTTCGGTTCAGGTCTGCTTCCACCGCGGCGATCAGCCTGCGGTACTGCTGCTGCTGCAGGTCCTCCACCAGCAGCAGCGTCCGCTCGGACAGATCTGTCAGGGAGCGCTGCTTGAGCGCGGCGGCGAGAACGCTCTTCGAGGCGGCGAGGGATTTTTCTGCGGCAGATATCTTTTCACGAAGCACAGACAGCCGGTGCTCCAGATGCTCTCTTTGATCCGTGAGCCGCTGGATTGCTGCCGTATCAGCCGCTACAGCGCGGATATGCTCTTCATAATGTTCAATAGAGCTCTCCTGCAGCTGTTCCCGGAGGGAGCGGCTGCGCTGCAGGGAGTCCGCCAGTTCCCGCCGCAGCTGTTCAAAGCCGCCGGCGGGATATTGCTCCACGGCAGAGATGCTGTTGAGGATTGCAGAACCCTGATCCTCCGAGAGACGGAAGAGCTCGGCCCTTCCCTCCAGATCAGAGTCCTGGAAAAAGGACTGGATGGAGTCCAGCAGAATATCTGCATCCGCAGCAGGATCCTGGCTGCTTGTTTTTTTCACTGCGGCGCTGAGGCGGCGCTTGAAGCGGGAGGTGCGAAAGGACGCCTGCAGGACGCGGTAGGCAAGAAGCCTGCGCTCCAGGGTGATCTGATCCCGGACGGCAGGAAGAAGGTCCTTGACAATCAGGAAAGGGAGAATTTCCCCGGCGGCCGTCTTCAGTTCGCCGTTGAGCCGTTCCCGGCGCGTCTCCTCCTCGCGGCTCTGGTGCTGCAGCTGCTTCCATACATCCAGAGAGATCCCGCCCCCTGCGGCATAGCGGGCCTTTTCTGCCGCCAGATTTGCCTCCAGCTGCTCAATCTCGCTGCGGGTCTGTTCCAGAGAAGCCAAAACAGACTGCTCCGCCTGCTGGTCTTGGGCCAGGGCCTCCTTCTGTTGGAGATATTGTGCCGTAGGGAGGTCCTCCTCGCTGCTGCCGCGGGGGTTGAGCAGGCGGCGGAGATCACGGTAGAGGATCTCATAGGTGTCGTCCCCGCTGAGGACCAGCAGGGCGTCCTTCATATTGTTGTGGGAATCATCCAGAAAGTATCCTGCAATATTCTCTCCGTCGAAAAAATACAGCTTGTGCAGCTCAGGGGGGATCAGATGCAGCAGATAGTTCTGAAAGTTGATGGCTGCTTCCTCATCCAGAGGCTGGCCGTTTTGAATGATGGCCAGCGTCTCGCTGACCTCCCCCCCTTGCCAGCGCCAGGTACGGGTCATCTCATAGTGATCGGTAAGGATTCCGTCCTGGGAGAAAGAGAGCTTCACGTAGGCGCAGCTCGACTCGTCCAGACGGGCGCGGTTGTTGATCCGGGCAGCAATCTCCCGCAGGTAGCGCTTTCCGGAGGATTTGTAACCAAAGGAGGCAGACCCGTAGAGACAGATCTGCAGCGCGGAAAACAGCGTTGTCTTGCCGGCACCGTTTTTGCCGCCAATAATAACGATCCGCTTTTCCGGCGCGCCGGCAGTGAAATCAAAACGGTTCAGGCCCTCATAAGAGCCAAAATTCAACAGTTCAATGGATTCAATTCTCATGGTCAAGACCTTCTTGGATGCTGCGGTAGTGCAGCCAGCCCTGGTTCATAATTTTCTCAACTTCCTTGGCGCTTACCGCAGAGCGGGTGTAAAATTTGGTATTATCCACAGCGATGAGCAGCTTGGAGACCAGTTCAAAGGGAACATCATACTTGCCGCAAAGGGCGTTGATCGATGCAATGGTTTCCTCATCGTATTTTGCGTGCTTGAATTGATCCCAGGGAAGGCGCTGCCCGCGGACCTCATAATAGACGTCTACCAGGGCTCGGCGGGTGAGATCCCCCTCATCTTCCCACAGTTTGTCAATGACTTTCAGCTCATCCATGGTGATGAGGGAGAAGCCGGTCTCGTCCTCCAGCAGCAGCAGACGCCGCAGGATCTCCCGGCGGGTCTCCAGTGTAAAAGGACCGCGGCCGAACCCGCCTTCCGCATTAAAGTAAACAGAGCCGTTGCGCCGGCGCCAGTCCCGGGCCTCCGGGTTTGAGCGCAGGTCCACCAGCCAGTTGCGGAACTTCCGGAGAGGAATCAGCTCTGTGGCGCCGTGATCAATGAAGTTTTGCAGGGATTTGTCCTCCTTCACCATAGTGCAGCACCAACAGCCAAAGCGGGAGTTGCCTGTGATGGGGACCTTATCCTTGTCAATTTCTCCCACAACGCTCTGCTCTTCGCTGAGATTTTCCCCCTGATAGAGGCTGAAAAGGTATTTGTTATCGGTGCCCCAGGCGCTTTTCCCATCCCCTTTGAGCAGGTACTCCCAGACAATGGCATTGGGGATCTCCGTCAGCGGGTTGTACACATAGGCCTTGGGGATGGACACGTGGGGGGAGAGCAGCTTCCCCGCTACCTCACGGGAGGAGATGCTCCGGGCGCGGGCGGCGCTCTCTGCTTTGCGCACGCCCAGCAGAATCACAATCTCGCCGTCTTTTTTGATGGTATCATAGATGAACTTGTTGGAAGGATGGATCTTCAGCCGCTCGGTACACCACCGGAAGCCCGGAGGCTCCGGGGTGGGGTAGCCGCGGCCAATCACCAGACTCCAAAAGGTCTGAGTGGGCTCAGGATAGAGGATGTGGGCCTCCACATTGAGATGCTCGGCGCTGCTTACCGCATCGATGGCATCCCGCATGCGGTGCATATAGGACTTGACGATGGGATTTTCCACCATTGTATCGGAGGTGACCACATAGACCTTTTTTGTCCGTTCCGCCGGGGGGATGGTGCGCAGCATCTCAAAGAGCAGCTGGCAGAGGAGGGTGGAGTCCTTTCCGCCGCTAAAGCCCAGCATCCATGGCCGCTGGTCGTGGAGATAGACCAGGCGCATCTCTTCAATAATAGAGTGAAATGCTTCAAACATACAGGTTTACTTCTCTCTGCAAAATTTTTCTTCGTATCCCTGGTCCTCGCTGCTGAGCGCAATTCCAACGGCCTGTTTGATAACGTTGCAGACCAGATGGGCGGCGTCGCTGCTGTTGATGATTTTTCCATTGGAGCGGATGACCCGCCCCTGCCAGCAGGCGGCACTTCGGGACCAATCGATTTGTTCCAAGCCGCACAGGCTCTGTTCGGGGTCGGCGTCTCCGTGGGTAAAAAAGAAGTGCCCAAGAAAGCCGAAAGCCTGGATCACGATGGCCTGGGTGATAATATATTGTTCTCGCAGCTCGACCTTTCCCAGCCGCTTGGCGGCAAACTCATTCCAGGGGACGATGTGCCTGGTGACGGCACTCCAGTAGGACATGAGAAAGGGTTCCACGGCATCGGTGCAGGCACTGTGCCGGATGCACTTCTTGTTGGCCTTATAAAATGTGTTCAGCGTAAAGAATTTTGACGAGAACTTACCCAGGATATCCTTTTCCTTGTCGGTATACTGGTCGAGAAATGCAATCCCGCCCACAACACGCCGGGTTATAACCGCCAGGGCGTCCCGGGAGTCGTAGAGCTCGGCAATAGAGTTGGAGGTCTTGACCGCATGCTTGTTCAGATCTGTGAACATCTGCTGACTGTGCTCCAGCCCCTGATCGGCATAGAGAACAATGGAAATCGTCTCGCTGTTGAGTGTTTCATCCTCCCGCAGTGCCTCCAGGATTGCGGCATTTCGGTGCTGCCCGTCTACAATCATGAACCGCGCATCCATAGAGACCTCCAGGGTCCCCAGCCCACTGGAGGGGTCCAGCGGGCAGAAGCGGTAGATCCCGTCCACACAGGCGGCCAGGGCGGAAAAAACATAGGAAGAGCGGTTCTCCAGGATATAGTCCCGGATGACCGGAATCCGCGCCGTATTCAGCCGCCGCTGCGCCCGATACTCCGGCGGAACATACTCCTCATCATCCCCAAACAGCTTGGAGAGCAGGCGCAGAGGAACCATTGTGATGAAATATTCCCGGCCCCCCTGGATCCCCCTTACGGCTGGAAAGCGGTAGCAAAAATCCATGGCGTTTCCTCTCTGCATTACTTAAGTTATAATCATTATATACTTAAGTTTAAAAAATGCAAGAGGCCCATCGACCGAAATTTACAGGAATCAGGCGGCAGAGCGTGTGTCACAATGACCAGAAGACTGCCGCCGCAGATCCGACAGAAACTGCGCTGTCGCCGGTCGTTCAGATCCGGGATTTCGATGTGCCGTCCCGCCGCGTATCGGCTGGGAGAGCGGCCAGAAAAGCGGCTGCCGCAGCTTGCTGCTCTGGAAGCAGGGGAAAACGTGCGGCAGGCCCGGCAGTACTCTCCAGACACAGAATGGGACGTCCGCGTTCCTGGACAACCTGGAAATTCCGCAGATACTCCCACCGGACACAGACCAGGCGGGTGCCATAAAAGTCCTTTTGGACACAGGCGATTCCGCGCTCCATGCGGGCTACAAAGTACTCCGGCTTGGGCTGGTTCAGCCGGGCAAGGCCCCGGTTGCGCCCCACCCAAAAAAGGAATTCCTGGATTTCCGGCCCAAAGCGGTAGCAGAGCTTGGAGAGATTATACATGGCATAGCTGTCCTGGAGCAGCTGCTGTAGCGCGGGGGTATCGGGATGCCCGGCCCGAGGGACGGAGTCAGAGGTGTTTCCCATAGCAAGGTTCAACACCGGGAAGAGCTGGTCCTCCTTGGTCTTGTTATAGGAGAAGCTGCTTTGGAGTCCGGAACGCGCTTCGGACAGGGTAACGGTCACCGTGCAGCGGAGCAGCTGCACATAGTAGTCCATCACGGCCACATCAGCCCCGCGGAAGGCAAGACACTGGACGCTGCCGCCCTGTGCGGTCTGGAGCAGCACCTCGTCTCCCAGCCAGGCTGTGGCGAATTCCGGGGATCCGCCATACTGATTGATCCGGGGAATGTAGGTCACATTCCCCGGCGGCAGGCCCTGGCTCCGCCAGGCTGCCAGCGCTGGCCGGAAGGGCTCCGGCAGCTCCGGCCACGCATAGACCCGTTTGGGCCAGGAGGCCAGTGTTGGCCGCCGGTCAAATAAAATTGCCATAGACAAAATCCCTCCTTGCAGTTTTGAGGCAGATCATGAGCTGCCCATCCATAAAACAGCGAAGAGACAACCGCCGGAAAGACGGTGATCAGCGTACCACAGGTTCTTTTGCCTGGCGGAGTACCGTCAGCAGCCCTTGGCAGCCCGCCAGCACATCGTTCCAGGTGGCCTCGAAGTCCCCGGTGTACCATGGATCTGCCACCTCATGATCCGGTTTTCCCGCATATTCCATCAGCAGATGGATTTTTCCCTCCGCATCGCCGCCGCAGATCCGCCGCATATTGCGAAGGTTGGCCTGATCCATACCGATCAGCAGATCATATGAGTCATAGTCAGACCGGGTAACCTGCCGGGCGGTCTTGCCGGCGCAGCTGATGCCGTGCTCCGCCAGCTTCCGGCGGGCGGGAGGATAGACCGGATTGCCGATCTCCTCTGTGCTGGTAGCGGCAGAGGCAATCTGAAATTGATCGGCCATGCCCGCTTTGTCTGCCAGGTCTTTCATAACAAACTCGGCCATTGGGCTGCGGCAGATATTGCCGTGGCAAATGAATAGTATTTTTATCATATCTCTTATATCCCTTCAAAAGTCTTCAAACCTTGATATTACAGGCTTTTACGCTTTTTATTTTCGCTGCGGCTATGCTGTGCAGCCCGCGCGAATCTGTGGATCTCTATACAATTTCACGGGCAAATAGTGCACGGAACGGTGCAGCGCTGCCTGCAAGTTGCCCGCGATTTTCAAACTGTCACAACGGGGAACATAAACAGGTTTGTCATCTGGTCGGCGTATTGCCCGCCCGATTCCCGGAGGATCCGGTGGAGTTGTCCGAATCCGCAGACTTTCAAAACGCCCATGGTGTTTGCAATGCTGAAAGACTTGTGTCATACAGTCTGGTCCTCCAGCAGCACGAAAGACTTTCCGCAATACTTGGAGCAGATTTGGCCCGGCCCGTGCGGACGCACCGTATGTCTGGAAGGGAACCGCTGTACCGGCACCATTGTTGTAATGTGTTTCCGGAGTATTGCCGGACTGCTTTTTTGCAATGAAGTGAATGCTGACACGATAGGATGATTATATCACACCGATGCGCGCTTTGCATCCCTTATGTGGAAACGGAGACATGGGGAACAGGTCGGTCTCCCATACGTTGCCTCGGCGCTGTACTGCATCTTATGGATCTTACCGGCTCGCCACTCTCGCAGCGCGGTTTGTTTACTGCCGCTCCATGCCTGGGCCGGTGGCTACTTCCTGAAATTTTTCTGCCAGCATACTGCCTCCTTAATCCTCGTCCCCGGCCTTGAAGTCGTAGATGGGGCGGATGATCTTTGCCACATCCGCTGTGGACGTAGATGGTATAGAGCATCAGATTCTCGCAGAAAACAATGGGAAAGAAATCCCCACTGCCATGAACTTGTTTCATATCGCCTCGGAGGAAGTGACCAGCATCCGATTGGCCCGCGTTGCCTGCCGCTTCCGATAAGTTGGATATGATATAAAAATAGCATGTTTGTGCGAAAAAACAAGCTGTATTCGCTGTTGCGGCCGTACCGCTGAGAGGCTTGGCCCGCTGGTAAGCCCGGTGCCGCGACGGCAGCTGCATTGCCAGCCGGACCGGGTCTGAGCGACGAGTGAATGCTGTACAGGCTTGTTCCCCCCCTTATTCTGTCGGTTTTCAGATGGCCGCACGGGCCGCTGCCGGGGCAGGGGAACTGCGTTTCAAGTTGCCGGCGTCTCTTGTGAGCCTTTTAGAAGACTGGGACAGCACACCTCGGTCAGCCAGCCTGTGAAATTCGTAGAGGACGGCAGAGCAGCTGAAGGCCTGCGTCTCTTCTGATCAACAGGCGGGAGGCAGATTTGCGCAGGGGAGGAAGGAAAAGAACCAGCCTTGCCAGCAGCACAGAAAAATGCTATGATAAAAACACTGTATTGGGCTGCGGCGCGGGTTCGAATGATGCGAAAGGGGATGGAGAATGGAACTGCGTGTGCTGAAATATTTCCTGGTGGTGGCCAGGGAGGAGAACATCACCAGAGCGGCGGCCCTGCTGCACATCACGCAGCCTACCCTGTCCCGGCAGTTGATGCAGCTGGAAGAGGAACTTGGCGTATCGCTGTTCCGGCGGGGCAAATACCATGTGACCCTCACGGACGATGGTGTGCTGCTGCGCCGCCGGGCTCAGGAGATTGTGGAGCTGGCAGAGAAGACGGAGCAGGAGTTCCTGCGGCAGGAGGGGGAACTGGCCGGTGAGATCTCCATAGGTGCCGGAGAGTCCAACAGCATGACGGATCTCTCTCAAAAGATCGCGGCTTTCCGGCGAGAGCATCCGGCGGTGCGCTTTAGCGTCTACAGTGCTACAGCGGATGATATCAAGGACCGGCTGGAGAAAGGACTGCTGGATCTGGGCCTGTTGGCGGAGCCGGTGGATATTGGGCGGTACGCCTTTCTCAGGCTGCCCCGGCGAGACCGATGGGGAGTATGGGTGCGTCAGGACCATCCCCTGGCCCGGCGGGAGGCAGTGGGGCCGGAGGACTTGCTGGGTATTCCGCTGCTGCTGGCCCGGCGGGAGGAGGTGCGCCGGGAACTGGCGAGCTGGTTCGGCGACACATTTGAGCACCTGGAAATCGCCGGGACGTTTAATCTGATCCTGAACGCAGCCAACATGGTGCGCAACCACGTGGGGGCCGCCCTGGGCTTCTTCATGGGAAATCTGTCCGATGAACTGTGCTTTGTGCCTCTGTCTCCGCCGCTGGAAACAGGGACGGTGCTGGTGTGGAAAAAGGATCAGGCATTTTCGCCTGCGGCGTCTGCTTTTCTGGAGGCGCTCAAGCATACACAATAGGCATTTTTTAAAATGCGGACCAAGTATTTTACATTTGCGGCCGCGGCGCTTAAAATGAAAGCATCCGAAGAGGATGCTTTCATTGCGTTATATGGAGGAATACCATGACTATGCAGGAGGCAGGCGCATGCTATCAGATTCCGCAAAGACTTCTGCAGGCCTATGAGCGCTGGAGGCTGCGCGGCGGATCAGAGAAGGACCAGCCGTACAGTGACACAGATCTGGAGCGGCTGAGCACCATCATGACACTCCAGGATCTGGGGTTTACTGACCGGGAGACGGAAATCTATATGCGTCTGCTGCTGGAGCGGACGGATTCGGCGCGGGAGCGGCTGCGGATGCTGGAACAGCGGCGGCAGGCAATCCTGGAGGAAATTCATCTCTGGGAGCAGCGCCTGGCGCGCCTGGACTATCTGCGCCATGAGCTGCGCAGAGGGGACGGAACAGGAGACGGCCTTTTGCCCGGCGGCGCAGCAGAGCGTTGAAGGCGGACAGGAATTTCTCTGAAAACGATTTATCCGCTGATACGCGCCGGAAGACGGGGCCGCCTTTCCGGACGGCTGAGATATCCGCTGCGCAATCAAAGGGTGCGGACAGCGCCTCTGCTGACCGGAGGCGGCACCGGGCGCGGGGAACCCGCACGGAAAGTTCATCCCGGCGATATGCGGGAGTCTCCGAACAGGAAACAGCCGGCAGGTGCTGGAGAGGGAATTGGACTATGATAAAATACTCTGAAAGGAGAGAAGAATGGATATGGACCGGAAAGAGCGGACAAGCCAAAAGGTGGAGGAGCTGTTCCATCAGCCGGCGGCGGGAGAGGCCGGAACTGACCCGGAGTTTATGCAGATTTTGCAGCGCTACATTTTCGGCGATCTGTGCTATACCGGGAGCCTGGATAACCGGATGAGAGAATTGGTGACCATCACCGTTCTTACAGTAATCCAGACCTTGCCCCAACTGAAAGCGCACCTTGCTGCCTGCCTGAACGTAGGCTGTACGCCGGTGGAACTGCGGGAGGCTGTCTACCAGTGCGCACCCCTTATCGGGTTTCCCAGAACGCTGAACGCCATTGCTGTGCTCAACGAGGTGCTGACGGCCAGCGGGGTGAGCCTGCCTCTGCCCAAGCAGGGAACGCTGACCGACGACGAGGAGCGGTATGAGCGGGGACTGGCAATGCAGGAGCCGGTATATGACGCGGCGCTTCGGGACTGCTGCGCCTGGCTGCCAAAGCCTTTTGACGAGGCCCTGCCGCGCTTCCTGACGGAATTTGTACTTGGGGATCTCCAGACCCGCTCCGGGCTGGACCGACGGACCCGGGAACTGTTGACGGTCGTTGCACTGGCCGCGCTGGGCGGCGCAGAGGGGCAGCTGAAAAACTATGTGGCGCGAGCACGCAAGAGCGGCAGTACCAAGGAGGAAGTGGTATGCGCCTTGGTTCATGCCGGAGCTTACATGGGGACTACACGGCTGTTCAATGCGCTGAACGCCGTCCGGACAGAGCTGGAGGCATAGGAGCGGCCAGGCCGGGGTTCTGCCGGGAAAGGCAATGACATGAGGAAAGCGGGCGCTGCAGGCGGCTCCCCCTTGCTGCACCCCTCAGAGGGGAGTACACACGATCAGACAAAGGGCTGCCGGACGTTTCTGGACACTCAGAAACGTCCGGCAGCCTTTTTGCCGTTTCAGGACAATGAATCAGAGAACAGGATGCACCAGATCCTGGGGGAATAGAATCGTTGTATCGGAGTGTTTTCCGCCTTATCCGGAGAACACCTGCGCGATCCGCTCCAGTCCCGTACCTAATCCCGCAAACCCCGCACAGCGGCTGGGCCGAGTATTGACGGCGTGGTCCAGCAGGGGCTGGGCATGGCGGCTGGGATCCAGACAAAGATCCAGGGCCAATACATCTGTCCAGGCCCGGTTGAGAAAAGCAACCTCCCGGCGGCCGTGGGTGCGGGTGATCTGCGGGGGCCCCGCCTGCTGTAAATATTTCGAAATCTGCGAGCGGGTGAACCCGGCGGCGGCAAGACTCTCCAGGACCCCTTGCCGGAACAATCCGGGAAGATCTGCCCAGTCAAGAGCCGATACGTCATAGCGGACAAAGGCATACCGGCTGCAGCAGTGGACGGCCAGCAGGCATCGGCGGCCCTGCAGGCGGATCACATGCAGATCCCAGCAGAAGCGGCAGCCCGGGTCTGTGCCATATGCGGGGGGGTGCAGTTTCAAAAACCGCTGAAGAGGAAATGTCAGTCCCAGTTCCATCACGGCACCTCGTGAGAAATGGAGATTTTTTCGACTCGGATCGTCCCGTTAGAGGCCTCTGCCGCCATCATGGTGATCTCCTGGTGAAACCGACGGGGGCCGCAGGAACCCGGATTCAGCCAGAGAATACCGCTCTTCTCTTCCTGGACATATTTGTGTGAGTGGCCAAACACGACCACTTCAACTCCGGACAGGTCTGTGGGAAGCTCTTTTTTGTTATGGACCAGACAGAATGTAATACCACCGAGGGTGATCGTCAGGTCATGAGGAAGGTCTGCCCCCCAGCCCTTGTCATTGTTGCCGCGGACGATATAAAGAGGGGCGTACCGCCGCAAAGTATCCACAATAGCCGGACAGTTGATATCCCCTGCGTGGAGAATGGCGTCAGCAGCTTTCAACTGCTCCAGGACTTCCGGCCGCAGCAGGCCGTGGGTATCGGAGAGAATTGCCAGTTTCATTTTTCCTTCCTCCTTTGTCTGCGTCTTCGCCAGGATCAGCCCGCAGAGCCCCTCCGCGCTGGAAAAGAAATGCTTGGGGCGGCGATGGGGCCGTGGTACATCTCCTGGAGCACCACATGGCCCTAATTCTCGGTTTTGAGCGCCTCTGGATCTGTCCGTCCAGTTCGGTGCTGCGGTTCAGATGCCCGACAGCCACGCCCCGCGGTCCGTTCAGCAAGTATTTGCAGCATATGGTTGGTAAACGCAGGACGGTTGCTCAGCATGAGGATCCGCATTGTCCGCTCCGTTATTGTGTTGCTATTATACACCCGGCAAAAAAAGGGGGCAAGACCGAGAGCTGTGTCTGCACCGCAATGTAATGGATATGGATGGAGATAGCATGGCAGCCCTATGTGGATGCTGTAAATCTCCCGGCCGTGGCACCATACTTCCAGGCCCATGTCAATTGCGCTTCCGCCCTTGCCTCAGGGTCAGCGCAGCCGGACAGAAGGCCGATGGAAACAGATGATAAAAAAAGAAGACGCAGGCAGAAGATGAAAATGAGTGCTCTAAGCCTCTTCCGGATCTGCATGCTTTGCCTTCTCACAGGAAGAGATTGTGCGCTCTCCGCGCGTTTTGTGCGGATTCATTTCTATGCAAAAAATGGGCTTGAACCGCTTGAAATCAAGACAGCCGGCCTCCGGCAGGACTGCAAAAAGGACGGAACGATGGAATTTCTCCCATATATACCATTTCGTATATGCTCAGTAACGGATTGGAACTTCCGCGGATACCGGGGCGGGCTTACAATAGCACTATCCAGAAAGAAGGTGTCGAAAAATGTTTGCTGTATCAAAAATAATTTTACCCAGGGGATCATGCCGCTGGTCAGCTATAACTACGCCAGCAGGAATATTCCCTGCATGAAGGAGACCATCCTCTTTTCCGGAAAGCTCCTGACCGCGGTGATGTGTGCCATCGCGGCGGTGCTCTTCCTGTTTCCGGGGATCTTTGTGTCCCTGTTTATGGAGAACCAGGAGGTGGTGGCCTGCGGCGCCCGTATGCTGCGGGGCTATGCCCTGGCGCTGCCGTTCCTCCGGATGGATTTCTTTACGGTGGGCATCTTCCAGGCGGTCGGCATGGGCCGGGAGACCTTTTTCTTCGCCGTCGCGCGGAAGCTGCTCCTGGAGATTCCTGCGCTGTTTATTCTGGATCACTTTTTTCCGCTGTTCGGGCTCTCCTATGCCCAACTGGCAGCGGAGGTTGTCATGGCGGCGGTTTCCCTGGTGATCCTCATGGATCTGACGGTGGGACTGTACGGCATGATCTGGACCCAACTGGTGGTGGAGGTCATCATGCTGCCGGTGTCCCTGGGCATGTACCGCTCCACCTTCCGGCATTTGCCGCCGGTACAGCAGGCAGATACATGATCAATTGAAAAGTCTGCGCATGAAAACTGTGTGACTTCTTTTGTTGCCCGGCTGAGAGGACACCAGGGATAGAAATAAAATGCAGAAAGGAAGCAAGTATCATGGAATACATGAACCTGAACAACGGTGTAGAGATGCCCATGGCGGGCATCGGTACTTTCCGGCTCACCCCCGACGAGGCGGAGTACTCCGTTCTCAGCGCTCTCCAATGCGGATGCCGCCTCGTCGACACTGCCAATGCTTACATGAATGAAAAGGCTGTGGGGCGGGCCATCAAGAAATCCGGCGTGGACCGGAAAGATATCTTCCTGGAGACCAAGCTGTGGCCCAGCTTTTATGAGCAGGCAGATGCAGTGGACAAGACGCTCCGGCGTCTGGACACCGATTTTATCGATCTGCTGCTGATCCACCAGCCCGCCGGCAATTATATCACGGGATACAAACTGATGGAAAAAGCCTATCGGGAGGGCAAGGTACGGGCAATCGGCCTGTCCAACTTTACCGCCGAACAGATCCGGGAGATTCTGGACGTGTGCGAGGTAAGACCTGTGGTGCTCCAGACCGAGGTCCACCCCTACGCCCAGGAGAAGGCGTTGAAGGCGTTTCTTGCCGGCGAGGGAATTGTCATCCAGGCCTGGTACCCCCTGGGTCACGGGGACAGAACGCTGATCCGGGAGCCGCTGTTTGCGGAGCTTGGCAGGAAGTACGGCAAAAGCAGTGCACAGATCATCCTCCGCTGGCACATCCAGGATGGCAATATCGTGATTCCTGGTTCCAAGAATCCGGACCATATCAGAGATAACCTCAACCTGTTTGATTTTTCCCTTGCGGACGAGGAGATGGCACGAATTTCCACCATGGATCAGGAAAAGCGGTACTACCACAGCACGCCGGAGATGCTGCGGCGGTATGCTGAGATGGTCCCCCCGGTGGACGAGCAAAAGTAATCAGCACGTGACGATATCTAAGGAGGAAAAGCAAAATGGAAAAGGTAACGGCCGGCAGAGATGCCATGAACGAGTTCGCCCCCAAGTTTGCCCAGTTGAATGACGATGTGCTCTTTGGGGAGATCTGGTCGAGGGAAGAACAGCTCTCCCCCCGGGACAGAAGCCTGATAACCGTGTCCGCGCTGATGGCCAGCGGGATTCTGGATACCTCTCTGCTCCACCATATCCAACGGGCCAAGGCCAACGGTGTAACTGCCCGGGAGATGAGTGAGGCGCTGACTCAGTTGGCTTTCTACGCGGGATGGCCCAAGGCCTGGGCGGCTTTGCGGATGGCCAAAGAGGTGTATGGAACACCGTGAAGTCCCACAACACCAAGGGGAAGGTCATGAAAGCGTTATATGGAATATGTGATACGGAACAGCAGCGTGCAGATGCCCTCATTGGGCGTTGGGGCCTGTCAGATCAGAGGGCCGACCGCTGCGGAGCGGCCGCAGGCGCGGGATGAAGACATAACGGTAGTGACGGAAGAAACCATAGCGGGTAAAAATCAATAGACAAGGAGAAAACTTATCATGCAACATCTCAGACGGATCGGTGCCACAGTGCTGGTGCTTGCACTTCTTTTGACAATGAACCTCATCGCTTTCGCTGCTGCGGAGGATGCCGCTTTTTCCGACGTGGATGCCGGCAGTTGGTATGCGGACGCCGTAACCTATGTGCTGAGCAGCGGGCTGATGAACGGGACAACGGCCACGACATTTGAGCCCTCTGGCACCATGACCCGGGGGATGCTGGTCACGACCTTATACCGTATGGCCGGCTCACCCTCCCTTGCGGACGAGAATCTGGGGTATCCCTTTGCCGATGTGCCGGGAGATGCCTGGTACGCAGACGGGGTCTACTGGGCCCGGCTGACCGGCGTGGTCAACGGATACTCTGACGAGCAGTTTGGCCCGAACGACCCGGTGAGCCGGGAACAGATCGCCACCGTGTTCTGGCGCACAGCGGGCAGTCCGGAGGCTGCGGGCGGAGAGGCATTCTCAGACGGGGATGCGATCTCCGCCTGGGCTGTGGACGCGGTTGCGTGGACCCGCGGCAATGGGCTGATCAACGGCCGTGAGGGGAACCGCTTTGTCCCACAGGACGGCGCCACCCGCGCTGAGGTTGCCACCATTTTGCGCAACTATCTGACCATGGACGGCCAGCAAACGCCGGATGCTCCGGAAGCAGGGAAGAGCAGGGTTCTGGTGGCCTACTTCTCCGCAACCGGAAATACCGAGGCGGTGGCTGGATATATCGCCGATGCCACGGGCGGAGATTTGTTTGAGATTATGCCGGCAGATCCCTATACAGACGAGGATCTCAATTGGACCGATGAGAGCAGCCGGGTGGTCTACGAGTATGAAAACCCGGAGGCGCGGGATACGGAGTTGGCGGCCTACACGCCGGAGAACTGGTCGGATTACGACGTGGTATTCATCGGATATCCCATCTGGTGGTATGACGCAGCCTGGCCGGTGGACGGATTTGTAGAAGCTAATGACTTTACAGGAAAGACCGCGATCCCCTTCTGCACCTCCTCCAGTTCCGGCCTGGGGGACAGCGGAGCGCGGCTTGCGGAGTCGGCGGGCAACGGCACCTGGCTGGAAGGCCGGCGGTTCCGCTCCGGGGCGTCCCAGGCGGAGGTGCAGACGTGGGTTGAGAGCCTGAATGTCGCATTTGAATAAGCCCAGTGGAGAAGGGATAGGCGCATGAAAGTTTTGCTGGTCAACGGCAGCCCCCACAAGGAGGGGTGCACGTATACCGCACTGTGTGAAGTAGGAAATGCCTTATGTCAGGCGGAGATTGATACCGGGACATTCTGGATTGGCAACAAGCCGATCTCCGGGTGCATCGCCTGCAAGGCCTGTGCCAAATGGAACCGCTGTGTTCTTGAGGACACGGTCAACGAGTTTTTGGCGGTGGCCGGGGACTACGACGGCTTTGTGTTTGGTACGCCGGTTCATTGGGGTGCGGCCTCAGGCGGGATGACGGCATTTCTGGATCGGGCGTTTTATGCGGACCGCAACGGCGGCGGAAACCGCTTCCATCTGAAGCCTGCGGCGGCGGTGATATCCGCCCGCAGGGCGGGTACCACTGCCACCTGGGACCAGATCAACCGCTATTTCGGCCTGATGCAGATGCCGATTATCACATCGCGCTACTGGAATATTGTTCACGGCACAACACCGGAGGAAGTGCGCAGGGACGAGGAGGGAATGCAGACCATGCGGATTCTGGGGCGCAACATGGCCTTCTTTCTGCGGTGCAAGGCCGCTGCGCTGGAACATGGCGTCACTATGCCGCCGCAGGAGCCCTCGGTTTATACGAACTTTATTCGCGGCTGACAGAAGTAAGGACGGAAATTTGTATGGAAAACTTTGTCTATGAATACCCCACAAAGGTTTATTTTGGAAAAGAGGCGGCTAAGACACATCTGCCGGGCGTTCTGGCCGCTTACGGCCCCAATGTGCTGCTGGCCTATGGCGGCGGCTCCATCAAGAAAAACGGCATCTATGAGGAGATCACCGGCATTTTGAAAGATGCCGGCAAGACCGTCACGGAGTTCACCGGTATCATGTCCAATCCAACCTTCGACAAGGTCCTGGAGGGCGCCGCCTTGGCCCGGGCCTGCCATCCGGACCTGGTGCTGGCGGTGGGCGGCGGATCGGTCATCGACTGCTGTAAAATCGTGTGTGCTCAGGCGGTAGAGGTAGAGGAGGAGAACCTGTGGGAACTGGAGATGCAGGCGCATAGGGTTCCCACCAGGGACCCCATCCCCTTGGGAGCGGTAGTGACTGCCTCCGGCACTGGGGCGGAGATGAATGGTGGAGCCGTCATCACAAACGAAGAGGCAAAAATCAAGGGCGGCATGTTTTCCCGTCCTCCACGGTTTGCTGTTTTGGATCCGGCGTATACCATGACGCTGCCGCGGATGCAGGTGATCTCCGGCGCTTTCGACACGCTGAGCCATGCCATGGAGACCTATTTCGGCCGCTCGGACCGGGACAACACTTCCGATGAGGTGGCGGAGGCCGTCATGCGCAACACGATCACCAACATGCGCACGCTGCTGCACGATATGGATGACTATACCGCACGGAGCAACCTGATGTGGACTTCTGCCATGGCAGAAAACGGTATCCTGAAAGTAGGCCGTCTTACTGATTTTGAGTGTCACCAGATAGAACACCAACTGGGGGCCTACACCGACTGCAACCATGGGCAGGGACTGGCGGTGATCCATCCGGCCTACTACCGGCAGATCTACAGGAGCGCTGTCCCGAAGTTTGCACGGTTTGCCCGGAATGTATGGGGGATCAGCGAGGAGGACGATGAGAAAGCGGCCCAGGCAGGAATTCGGGCCTTAGCGGATTTCATTCAGGAGTGCGGCCTGCCAACTAGACTCTCGCAACTGCGTTCCAGAGTTGCGATTACCCCCGACCTGCTGCTGCAGGTAGCAGACAGCACCAACCTGATCCCTAATGGCTACAAGCAGTTGACTCATGATGAAATATACGAGATTCTGATGAAATGTTTGTAAAAGCGGATTAGACAGCTGCCGGAGAGATGAGATACAAGGATTGTTTGTTGCCGGATATCAGCAATTTAGAGAGTATGGTTGGTGTTCGTGCATAAGCGGCAGAGCGGAGTGGAAGCGCCGAAAAAGAAAACATCCCCCAAAGGGACCTGCTTGTGATTTCAGTCAAAAGCAGGTCCCTTTTATGGAGGAGACAGGTAAAAGCGATATTCGGGATCCCAAAGCACAGGAGGATTGTTTGCCCCCGGATGGGATGATAGGACTTGAAGCGCATGGGCTCAATTTACCAAACCGAGACTCAGCGAAGCGCGTTCGGTTTGGCAAGGAGACGCCGCGATGTGATTGTGCTCGGGCTTATAAAATAAATCGAAGCAGCGAGAATCGAAATCGCAGCGTCTTGCTCCCAAACGCTTGAACCAAATTTTTTATGGTGATTTGTAGTGCTTTCCAGCGTTTTTTGTTCGGTATTGAATATTTTTTGATGCTCTTAAATCCGCTGTTTCCATGTGTTCCAGCCCTGACTGTGGTCAAATATGGGGTCAAAAACGCTTCCTGACCAGGGGCGGCAGCGTCTGCCGGTCCCGGCTGGGAAGCGTCTTTTCGTGGCTTTGGGTTTGGGGTATTGTACCTCCTCCACGGCGGTTAAGCAAGTCTTTTCTTCCCGCCAGGCGACTCAATTCTTGGCATGCTATATTCAAAGAATAAGGGCCGACCTATCTATCCAACAGCCGATGAATACTGGCGGACGTCCCCCGTTTCGACTCATTCGTGAAGATGTACTCCTGGAAGCCTGGGAACCACAGGGAGCCGGACATACTGTCCACCCGAGAGAGGATTTTAAATTTGCGCATGAATTTACCTGACTCCTGATCGACCTCATCCTGGTGAATCTCAATATCCATGCAAAATCTGATGTTGAATTTTATGCATTCATGTTGTGGTTTCCGTTTGCCTATGTTATACTTTCGATAGAAAAGTTTGTCATAAACAGTAGAATCAGATAAGAAAGGGCGATTTTATGACCGCAAATGAACAGCTGGCCTCTGTGGGGAAGAATATCCAGGAGAAGGCCACCCTCATCTGGAATGTGGCAAATACCCTCTTTGGCGCATTCAAGCCCCACGAGTACG
>CALXDF010000093.1 GCA_944386995.1 uncultured Oscillospiraceae bacterium
AGTCGTAGTAGGAGACGAAGTACTCCACGGCGTTGTTGGGGAAGAACTCCTTGAACTCCGCGCACAGCTGGGCGGCCAGGGTCTTGTTGTGGGCCAGCACCAGGGTGGGGCGCTGGATCTGCTCGATCACCTTGGCCATGGTATAGGTCTTGCCGGAGCCGGTGACCCCCAGGAGTACCTGCTCCCTGAGGCCGTCCTCCACCCCCCGGGCCAGGGCCGCAATGGCCTGGGGCTGATCCCCGGCGGGCTTGTATTCAGAAACGACTTCAAATTTCGGCATGGCGAATTTCTCCAGACAGTTTTCAGGCTTGAACGCCGGGGGTCAGCCCGGCGCCGCGAATGCGGCGTACAAGCGTTTTGCCGGCAGCTTTATCGGGATGGGGAGATTTCGTGTCCCCGGACACGACCGGCTTTTCTTGGCAGTCCCTGCCAAAAGGACGGAGATGTTTCGCATCTCCGGATGCGACCCACTTTTTCCACGGCGAAAAAGTGGGCAAAACGCCGCTTAGGGGTTTCACCCCTAAGGACCCCGCGATTTAGGAACAGGGTCGTGGAGAGTCCTCTGTTGCAAAACCGTATCGGTAGAACGATTACCTACCAACCCCGGCACTCGTCCAACTGCGCCTGCCGGCCTGTGAAACCGCGACCCGCTAAGTCAGGAAGGTAGTTGCTCCTCTTTCCCTCTTGCAGTTTATGGTCTGGCAGAAACTTGCGGGAAAGGGCCGGGCGCTCCCATTGGACACCGCACGAGCGCCTAGCGGAGCGGAAGGCGCGGGGCCGGGAGCAGGGACCTTTCAAGTTACAGCGAAAGCTGATGAAAACCTGATTGAGCGGTCAAGGCTACCCCCTGTTTGCCAAAAAAGTTTTTCTTTTGGACCGGCCGCGGCCCATTTTCTTTTTCTGAAAAAGAAAATGGGGGGCGGATCCGTCTTTTGCCTGGCGGCAAAAGTAGGTCGTGCCCGGGGGCACGAAACCTCTCCGCCTACAGCGGCGTCCGGCGCAGCGTGCCGTTCTGGGCCATGGAGACATAGTCCCCGTCCGCCACCACGATGTGGTCCAGCAGCTGGACCCCTACCGTGTCCAGGGCCCGCTGGACCCGGTCCGTGGCCGTCTGGTCCGCGGCGGAGGGCAGGGCCAGGCCGCTGGGGTGGTTGTGGGAGAGCACCACCAGAGACGCTCCGCACCGGATGGCGTTCATCAGCACCGTGCGCACATTGAAGTCCGCGCTGGCGCCGCTGCCCTCGGCCACCCGGCAGCAGGTGAGGAGCTTGCCCTTCTGATCCAGGCACAGCTCATAGACCATCTCCCGCACCGCTCCGGCGTAGCACTGGAGCAGGTAGCGGCCGATTTTCTCCGGGCTGTTGAGGATCACCGTTCGCCCGTGGTGCCCCGCTGCGGCCCGGCGGGCCACCGCGGGCACCAGGCGCAGCAGAAGGGCCGCGTTCTCCCCGATCCCCGGCACGGCCGTCAGCTCATCCTGGCTGGCCTCCAGCACGGCCTCCAGACTGCCGAAGCGGTGGAGCAGTTCGTGGGCCAGGGGATTGGTATCCTGCCGGGGAATGGCGTAAAACAGCAGCAGCTCCAGGACCTCGTGGTCAGCCAGAGGCTCCGGGCCAAAGTCCAGGAATTGCCGCTTTTTCCGCTCCCGATGACCTTGATGCGGGTTGATCCGCTCCACCCCCCTTCCCCAGCGGAGCCGGCGTTTTGCGGCCCCTGTCCGGAAAATAAATCATTCGTTCTATTATACCATGCGGGACTACCCGTCACAAGGCGCATTTCGAAAAAATTTTTCAAATCCATAACAGGAAAAAGGTTGACAGTATGCTGATAAAGGCATACCATAACATATAATACGACAAATCTGCGTAAAAAGTACAGGCTGCGTTCCGTGTGCCGGTCGGCTCTGCCGCGGGGCAAAACCGCCGCGGAAGGGGCTGTGGCTTTTTCTTTTTGCAGCGCAATTTTCACAAGAAAGGGGGGGCGGAGCCATGGATTTTGACAACGATGCGATCCTCAGCCAGGTGGAGGAACTGGCGAAGCAGCGGCAGTGGCCCAGGCTGCGGGAAGTGCTGGCGCCCCTGCCGGCGGCCGATATTGCCGCCATTCTCAGCGAACTGCCCGAGGACCGGCTGCCCCTGCTCTACCGCCTGCTGCCCAAGGAGCTGGCGGCGGAGGTGTTCGTGGAGATGGAGCCGGAGGAACAGGAGCTGCTCATCAGGACCTTCTCCGACACGGAGCTGAAAGAGGTGCTGGATGAGCTGTATGTGGACGACACCGTGGATATCATCGAGGAGATGCCCGCCAATGTGGTCAAGCGCATCCTCCAGCATGCCGACCCGGAGACCCGCCGCAGCGTCAACGAGATTCTGAAATATCCCGAGGACAGCGCCGGCTCCATCATGACCACGGAGTTTGTGGACCTGAAAAAGACTCTGACGGTGAAGGATGCCATCAAGCACATCCGCCGTACCGGCACGGATAAGGAGACCATCAACTACTGCTATGTCACCGACCCAAGCCGGCATCTGCTGGGTATTGTGTCCATCCGCACGCTGCTGCTGGCGGAGGAGGATGACGGGATCGAGGATATCATGGACACCAACGTGGTCTATGCCCGCACCATGGACGACAAGGAGGATGTGGCCCAGACCCTGAGCAAATACGGCTTCCTGGCCCTGCCGGTGGTGGACACGGAGGACCGCCTGGTGGGCATCGTCACCGTGGACGACGCCATGGACGTCATGGAGGAGGAGGCCACCGAGGACTTCGAGCGCATGGCCGCCATCCTCCCCACGGACAAGCCGTATCTGCGCACCGGCGTGCTGGAGACAGTGAAGAGCCGCCTGCCCTGGCTGCTGCTGCTGATGCTCTCGGCCACCCTCTCCGGCATTGTCATCAACAGCTTTGAGGAGTCTCTGGCCACCTACTCGGTGCTCATCGGCTTTATCCCCATGCTTACCGGCACCGGCGGCAACAGCGGCTCCCAGAGCAGCGTGGCCGTGATCCGCGGACTGAGCCTCAACGAGATCGACTTCGGGGACCTGTGCGCCGTGGTGTGGAAGGAGAGCCGGGTAGCGGTGGTGTGCGGGGTGCTGCTGGCCTGCGCCAACTTTGTCAAGCTCCTGCTGGTGGACCGGATGCTGCTGCAAAATGTGGATGTGACCATTCCTGTGGCCCTGGTGATCTGCCTGACCCTGGTGTGCACGGTATTCTGCGCCAAGGTGGTGGGCTGTATGCTGCCGCTGCTGGCGGAGAAGATCGGCCTGGACCCCGCGGTGATGGCCAGCCCCTTCATCTCCACCATTGTGGACGTCATGAGCCTGCTGATCTACTTCGCCTTCGCCGCCCTGATTCTGGGGCTGTAGCGTTTTCAAAAAAAGCGGCCTGCGGGCCGCTTTTTTTTCGCATAAAACACGGCCTGCGGCGCAAACTACCCACAGCAAATCCCCAATTCGCAGTTTTTCAAGGAGGAAATCACCATGAACGCTTATACCAACAACGGGTGTTCCTGCACCCCCAACAAGGCCATTCGCTGCACCGTCACGTCCTGCGCCAACCACTGCCAGAATGAACAGTACTGCGGCCTGAACAGTATCCAGGTGGGCACCCATGAGACCAATCCCACCAAGGACCAGTGTACCGACTGCCAGAGTTTCCAGATGAAATAACCGGGGCAAAGGGGCGCCGTGGATCCGGCGCCCCTTTGCTGTCATCAGAGGGGAGGCGCGGTCCGTGAGCCGCAGCAACAAACTGCGTCTGGCCGGGGTGCTGGGCGGCTTGGTCAACGGCATATTCGGCGGCGGAGGCGGCATGCTCCTGCTGCCCCTGCTGGGCCGGTGGGGGACGCTCCGGCCCAAGAGCCTGTTCGCCAACTCCGTGGCGATTATTTTCCCCATCTGCCTGGTCTCTGCCGCTGTCTACTTTTTCCATGCCCAGCTCAGCTGGGGGACCGCCTGGCCCTATCTCCTGGGGGGTGTGGGCGGCGGCCTGATCGGCGGGCTGACCTTTGAAAAGGTGCCGGTAAAGTGGCTGAAGGTCCTCTTCGGCCTGTTTCTGCTCTATGGAGGGGTGCGGTATCTCACATGAATGACATCCTTTTGCCCATCCTGTGCGGCCTGGGCACGGGGATCCTCTCCGCCTGGGGCGTGGGCGGCGGGACGCTGCTGCTGCTGTGCATGACCCTGTTCCTGGGGGTGGAGCAGCGGGAGGCCCAGGCCATCAACCTCCTGTTCTTCCTGCCCACGGCGGGGGTCAGCCTGCTGTTCCACCGGAAAAACGGCTATCTGGACAAAGCCACCGTGAAAACCGCCGCCCTGCCCGGGGCCCTGGCGGCCCTGGCCGGGGCGCTGCTGGCCCTGGGGCTGGACGCGGAGGCCCTCCGCATCCCCTTCGGCCTCTTCCTGCTCTGCGCCGGGGGGAGTCTGCTGTGGCGGACGTGGAAGGGGGCATAGGCGCCATGCCCGGCTGCCGCAGGGTCCCCGCGCCATCTGCCAGGTGCAGGGGCCTTTTCCTGTCCCCGGCACAGAGGGCATCCCCTGCAATCCCGCCCTCGCCTGAAATCATCCTGAACGCCATGCCGCTCCCCCGCCTGCGGCGCCGCCGGGAGAGGGAGGCGTTAGGAGGGGGCAAGACGCGGCATAATCGATTACAAAATGTAATAGACCGCCTGTTTGATTCCAATACGGAGAAGGCCCGGGACAGCAGTCCCGGGCCCTTGTTCTGTTCTTGTCAGGCTGCGGCGTCCACAGGCGCCATCAGCAGCACCTCCACCTCCAGGTATTCCCCGTCCCGATAGATCACCATGGGCAGGTACTCCCCTGCCTGATACCGCCGGCGGACCCGGAGCACGTCGCTGTTGGAGGCAACCGGCTCCCCGTCGGCCGAGACGATCACGTCCCCGGCCCGGATGCCGGCCAGGTCCCCGCCCAGATCCGGCGTCACCTCAATGATCTGCACGCCGGTATTCCCGTCGGGCAGGGTGACCAGCCCCTGGACCGTGATGCCCAGCACCGGCTGAGGCTCCACCCGTCCGGTGGCAATCAGGCTGTTGACGATGTGGGCCACAGTGCTGCTGGGAATGGCGAAACCCAAGCCCTCCACTGCCGCCTCGTCCTCATAGGTGGCCACCATTTTGATGGTGTTGATGCCCACCACCTGTCCATAGGCATTGATGAGGGGGCCGCCGGAGTTGCCGCTGTTCAGGGCGGCGTTGGTCTGGATCAGGGTCATGGTGGTGCCGTCCACGTCCACATCCCGGTTGATGGCGGAAACCATGCCGTCGGTAAAGGTGCCCCGCAGCTCCAGGCCCAGGGGGTTGCCGATGGCATAGACCGTGTCCCCCACCGTGAGCAGGTCGCTGCTGCCGAATTCCGCCGCCGGAAGCCCGTCGGCCTCGATTTTCAGCACCGCCAGGTCATTCTCCTCATCATAGCCCACCAGCTTGGCCCCGTACTGCAAACCGCTGTAGAAGAGGACATCGCAGGCCGCCGCGCCCTCCACCACATGGTAGTTGGTGACGATGTACCCGTCTTCGCTGATGATTACCCCGGTTCCGGAGGCGGCCTGATAGTCGCTGTTGGCCGCCACGGCGACCACCGAGGGGTTCACCTGCTCGTAGATTTCCTGGGCCGTCAGCGCCTCGCCGTGGGTCTCCAGCGGTTCGATCCGGGCATTGCCCCCGGCGGGATAGGAGGCGATGGTGGTCTCGCCGCCCTCGCCCTCCTCCGGCGGAAGGTCCCACTCATAATAGAAGCCGCCGTCCCAGCTCTCGCCGCTGCCCCGGGCCAGCCGGACCACCACGTATCCGACGCCCAGCCCGAGGGAGGCCATCAGCGCCAGGCACAGCACAATCACCAGCGCGGTTTTCCACCAGCGGTGCCGGCGGGGCGGGCGGGCCGGCGCTGCCGGTTCCGCCTCCCCGGGGCACACAACCGCCGGCAGAGGGGCGGAATAGGTCAGCACCACTTCTTCCGGCGCGCCGGGGTCATAGGTCAGCACCACCTCGCCGGAGTCCTCCTCCGCCGGGGGGGTGCGCTGTTCTATCCACAGGTCCATTGGCTTCACCTTTCATGTACAGTCTTGCCGCTTTCGCCGGCCATGGTCATAGTAAACGTGAACGTGGTCACACCGTCTTCGCTGGTGGCCCGCAGCTGTTCCTGGTGCTGATCCAGAATGGTTTTGACGATGTAGAGTCCCAGCCCCACGCCGTCCTTGTCCTCGCTGCGGGATTTGTCCGCCTTGTGGAAGCGCTCGAAGAGCCGGGGCAGCTCCTCCGGTGCAATGGTGTCCCCCACGTTGCGCACGGACACCTCCGCCTTCTCGCCCCGGACCTTTACCCCCAGATAGAGGGTGGTGCCGGAATAGGCGAATTTGGCCGCGTTTTCCAGCAGGTTGTAGATCACCTGGGTGATGAGATCCTTGTCCCCCAGCACAAGCGTGGGCTCCTCCGGAATGTCGGCTTCCACATCCAGATTCCGGTCGGTGATCTTTTTCTCCAGGGAGATCAGCGCCCGGCGCATGCTCTCACAGATGTCAAAGGGGGCCTTCTCCTTGAGCAGGTCCGCGCTCTGGATCCGGGATACCTCCAGCATCCGCCGCACCAGGCGGTTGAGCCGCCGGCTCTCGTCGGATATGATGCGCAGGTAGTGCTCCTCCTGGTCGTGGGGGATGGTGCCGTCCAAAATGCCCTCGGCATAGCCGGTGATGCTGGTCATGGGAGTTTTGAGCTCGTGGGAGATGTTGGCAATGAACTCCCGGCGCTGCTGCTCCGTCTGCTGCAGAGAGTCGGCCATGGCGTTAAATGCCTCGGCCAGTTCACCGATCTCGTCGTCCCGGCCGGAAGCGGTATTCACGCGGATGTCGAAATTCCCACCGGCAAAGCGGCGGGCGGCCACGGCCATCTCCTTGACCGGCTTGGTCTGGCGCATGGCGACCACCGAGGAGGCAACAAAGGCGATCAGGATCACGGTGATGGCGGTCATGGCAAAAATGCCCAGAAAAGCCCGCCACATCTCCGTCAGGCTGTTGGCCTCGGTGACAGCCAGCACCATCCCCGCCACCTTCGGGCCCAGCAGGGTGTCGCTGGTGATGGGCACGGCCACCACGTATTTCCGGCTGGAGTAGATGTTCAGATCCGTCATCCCTATATAGGTGCCGCCGGACAGGACCCGGCGGGTCACCGCCGAGGGCAGGGAGATCTCCAGCCCCTCCAGCGCCTCGTCGGTGGTGAGCATGGTGTTGCTGCCCGTATCCCAGATGAGAAAGTCAATATCGGAGATGGAGGCGGCCACCTGGGCAATGATCTCCAGCCCCTCGCTGCGCCCGCCGAAGGTCTCCGGCAGGCTGCCGTTGTTGGCATAGGTATGTGTCAAATCCGCCACCATCCGCGCCTTCTCCTCCAGCTCCTGCTGCTTCTCCGACATGAGATAGGTGTAGGAGAGCGTAAAGAAGGAGGTGCCCAGCAGCAGCAGCGTCAGCAGCACCATTCCGGCGGTCAGCGTGAACTGACTCCAATAAATCCCGCGAAAGCGCTTCAAGCCGGGTCCTCCTTTCCTTGAACAATGCCGGCCGGGGCCGCGCCCCGGAAAGCGTCAGCCCTTTTTTGCCGCGTCGGGGGTTTTGAGCTCGAACTTGTAGCCCACGCCCCACACGGTTTTCAGCTCCCATTGGTCGCTGACGTTTTCCACCTTCTCCCGCAGACGCTTGATGTGCACATCCACGGTGCGGCTGTCGCCGAAGTAGTCGAAGCCCCATACCTCATCCAGCAGCTGGTTGCGGGTGTAGACCCGGTTGGGGGTGGAGGCCAGGTGATAGAGCAGCTCCAGCTCCTTTGGGGGCGTGTCGATCTTCTTGCCGTCCACAATCAGCTCATAGGAATCCAGGTCGATGATGAGCTTGTCAAACACCAGGCGCTTGCGCGTGTCGTCGGGGATCTCCGTGCGCCGGAGGACCGCGTTGATACGGGCGATCAGCTCCTTCATCTCAAAGGGCTTGACAATATAGTCGTCCGCCCCCATCTCCAACCCGGTCACCTTGTCAAAGACCTCGCTTTTGGCCGTGAGCATGATGATGGGGGTTTTGCTCATCTCCCGGATCTTCTGGCACACGCCCCAGCCGTCCATCACCGGCAGCATGATGTCCAGCAGCACCAGGTCCGGCTGAATCTCCTTGAATTTTTCCACGGCCGTCCCCCCGTCGAAGGCGGCGGTCACCTCGAACCCCTCCTTCTCCAGATACATACGGATCAGGTCGGAGATATTCCGGTCGTCTTCCACCACCAGAATCCTGCGCGCCATAAGTGATCCCTCCCGTTCTGTCAGATTTCGCGGCGGTCAGCCCCGCCGATTTTCTAAGCAAAAGTATATCCGTTTCCCCGGCGGCTTTGTTGAACAATCTGTTAAACATCCCGCCATTTTCCGCCGGCCGGGGGGAAAATGCCCCGCTCAGGCGCTCATTCCACCGTCTCCCGATAGGCAAGAACCCGGCAGCTCCCGTCCTCCAGACGGCTGAGCAGATTGCCAAACCCGGGAACCGCGGCCCGCTCGTCCCCCAGGTAGACGCACACATCCCGGCTGGCGCGGCCGGTAATATTGCTGTAAAGCCGGCTGGCCCGGGTGCTGCCGGTGAGAGGATAGGGGCTGTAGTCGATGTCTACGCTGCACACCGTGTATCCCAGGGCCTCTACCGCCTGGGAGAGGCTGCTCTGCGCCTCGCCCAGGTACACCAGACGGGTCTTGTCGCAGGCGGCCTGCCAGAGGGCGGCATTGGCCGCCGCCAGCTCCTGGACCACCGCGCTCTCTGTGGTCCCCTCCGGGGCAATGACCACGGCGTGCCCCTGTCCCACCAGGCGGCGCAGCAGGTCGTCCTGTCCCTCCATTTCATCGGGAGAAAACACCATGGCCGCCCGCTGATCATACTGCTCCAGCGTGTCCAGGACCGCCTGGGCGTCGATAAAATTGCTGTAGGAGAGCAGCAGATACACCCGCTGGCCGGAGGGAGTGCTCACCGACGGCGTCTCCGGTTCCTCCTCTGGGGCGATGGAGCGGAGATAGTCGTCGTAGCGGCTCTGGAGCAGGGTGGCGCCTGCGTCCAGGAAAACCGCGTCAGAGAGCGTGGAGGAGCTGTCGGTGATCCGGATCATGGGCACCAGGGAGGTGGAGCGATAGGACCAGTTGAGGTCAAAGAAATTTGCCACCATCTCCAGGGGGAAGAAGACATAGTCCCCCCGGACGATGGCCCGGATATTGTAGTAGTACCGCCCGGACTGGTCATAGCACAGCCCCCCCGCCAGATCGAAGGAAAGCCGCTGCCGCAGGGTCATCAGGTAGGCCGTCTGCCGGTCGACGCTGCGGCCGTAGGTCACGTCCAGCTCCCGCTGGGTGAAGACCGTGTGGGGAATGTACCACTGCCCGTCCTGCTGCAAGGGCATGGTGGCGTCCTCCATCACCAGCACGACCCGGTCAGCCACAGTGAAATACACCCCGGCCGGAGCCGCCGTGCCCCGGATGGCCGTCAGCTGTCCCACCAGCAGCAGCGCCAGCGCCAGACACCAGAGCCGCCGGATGTTCCTCGTTTTCTTCATTCTGTGTCCTCCTTTCTCCGGGATTTGTACCTCTATCCTATCATAAAATTCCGTTTCTTACAATCCCGCCGCGCCGGAGAGGGCGGACGGCGGCAGGGAAGAGGCCAGCCGCCGCCAGGACAGGCCGGCGCGGCACTAGAACCATGCCTCATAGTAAAACCAGTGATCCGTGATCCGTTTCGTCCGTCCGCCGTTGTCCGTCCCCGCATCATACCAGTTCCACTCC
>CALXDF010000094.1 GCA_944386995.1 uncultured Oscillospiraceae bacterium
ACGTCCAGCCGGTCGCGCAGCAGGTCCCCCAGCAGGTTGATGGACAGGGTGAGCAGAATGATGCACAGGCCCGGCGCCCACAGCAGGTGGGGTGCGGTACGGAAGTACCGCCGGGCGGAGCCGCTGATCATCTCCCCCCAGTCGGGGGTGGGGGGCTGGATGCCCATGCCCAGGTAGCTCAGCCCCGCCACCGACAGCACCACCCGGCCCACCCGGGTGGTGAACAGGATGATGATGTTGGTGCGGATGTTGGGCAGCACGTGGCGCAGGACGATGCGCAGGTGCCCCGCCCCCAGGCAGCGCATGCCCTCGATGTACAGCTCCCCCTTGACCTTCAGCACCTCTCCCCGCACCAGCCGGGAGAAGCCCACCCAGGAGGTGAGCACCAGGGCCAGCAGGATGCTCTGGGTGCCCGGCTCCAGCACGCCCACCAGGGCGATCATGAGCACCATGCCGGGCAGGCCCTGAAAGACGTTGGAGATGCCGGTGATCACCACGTCCACCGCGCCGCCGCAGTAGCCGGCGGCCACCCCCACCGCCAGCCCCACCGCCATGGAGCAGCAGGTGGCCGCCACCGCCAGCAGCAGGGAGGCCCGGCCGCCGTAGATCACCCGGCTGAGCACGTCCCGGCCCAGGGCGTCGGTGCCCAGGGGGTGGGCCGGGCTGGGGTCTACCAGGCGGTTGGTCATGTCGATCTGGAGGGGGTCATAGGGGGCCAGCCAGGGGGCGAAGATGGTCATCAGCGCGATGGCCAGCAGGATACCCCCCACAATGGCCAGCTTGAGGTTCTGTTTTTGGCGCAGCGTCATGCCTCTCCCCCCTGTACGCGGATTTTCGGGTTGACCAAGATGTAGAGCAGGTCGATGGCCAGGGTGATGAGCACAAAGGTGGTACCGGTGACCAGCACATAGCCCTGGATCACCGGGTAATCCCGGTTCTGGATGGCGGAGACCACATAGCTGCCCAGGCCGGGGATGGCGAAGATGTTCTCGATGATGGTGCTGCCCCCCAGGATCTCCCCGAAGTAGTTGCCCACCAGGGTGATGATGGGCACCAGGGAGTTGCGGAAGGCGTGGCCCAGCATCACCGCCCGCTGGGAGATTCCCTTGGCGTTGGCCACCACGATGTACTGCTCCCCCATCTGGGCCAGGATATTGCCCCGGGTGACCCGGGAGGTGGAGCCGATGTTGGCGGCGGACAGGGCCACGGCGGGGAGGATCAGGGAGAGGATTCCCCGGTCCAGGCCGCTGGTGGGCAGCAGGTGGAGCCACTCGGCAAAGACGGTGATGAGGAACAGGGCCAGCCAGAACCCGGGCACCGACAGCAGCAGGGTGGACAGGGCCTTGAGCACCGTGTCCAGCCACGTGCCCCGGCAGGCCACCATGAGCACGCCGCCCCCCACGCCGAATACCACCGCCACAGCTAGGGCCGCCAGGGACACCTTCAGCGTGATGGGCAGGCGGCGCATCAGCTCCTGGGCGATGTCCTGGTTACCGGTGTAGGAGCGGCCCAGACCCCCGTGAAGGGCATCTCCCAGCCAGTCCAGGTACTGTACCGGCAGGGGCTTATCCAGCCCCAGCTTGGTCCGCATGGCCGCCCGATCCTCCTCGGTGGGGAACTCGATGCCGATGCGGAACAGGGCGTCGTCCACCGGATCGCCGGGGGCGATGCGGCCCAGCAGGAAGGCCGCCAGGGAGATGCCCAGGAGCACTGGAATAAGCATGAGCAGCCTGCGGCCGATGTACTGTAAAATCGCCATGGTTCACCGCCTTTGGTTCAGGGTTGGTTGGAGTGGAGACAACGCCCCCGCGGAATGCGGGGGCGCTGTACGGTTTCCCGGGGTTCTTACTCCGCCCAGCAGACCTGGGTGAAGCCGGTGAGGCCGTAGACTGTGGCCTGGTAGCCGGTGATCTGGCTGGAGGAGGCCACCACCTCCTGGGAGTAGAGCACAGGGATATTGGGGAAGTCCACGGCGGAGATCTCCTGGAGCTCGGTGTAGATCTCGGCCAGCCGGCCGGCGTCCAGGCAGGCAGCCGCCTCGTCGATCAGCTCGTCCACGTGGTCGTTGTGATAGCCCAGGCCGTAGGTGATGTTGGTGCTGCCCTCCGAGTACAGGAAGCCCTTGAACAGGGAGAAGGGGTTGGCGGAGGGCAGGCCCTGGATCTTGAGGCACAGGCTATAGTTGCCCGCCTCCATCTCCTCCTTGCAGGGGCCCCAGTCCATGAGCTGGATGTTCACGGTGATGTTGGTGCCCTCGTTGTTCTCCAGCAGGGCCTGGATGTACTCGGCCTCCTCCTGGTAGGGGTAGCGGTTGGCGTCCACGGTGGGCAGGAGGAAGCGCAGCTCCACCGGCTGGTCGCCCACCACCTCCCGGATGAGCTCCATGCCCCGCTCGGGGTCATAGGTCACCGGCTGCTCCTCATAAAAGGCGGAGGTGTAGCTCAAAAAGCCGCCGGCGGGGATGCCGTAGCCGTTGTAGAAGCTGTCGATGATGGTCTGCCGGTCGATGAGCAGGGACAGGCCCTCCCGCATGCGCACATCGTTGAAGGGGAAGGCTCCACCGTTGACATTGAGGAAGTGGGTGATGCCGGACTCGCCCACGGACACGTTGTAGGCCGGGTCGTCGGCGATCTCGGCGGCCTGGGAGGGGGAGATGGCGCCCAGATCGCACAGGCCCTGCACCTCACCGGCCCGGAGGGCGGTGTAGCGGGTCTCGGCGTCGGGGATCACCTTGAAGCGGAAGGTCTGAGCGATGCCAGGGGTGCCCCAGTAGTTGTCGTTGCGCTCAATGACGCAGTACTGGCCCAGCACGTTCTCCGTCACCACGTAGGGGCCGGTGCCGATGGGGAAGCCGTTGAAGGTGCCGTCCTCGGCAAAGCAAGAGGGCTCAAAGATGGCGGAGCCATAGTTGACCATGGTGTAGTCCAGCAGGGGCTGGCCGCTCTCAAAGGTGAGCACCACGGTGTAGTCGTCGGTCTTCTCCCAGGAGAGCAGGCCGGGGTAGATGGTGTCGATGTTCAGGCCGTAGAAGGAGGATTCGAAGGGGCCCTTCTTCATCCGGTCGAAGTTGGCCAGCACGATATCGGCGTTGAAGGGGGTGCCGTTGGAGAAGGTGACCCCCTCCCGCAGGTGGAAGGTCCAGACGGTGGCGTCCTCGTTGTGCTCCCAGCTGGTGGCCAGGGCGGGGGCGGGCTGGTTGCTCTCGTCCTTGGTGATCAGGGGCTCCCACACGCCCAGGGACATGGAGGCGTAGTAGGCGTCCTGCTCGCCGGGGCACTGGTCCCGGGAGGCGGCAAAGACGATCTCCCGGGTTTGGTCCACCGCGGCGGCGGGGGTCTCCGTTCCGGCCGGAGCGGAGGACGATGCCTCCGGCGCGGCGGCGTCTCCCCCGCAGGCGGACAGGACCAGGGACAGGGCGCAGGCGGCGGACAAAAGCAGGGACAGTGCGCGTTTTTTCATGGTTTTGTGCTCCTTTCACAAGTGTTGACCCGCGAATCGATGCACAAAAAATCTCCCCTATTTTCATAGGGGAGACCTGCATTCGGATGCACTGCCAGCCTGGGCCGGCGACGCACACAGCTTTCCCCACCGAAAGATCGTGCACACACCACAGACGGCTGGTCTCCTGGCTTGGACTCATCCTCACGCCCGTCTTCCCATCCGGCTCGCCGGACAGTGACATAGTTGGGCACTTGTCATCCTTACAGTAGAGAGGGCTGCCGCGGATTTTCACCGCATTCCCAATGAAAGCTTTCGCTACCGCCTGCTGATTCACTTGTCAGTGTCATTATAGACGCAGATTTTCTGCTTGTCAAGACGGCGGCGGAACAGGCAAATCCGCATCCCTTGACAAGTGCCGGTATATAGATTAGAATAGAGCCACAATCGAGCAGAACCCACCAAGTGCCCAGCCTGTGCTGGGTGAAAAGGGAATCGGGTGGAAATCCCGAGCGATCCGGTCACTGTGAACGGGGAGCGAGCCGCAGCAGCCATTGTCCCACCGCAAGGCGGGGTGAGAAGGCGCGGTGAGCGAGGAGCCGCGAGCCAGGAAACCTGCTTGGAACGGGTGGATAGGTATCTTCCGCAGAAAGAGGCCTGTCCAGCGTTGTCGTACCCAGACAGCCCTGGAAGTCCGCTTTCTCCGGAAAGCGGACTTTTTTGTCCCTTTTTTGGATGGTAGATGCCGGAAAGGGGGAGCATGCCATGGAAAAAAAGATACAGCGCCATCCCTTCCGAAGCCGGACAGCGCGGAGGCGGGGCGGCCAGGCCGTCCCCGCGCGGCCTACCAGGGCCCTCACGCCAGCCCAGCGGGAACATCTGGAGGCCCTGGACGCTCTGTGCGGCCGTCTGGGACGCACACCCCTGCGGGAGGAGCTTCCTCCTTATCTGCGGATGGAGCTGGCCGTCTCCTTCGGCTCCCTGCGCGGCGCGTTCCTGTGCCTGGGCCGGGTTCCTCCGTCTCAGCAGGAGGTGCGGGAGCTCCGGCGGGGCCTAGTCCCCAAATGACAAATCCAATTGGAAGAAAGGATGATATTTTAATGGTTGGAGTGAATTGGTTGCAAAATCCAAACCACGTGGTCTACGGCCGTCCGGAGGAGCTGCTGCCACGGCTCTCCCGGGATCTGGGCATTCCAGATCTGGCGGAGCGGGTGGACGCATTTCAGCGGAGGCCTGCCCCGGCCGGCATCAATATCAAAGGGAAAAAGCGCACCACACTGAAGCTGTTTATCCCGAATCTTCTGTTTTCCCAGCCCATTGAGATGGGCGAGAATGTTTGGATCTATACCGGAGAATTAAATCCCGCATACTGTCTGTTCTCTCCATGGGCGGAAAACACACAGGTTGGACAATAAACAGATCAAATCTAGGCCGCATAAAATCAATAGACCGGGGGCGGGCTCATTGACCAGTCCCCGGTCCTTGCTTCATGACTGCTTCAGCCACGCCTGGAACTCCTCCAGGGTCAGTTCGCCACGCTCACAGGCGTCCTTCTTCTCCCGGGCCCTGGCGCTCCACTCGTAAAACACCGCTGGGTCAATCCGCTTGGCCTTGATCCAGGCAAAGCGTTTTTTATACTCTCTGCGGTAGATCTTGAAGACCTCGTCCTCGCTCTTGTTTTTGTTCCACAGGGCAATGGCGCCGATCTCCTTGCAGGTGCGGCCTTTGCTGTCCC
>CALXDF010000095.1 GCA_944386995.1 uncultured Oscillospiraceae bacterium
ACTACGCCTGCCCCTATCTGACCTATCAAGACTTTTTGGACGCCTGCGGGCTGACGGAGGAGGATCTGAACCTTGCTTAAAATTTTTCAATATGAGTGCAGGCGCCTGCTGTGGAACAAATTTTTCGGGGGACTTCTGCTGGTGCTCCTCTTCTACGGATGGCAGGTGCTGAGCCGCGTGACCATCCTGGGGGTGTCCCACACCGCCCCCTTCTCCCCCTGGAGCTTCGGGGACTTTTTGAGCCGGATGGTCCCCCTCCTGTGGATCGGATCTCTGTTTTTTCTGACCTTTTTCACTTCGGGGAGAGCCCGGCGGGCGGCGGTGCTTACAGCCGCCGCCCCCATGGAGCCCCGACGGTACGCCCTGGCCCGGTGCGCTGCCGCCCTGGCGGGGACGGTGCTGCTGGCTCTGGTGTGTCTGGGGGAGGCGGCCCTCTTTTATGGACGGTACTTCGATTGGTACGGATGGGGCGAGTTGATGTTCCCCGCCCTGGTCACCCTGGTCCCGCCCCTGGTGTTCGCCCTGGGCAGCGGCTGGCTGCTGGGGCGGCTGCGGCCCTGGCTGCTCTATGTGTGGATGCCCCTCCCCTTTGTTCTGGTCCTCCTGCCCCTGCCGAAAGCTCTGGGGATTTGGAACGGAACATTTTTCAGCGGATACCCTCTGACCCTGGGGATCCTGGATCCGACGTTTGTCGTGCCGGCGGTAGTAATTGCAGTCCAGGCTGTCCTGCTGTCAGTCGGAATCGGACTATTGGCGGCCTGCCCGCGGCGGTATCGGCCCCACTATGGGGCGCGTCCCAGCGTGTAAAAGAACCGGCCCGGAAGACATGCTTCCGGGCCGGTTCTTTGCTTATGCAACCCAGTGTACTACCGCATCTCGCAAAAAACGGGCGCAGCCGGGAATATTCTGGTCATAGTATTGGATAAACCGCGGATCCGACACATAGAGTTCTACGATTCCCCGGTGCTTCACCGGATCATACGGACCACCTGCGGCGGCAATCCACCGGCGATGGAGTTCGGCGGCCCTCTTCCCTTCTTTGCTTTCCGGAGACACTCCGGCCTGTACAGCGGCCTCCAGCTGTTTCCGGAGTTCCTGGTCCAGGCCGGTCCACTCCTGATACTGCTCGACCGTCATATCCAGCACCGCCCGCTGGGCGGCATCCACCATTCGGTCGCCGTATTTCTCTCGGGCCTCCCGGCCGTAACGTCGCTCATGTTCCGTGATAACGGTCTTTTTGAACCCCTCAAATTTCTGTTGATCGTTCATGGTTTCCTTCCTTTCCTCACATCCGATTGTGTCGCGCACGGATCGGATCAAACGTTCCAACCGCATCCGCTCCGCCTCCAGCGCGGACAGATGCCCGCGCAGTACGGCCACACGGTCAAAGGCGGGATCTTCCAGACATTCCTTGATCTGAGCCAGCCCCACCCCAAGAGCCCGGTAATAAAGAATGTCCTGGAGCCGGTCTACCGCCGCCCCGCTGTAATACCGGTAGCCGCTCTCCGCTACCCGGCTGGGCTTCAGCAGTCCAATCTGGTCGTACCAGCGCAGTGTACGGCTGGTCACACCGGACAGACGTGACAGTTCCTGAATGGAATATTCCATCTCGATCCCTCCCAAAGAAAAGTATAGCAGTTGACGCAGCGGCAGAGTCAAGCCCTTTTTTGAAAGAATACAAATTGTTGCCCGCATTGCTTCCAGCGGCTTCAAAAGTCCTCATGCGCCGACAATCACTTTTCCCAGCTTCAAGAAGAATCTATCAAGCGGGAAGCCTCTGTTTTTCAGCGAGGCTGCAAGCTCTCTCGATGAACGCTTTCCCGTCCCCTGTGTTCCAGTGCCTTGACATTATCGCAGAGAGAACCGACAAGCCAATACAGTTGTATCGGGGCAGGAGGCTGCCTTGCGGCTGTCTCGGGGCGTCAAGCGTCAGAATGCATTTTCTGCTGTGCCTCTTGCATTTTTGAGGAAACGGGTGTATAGTAGATCACACAAGTAAAGATGACGGGAGCTTGTAAACAGGCTGAGAGGGAGGTATGACCTCCGACCGGTAACCTGATTTGGATAATGCCAACGTAGGGACACCTGCAGATGACACGTTTTTGTAAACGGGAAGTTTCCAGATTGGGGAACTTCCCGTTTTTTTGTTTGGAGGTGAGAGAATCTATGGTGCAGATCAACGGCGAGCTGTTTCCGGCGGCCGGAATGACCCTGGCAGATCATCTGGCCTCCGCCGGTTATGATCCCCAGCGCGTGGCTGTGGAGAGAAATGGAGAGATCGTCCCCCGCTCCCGGTACGGCGAGACGGTCCTCCAGAACGGGGACCGTATTGAGATCGTCCGCTTTGTGGGAGGTGGCTGAGATGATCCCCACAAAAGAGGCGCTGGAGCAGGCGCTCAAGGAGCGTCAGGGTGCCGAGCTGACTGCCCGTTTTTCCGCCGCCGCAGTGGCGGTATGCGGTCTGGGGGGGCTGGGCTCCCACATTGCCAATTTTCTGGCACGGGCCGGGGTTGGGCGGCTGATCCTCATCGACTTTGACCGGGTGGATGTGACCAACCTTCACCGTCAGCAGTACAAGGCCAGCCAGGTGGGCCGGTACAAGACCGAGGCCCTGGCAGAAAATCTGCGGGAAGCGGCGCCATATATCCGGCTGGATCCCCATACCGTCCGCCTGACGGCGGAAAACGCAGCGTCTCTGCTGGCGGGCGCAGATATTATCTGCGAGGCTCTGGACGATGCGGCGGCCAAAGCCATGCTGGCCAACACCGTGCTGGAGCAGCTGCCGGAGAAATTTCTGGTGGCAGCCTCGGGCATGGCGGGGCTCGGCAGCGCCAACACGATCCGCACCCGGCGTCTGACCAGCCGCTTTTACCTCTGCGGCGACGGCGTCAGCGATGTGGCGGACGGCATCGGCCTGGTGGCCCCCCGGGTGGCCCTGTGCGCCGCCCACCAGGCCCACATGGCACTGCGTATCTTATCAGGACATTTCGAACCCTAAACCATAAAACCACAGGAAAGAAGGAACAGCATCCATGGAACAGGACAAGCTCATCATCGGCGGACACGAATTTACCTCCCGCTTTATTCTGGGCTCCGGGAAGTACTCCCTGGCCCTGATCGAGGCGGCGGTGCGGGACGCCGGGGCGGAGATCATCACCCTGGCCGTCCGCCGGGCCAACACCCAGGAGAAGGAGAACATCCTGGACTACATCCCCAAGGGGGTGACCCTCCTGCCCAACACCAGCGGCGCCAGGACGGCGGACGAGGCGGTGCGCATCGCCCGCCTGGCGAGGGAACTGGGCTGCGGGGACTTTGTGAAGATCGAGATCATGCGGGACTCCAAATACCTTCTGCCCGACAACCAGGAGACCATCCGGGCCACGGAGGTCCTGGCAAAGGAGGGGTTCGTGGTGATGCCCTACATGTACCCGGACCTGAATGTGGCCCGGGATCTGGTGAACGCCGGCGCGGCGGCGGTGATGCCCCTGGCGGCGCCTATCGGCTCCAACCGGGGACTTGCCACCAAGGAATTCATCCAGATCCTCATCGACGAGATCGACCTGCCCATCATCGTGGACGCTGGCATCGGCAAGCCCTCCCAGGCCTGTGAGGCCATGGAGATGGGGGCCGCGGCCATCATGTCCAACACCGCCCTGGCCACCGCCGGGGACCTGCCCCGGATGGCCTCCGCCTTCCGCCAAGCCATCGAGGCCGGGCGCAGCGCCTATCTTGCGGGGCTGGGCCGGGTACTGACCCGGGGGGCCTCCGCCTCGGACCCCCTCACCGGGTTCCTGCGGGACTGAGGAGGGGTGAGCATGGAAAACCAATTCCTGGTGGACTCGGAATTCCTCTCCCCGGCGGCCCTGGAGAAGAAGCACCGGCTGGAAAACGACCCATCCTCCCGGAAAAACCACATGGAGTACCTTCCGGGCATGGAGCAGATCCACTCCGACGTCTGCGAGAAGGTCATGTCCCAGGTGGCGTCCTATGACTACGGCAAGTACACCGCCCGGGACGTGCAGGCGGCCCTGGAGCACGAGACCTGCTCCGTTGAGGACTTCAAGGCACTGCTCTCCCCGGCGGCGGAGCCCTTCCTGGAGCAGATGGCCCAGCGGGCCCGGCTGGAGACCAGCCGCCACTTTGGCAACACGGTCTACCTCTTCACACCCCTCTATATCGCCAACTACTGCGAGAACTACTGCGTCTACTGCGGCTTCAACTGCTACAACCACATCAAGCGGATGAAACTGAACATGGGGCAGATCGAGCACGAGATGCAGGTCATCGCGGGTTCCGGCATGGAGGAGATCCTGATCCTCACCGGGGAGAGCCGGTCCATGTCCAGCGTGGAATACATCGGCGAGGCCTGCAAACTGGCCCGGAAGTATTTCCGCATGGTTGGGCTGGAGATCTATCCGGTGAACACGGATGAGTACCGCTACCTCCACCAGTGCGGTGCGGACTATGTCACCGTGTTCCAGGAGACCTATGACGCAGACAAGTATGAGACCCTGCACCTCATGGGGCACAAGCGGGTGTGGCCCTACCGGTTCGACGCCCAGGAGCGGGCCCTCATGGGGGGCATGCGGGGGGTGGCCTTCTCCGCCCTGCTGGGGCTCTCGGACTTCCACAAGGATGCCCTGGCCAGCGCCCTCCACGTCTACTACCTCCAGCGCAAGTATCCCCACGCGGAGATGTCCCTGTCCTGCCCCCGACTGCGGCCCATCATCAACAACGACAAGATCAACCCCCTGGACGTCCACGAGAAGCAGCTCTGTCAGATCCTCTGCGCCTACCGGATCTTCCTGCCCTTTGTGGGGATCACCGTGTCCTCCCGGGAGAGCGCGCAGTTCCGCAACGGCATTGTGAAGATCTGCGCCACCAAGGTATCCGCCGGCGTCTCCACCGGTGTGGGGGACCACGAGAGCAAGTACACCGGCAAGGACGCCGGGGAACCGGAGGGGGACGAGCAGTTCGAGATCGACGACAACCGGAGCCTGGAGAAGATGTACGGCGACATCGCCGGCGAGGGCCTCCAGCCCGTGCTCAACGATTACCTGTATGTTTAAGGTTCTGTGTGTGACCAGCCGCGCCCTGTGCCGGGAGGACTTTCTCACGCGGCTCGAGCGCCTGGCGGCGGCCCGGCCCGCCGGGATCATCCTGCGGGAGAAGGACCTGCCGCCGCCGGAGTACAAAAAACTGGCGGTGGCGGTGATGGACCTCTGCGCCCGCCACGGCGTCCCCTGCATCCTCCACAGCTTTGTGGAGGTGGCCCGGGAGCTGGGCCATACCTCGGTCCACCTGCCCCTGCCGGTCCTCCGGAGCCTCTCCGAGGCGGAGCGTGCGGCGTTCCCCATCCTGGGGGCCTCCTGCCACAGCGCTGCGGACGCGGTGGAGGCGGAGGCCCTGGGCTGCCACTATATCACCGCCGGCCACGTGTTTGACACCGCCTGCAAGGCCGGGACGCCGGGCCGGGGCCTGGACTTCCTCCGGGAGGTCTGCGCCAGCGTATTGATCCCGGTGTACGCCATCGGCGGCATCTCGGCGGAAAATGTAGCCGCCGTGCGGCAGGCCGGGGCCGCGGGGGCCTGCGTCATGAGCGGCGCCATGACCTGCCGCGATCCGGAGGCTTATTTCACCACCATGAAGGAGCGAGCCAATGAGATTTGATCGGGAAATGCTGCGGCTGTACGCAGTGACAGACCGGGCCTGGGTGGGCCGTCAGACGCTGTCTGAGCAGATCGAGGACGCCCTCCGGGGCGGCGTCACCCTGGTACAGCTGCGGGAAAAGAACCTGTCTAAAGAGAAATTTGTGGCGGAGGCCAAGGCCGTACTGGCTCTGTGCCGGCAGTACGGCGTCCCTCTCATCATCAACGACCGTCTGGACGTAGCCCTGGAGAGCGGGGCCGACGGTGTCCATGTGGGGATCGAGGACGCCCCTGTTTCGGAGATCCGCCGCCAGGCCGGACCGGATTTCATCATCGGCGCCACCGCCAAGACCGTGGCCCAGGCCCGAGCGGCCCAGACCGCCGGGGCGGACTACCTGGGGGTAGGGGCGGTGTTCCCCTCCCCCACCAAGCGCAATGCCATCCGCATCACAGCCGAGGCGCTGCGGGAGATCTGCTCCAGCGTCTCCATCCCCGCCGTGGCCATCGGCGGCATCTCGGCGGAGAATGCGCCATCCCTCAAAGGCTGCGGCATGGCCGGTATCGCCGTGGTGTCCGCCATCTTCGGCGCATCCGACATCCAGCAGGCCGCCGCGGGACTCCGGGCCTTGGCGGAGTCCATCACCGCGCCGTGATCCGGGGGGCGATCTTTGACCTGGACGGCACGCTGCTGGACTCCATGGCCGTCTGGGCCACCCTGGGAGAGCGCTATCTCCGCTCCATCGGCTATGAGCCCCGGGAGCGGCTGGGAGATACCTTCAAGACCTTCAGCACGGAGCAGGCCGCCCGGTACTACCGGGAACACTACGGGGTTCCCCTGTCCGTCCCGGAGATCGTGGCGGGGGTCAACGCCATGATCGGCACGTTCTACCGGGAGGAGGTCCGGCCCAAGCCGGGGGTGGAGCCGTTTCTCCGGCAGCTGCAATCCATGGGTCTCCGCTTGTGTGTGGCCACTGCCAACGATGGGGCGCTGGCCCGGGAGGCACTGGAGCGCTGCGGCATGCTGGACTGTTTCACCGCTATTTTCTCCTGCGCGGACCTGGGACTCAGCGGCAAGGGGGAGCCGGACATTTTCCGGATTGCCCTGCGGCATCTTGGGACAGAAAAAGCGGAGACCGCGGTGTTTGAGGACGCCCTCCACGCCGTCCGGACCGCCAAGGCCGACGGCTTCCCGGTGGTGGGGGTCTACGACCCCTATGAGCCGGAGCAGGAGGCCCTCAAGGACCTGGCCGACTGCTATCTCTCAAATTACGAACACAGCGAGGCCTTTTTCACCTTCGCGGCCAACAAGTGAATCCCAGCGGCAGACCGGGGGCACCACTCTCTGTCGCTATAGAAAAGTTAATGCAAATTCATCAAAAAGGAGCGAAAACAGATGAGAACCGCATTATCCATCGCAGGATCGGACTCCT
>CALXDF010000096.1 GCA_944386995.1 uncultured Oscillospiraceae bacterium
TGTCCATAAATCCGCCCCACATCGGCGGAGGACGGATAGTGGTAGATGGAGAGGTAATAGCTGCCGCCCTCGCCGGGGATCTCCGGCTGGGGCGTCACCTGCTCGATCTCCTTGACCGGCTCGAAGTGACTGCTGGCCAGGGATTCCCCGGTGCGGATGGAGAAGGTGGGCGGGTCCTCACCCTCCGGCACAAAGCCGAAAAGGTAGACGGAGGTTTGCTGGTCGGTCCAGGAGCCGTCTGCCCCCTGGAGGGGTTGGCTGTCCCAGGGAACCACCAGGGGCTCGCCGTAGACGTCCCAGCCGAAGAGCGGGTCAAAGCTGACCGTGGCGCAATAGAGCCCCACCTCTGCCCGGCAGAGAAAGATCCGCCGCGTACCATCCCATGTGCTGTGGAGGATCTCCGTGTCCCACAGGGCGTACTTGGATGCCTCGATGGCCAGGGCCCGGCTGGGGAGCAGGGGGTAGCGGCCCAGAGCCGCGTTGATCAGCAAAAGGGTCAGGGCCAGCGCGGCCCATCGCAGAGCCTGGCGCCTGCGGCTGGGGGATGGCTTTTTAAGACGCATGGGACACCTCCTCCCAGTTGATGGGCAGGGACAGTGTCGCGAACGCCTGCCCATAGGGGGCGAAGGTGAGCACCGCCGTGGGTATCCCCTCCTCTAATGGAAATGCCATGGTCCGCGCGTCCGCCCCCCGGAGATTATAAGGGCTGAGGCTTGCACCGACCTGTTTCCCATCTTCTCCGTTGCAGCACATTCCCCATATGGACAGCGCCGGGCGGAGGGGATTCTGGGCATAGGACAGGGCCTGGACATAGAGCTGATACACTCCCTGCCGGTTGGCTTGGGAATCGGTCCAGTCGTCCTCCACCAGCGCGACCCGGTGGATGCGGATCACCTGGTCGTGCAGCTGCACCCGGAGATCCATCTCCTTTATCCACACGGCATCCGGATGGATCGCACTCTCCACCGGATCATCGCGCCACCGGGCCTGGAGATTGTCCGCGGCGCAGGCGAGGATCGACCCCGGGCGGATCAGCAGTACCACCAGCAGGACGATCGCTGCCCCTTTGCACAGTCTCCCCACCCACAGCCAGAGGGGGGAGAGGCGCTGGTTCCACTGCCGGCCGATCTCACCGGCGTCCCCCATGGCCGCCACGGCCCGCTCCTGGGCGGCGGCCTCATCCATGCCGCCGGCCTCCAGGGCCTCCTGGTGGTCCTCCAGGTGCTCCAGCAGCTCCTGCCGGATGGCCTCCCGCTCTGCCGCTGTGGCCCGGGGGATGTGGACGAGTACGGCCTGGCAGAATTCCTGACCATCCATACCGGTCACCCCATGCTGAGCACGGCGTTGATGGCCCCCTCGTAGGCCCTCCACTGCCGTGTCTCCTCCGCCAGCTGTTTTCTGCCCCGCTCCGTCAGGTGGTAGTACTTCCGCTCCCGGCCGGCGGGGGACACCTGGCGGTAGGCGGTGACCGCGCCGCTGTTCTCCAGCCCCCGGAGGATGGGGTACAGCGTCCCCTCCTTCATGGTGAAGGTGCTGTCGCACCTCTTCTCCAGCGCTGCGATCATCTCATAGCCGTACATGTCCGCCACACTCAAAAGGTGCAGCACCACCAGGGAGGTGTGCTCCATGGCCTGTTTCTGCCGCATGGCAAAGCCCTCCTTTCTCGATGCCTCGTGATTCGATAGATATAATATACCTCGAAATACAAGGCTTGTCAAGGGGAGAGGAAAATCTGACGGGAAATGGATTGACAGGGACAATCATTTTGGATAAAATTGATAAAAAATGAAAGGAGGGAGCGCCGTGTTCGGGCTGAAGCGGATGATGCTGGGGCTCCTGCTGATCTCGCTGGGGAACACGCTGCTGCAGATCCATGTGGCTTTCGGCCTGATCGGGATTCCGTTTGTCCTCATGGGCGCTTTCTATGGTTTTGCGGGCTACCACCTGTGGGACGACGATGAATAGGAGGAGTGACATGGAGGGGATTGAGCGGATCTTGCGGAGCTTTCTCCTGGTGTTCCTGGGCTTTGGCTGCCTGCATTTTGCGGGGCCCCTGAGCGACTGGCTGACTGTGCTGGGCGTTTTGCTGGTGCTGGCCGGGGCCTGGCTGGGGCTGTTCCACGGGCCCATCGCTGCCTGGCTGCGGAAGCTGGACGACAACTGGGATGACAAGACATAACAGAAGGGAGGACGCATCTGCGTCCTCCCGTTTTTTGCGCCATGGATTATTGCGCATGCCGCCGCAGCCGCAGGCTGAGCGTCAGCGCCACGGCGATCTTGCACAGGTCCGGCACCACAAAGGGCACCACGCACCGCCCCAGGGCCACCGCCAGGCCGATGGGGCCGGAAGCGCGGGCATAGACCGCCATATACCAGACGGTGCCGAAGGCGTAGCACACCAGGAGGCCCAGCACCATGGAGAACAGCAGCACCAGAGGCCTTCCCCCCAGCAGCCGCTCCATGGCCCACATCACCAGCGCTGAGCCCAGAAAGCCCAGAATATAGCCCCCGGTGGTGCCCAGCAGGATCCCCAGCCCGCCGCCGAACCCGGCGAACACCGGCAGGCCCACGGCCCCCATCAGCAGGTAGAGCCCCACGGCGATGGTGCCCCGCTTGCCCCCCAGCACGCCCACGGTCAGGAACACCGCCATGGTCTGGAGGGTGAAGGGGGGATCGGTGGGGATGGCGATCCAGGCGCACACCGCCATCAGGGCGGCGCAGGCGGCAATGACAGTGAGATCCCGGGTCCGGAGACACAGGGCGTTCTTTTCCATGGCAAGATCCTCCTCAGGGGAAACAGTCTGGGGAGATGGTAGCACAGGAAGTCCCTGTTGTCAACCCGATTTTTTGTAAAGGTTTACAATAGGAGGGGATCTCCGACCCGGAGAGGGCGGAGGGGCGGCTGCCTATACAAACTGATTGCGTGCCGGGTCGTACCGGTAGCCGATGGCGGAGAGCTTCTCCTCCAGGGTCTCCCGGGCAATATCCTCGCTGGCGCAGAATTCTTCCAGATCGGGATAGAAGTCCCGAAGTTTCATGTTAACAAAGCTGAGCAGGATCACCGGATCGGTAGGGACCATCGCAGAGCACCTCCCTTCGTGAAAAGCGGCATCTGTCATTTACAGACCCCTGCGGTTTGATTATAATAAAAACGGTCCCCTCTGACAAGTGTGCGGGGACCGGAGGGAGAGAGACAATGGGAACAAAGAATAAGTATTTGACGCTGTTTTGGTCTACGCTGACCCTGAGCGCCTTTACCTTCGGCGGGGGTTACGTGATCGTATCGCTGATGAAGCGGAAGTTCGTGGATGAGCTCCACTGGCTGGAGGAGGACGAGATGCTGGACATGACGGCCATTGCCCAGTCCTGTCCGGGCGCTGTGGCGGTGAATGCCGCGATCCTGGTGGGCCACCGGGTGGCGGGATTTCTGGGGACGGTGGTATCCGTCATCGGCACGGTGATCCCGCCCTTTGTGATCATCGGCATCATCTCCTTCTGCTACGACGCCTTCCGCAGCAACCAGATCGTAGCGGCGGTGCTGAAGGGCATGGAGTCCGGCATCGCGGCGGTGATTGCCGACGTGACGGTGAATCTGGCCGGAAATGCCTGGCGGGAGTCCGGGATCCCCGGCGTGGTGACCATGGCGGCGGCTTTCTGTGCCTCCTGGTTCTTTGACGTCAATGTGCTGTGGATCATTCTGGCCTGCGGCCTGTACGGATTCGGCCGCACCTGGCTGGGACAGCGGAAGGGAAAGGGGGGCGCGGCATGATCTATCTGGAGCTGCTGCTGAGCTTTTTCCAGATCGGGCTTTTGAGCTTTGGCGGGGGAATGGCGGCGCTGCCCCTGATCAGTCAGCAGGTGGTGGACAAGCACGGCTGGCTCACCATGGGAGAGTTTACGGACCTCATCACCATCTCGGAGATGACCCCCGGGCCCATCGGCATCAACTCCTCCACCTTTGTAGGGATTCGTGTGGCGGGGATCCCCGGGGCGGTGGTGGCCATGATCGGGTATGTGGCGCCGGCCTGTGTGCTGGTGAGCGTGCTGGCCAAGCTATATGAGAAGTACCGGGACATGACCTATATCCAGGGGACGCTGCGGGGTCTGCGGCCGGCCATTGTGGCCCTGATTGCCGCGGCAGGGGTGAACATCCTGCTCCTGGCCCTCACCGGGGAGGGGGAGGCGTCCTTCAACTTCATCGGCCTGGGGATCTTTGCCGCGGCTTTTCTGGTATTGAGGCGCTGGAAACCCAACCCGATTTATGTGATGCTGCTCTGCGGCCTTCTGGGAGGGATCCTCTATCCCTTCACCGGCGGGGGTTGATGGGAGACGTTGAAGTTACAGGGCGCCGGGGCTTATGCCCCGGCGCCCTGCGGTGATCCATGGAAGGGAGCGGCGATCAGGAATTCGCCTTGACAAAGGAGCGGATGGCGTCGAAGCTCTCAGCGCTGATGACATGCTCCATGCGGCAGGCATCCTCGGCGGCCACCACGGGATCCACGCCCAGGGAGGTGAGCCAGGCGGAGAGGAAGGTGTGGCGCTCGTAGATACGCTCGGCGATCTCCTGTCCGGAGGGGGTCAGAGTGATGTGGCCCAGCTCATTGATCTCAATATAGCCGCCTTCCCGCAGCTTTTTCATGGCGATGCTGACGCTGGGCTTGGAGAAGTTCAGCTCCGCGGCGATGTCGATGGCGTGGACATCCCCGTTGCGGCGGTTGAGGATGAGAATCGCCTCCAGATAGTTCTCTGCCGACTCATGGATCTTCAAAGTGCTCGCTCCTTTCGTGGGTGATTGACCCATCTGTCTTCATATGTTATCATGTTACCATAGAATCAGGGGAAAATACAAGCGCCGCTCCAGGATTTTTTGCCCCGCGGCGTCCCGGAGAACAAGCGGATGGCGCGGAGGGGAGAGCAATGGAAATTCGGAAAGCGTCAGCCGCTGACGCGGAAGCAGTGCTGGAGTGCTGCCGGCAGGTGGGCGGAGAGACGGACTACCTGACCTATGGCGCGGAGGGCCTGCCAGTGACAGTGGAGACGGAGCGGGCCTTCCTGGAGCGCATGGCCCGGGAGAGAGGTCAGCTGTTCCTGGTTGCCGTGGAGGGCGGCGAGGTGATTGGCACGGCCTCCCTCTCCAGCGGTTCCCGGCCCCGACTGGCCCACAGGGGGGAGATCGGCATTGCGGTCCGGAAGGCTGCGTGGGGGCGAGGGATCGGCTCGGCACTGCTGGCGGAGGTCATCCGCTTTGCCGGGGAGGAGGCCGGGCTGCGGATCCTCTCCCTGGAGGTTCGCAGTGACAATGCCAGGGCTATTGCGCTGTACCGGAAGTTCGGTTTTGAGAAGACCGGGATCTTTCGGGGGTTCCTGCGGGTAGGTGGCCAGGAGTACGACTTTGACCTGATGCAGCGGGAGCTGTAGCGCGGCGAGGGGAGGCATGTACGGTGGAGAACAAGATGCTGGGTATTCTGCTGGGGATCGGGCTCTATCTGATCCTCTGCGCCGTTATTGCCGGCGTGCGGGCGCTGCTCTCCGGGCGCGGGGAGCAGGGGACGCGCTTCTGTCAGACCTTTTGGAACTTCTTTCGGGAGGTGCTCAACCCTTTTCACTGGTTTTGATGGCAGGGAAAGCTGGAGCAGGCCGGGACGGCCCCGTTGCAAGATGTGCAGTGATAGTCCGAATGCCAGCGGTTTCACCAAATAGCAGACTCTAACTGAAAGGGCCGGATTGGGTAGCTTATTATGCTTTTAGAGAAAATTCCGCTTCTATATCAATGAGCGCTTATAGAGGGAGGCTGAATAGCGTGACAAAAGATGAACATAAGAAAGTGATTTATATTTTGACGATTTGTATTGTAGGTGCTATCATAATTTGCTGCGTACCTTATTTATTTCATTTACTTTCCAAGTGAGCGGAAAGGGGCGAACAACCAAGACAACGGCAGGAGCGACCCTCCATGCGAACTTTGACACGGCAGGCGGGTTTTCCGTTAAAGTGACAGAAATTTTCAAATTTCTTTGAAATCACGACTTTTCTTGGAAAGAAAGACGATACGCCCGGCCTTGACAAATTCCCAAAAGGGGCCGATAATAGAGCCATTCCAGGCGGAGTTCCCCTTTTTAGACAGGAGGCCAGACTATGAGACAGTGCATGGATGCGGAGAACCTTCACCGGCGGCTGAAAAAGATCATCGGCCAGGTGCAGGCCATTGACCGGATGGTGGATGAAGACGTCCCCTGTGAGGACGTGCTCTCCCAGATCAATGCCGCCAAGTCGGCCCTCCACCGGGTGGGTCAGGTTGTGCTGGAGGGGCATATCCAGCATTGTGTCCGGGACGGCATTCAGCATGGAGATGCGGACAAGACCATTGAGAGCTTTACCAAGGCGGTGGAGCGATTTGCCAACATGACATGAACCGAGCGCGGCGGGCCGCCCATGGCGGGCGGCTCTTTTTATCCCTTCTTGACAAACCTATACCCCTATGGGTATAATGAAGCTGGCTTTAACACACTGGGCAAGGAGGAAGCTATGAAAGCGTTAGAACGGTTTTTGGAATGGGGCGGCGTGAAAAAGGACGTGGTTTGTCTGGTGCTGGCGGGGATCTCCCTGCTTCTGAGCATCTTGGATCTGGTGCCGGCGCTGCCCTTTGACCCGGCCTGGGTGGCCATCATCCTGTGCGGCATTCCCATCCTTTTGGAGGCGGTCATCGGCCTGGTGACGGCTTTTGATATCAAGGCGGATGTGCTGGTTTCCATGGCGCTCATTGCATCGGTAGTGATCGGAGAGGATTTTGCCGCCGGGGAAGTGGCCTTCATTATGCAGCTGGGGGCGCTGCTGGAAGATCTGACTGTGGCAAAGGCGCGGGCAGGCATTGAAAAATTGGTGCGCCTTACGCCGCGTACTGCCAGGATTCTCCGGGAAGGGGCGGAGGAAGTAGTAGAGGCTTCCTCTGTACAGGTGGGAGATCTGCTCCGGGTTCTGCCCGGGGAGATGGTGCCGGTGGACGGGGTGATCCGCACCGGCGAGACCGCTATTGACCAGTCGGTGATGACCGGGGAGTCCCTGCCTGTGGACAAGGGGCCGGGGGACGAGGTGTTCAGCGGCACGGTGAACCAATATGGCTCCTTTGATATGGAGGCGGTAAAGGTGGGGGAGGACAGCTCCATCCAGCGCCTGATCCGATTGGTGCAATCCGCCGATGCGGGCAAGGCCAAGATTGTGGGGCTGGCAGACCGGTGGGCCACGTGGGTGGTGGTCATAGCCCTGGCCGCGGCGGCGGGAACCTATTTTGTGACCCATGAGATTATCCGCTCGGTGACGATCCTGGTGGTATTCTGCCCCTGCGCGCTGGTATTGGCCACGCCCACGGCCATTATGGCCGCTATTGGAAATGCCACCAAACACGGCTTCCTGGTCCGGGGGGGGGACGCGCTGGAGCGCCTGGCCGGTGTATCCCGGGTCGCCTTTGACAAGACGGGCACCTTGACCTACGGCAAGCCCAGGGTGGTGGCGGTGGAGACGTTTCAGCCGGAAATAGCGAAGGAGCAGATCCTTTCTCTGGCGGCCGGAGCGGAGGAGCGTTCGGAGCATCCTCTGGGCAGGGCGGTGGTCCAGGGCTGCCGGGACGCCGGCGGCGCGGTGAAAACGGCGGAGACGTTTCAGATGCTGCCTGGCCGCGGCGTCCTGGCGCGGGTGGAGGGCGCGCAGATTGCCGCGGGCAACCGGGAACTGCTCCGCGAGCAGGGGGTCTCCTGCCCGCCTGAGGCGGAAGCGGCGGCAGAGCGGTATCTCTCGGAGGGCTGTACCCTCATCTATCTGGCAAAAGACGGGAAGCTGGCGGGACTCCTGGCACTGGCAGATACGCTGCGGGAGAACGCGGCGCAGATGGTGAAGCGGGTGGAGGCGGCCGGTGTGGCACCGGTGCTCCTCACCGGGGACCACAGACAGGCGGCAGGCCATATTGCCGGAGCGCTGGGGATTCGGGAGGTTCAGTCGGATTGCCTCCCCGAGGATAAACTGGCCTATATCGGCCAATGCCAGGAAAAAGGCCAGATGGTTTGCATGATCGGAGACGGTGTCAACGACGCCCCGGCCCTGAAAAAAGCCTATGTGGGGATTGCCATGGGCGGCATTGGCAGCGACATCGCAGTGGACGCGGCAGATATTGCCCTGGTGAGCGACGATGTAGGGGAGTTTCCCCACCTGCTCTCCCTGGCCAAACGAATGATGGTCACAATCAAATGCAACCTGGCGTTCTCCATGATCCTGAACTTTGTGGCCATTATCCTGGCCATGCGGGGGGCGCTGGACCCGGTAATCGGTGCCTTGGTACACAACGCCGGCTCTGTATTGGTGATTATCAATTCTGCGCTGCTGCTCAAGTGGAGGAAACGGATATAGGGTCCATCGCCAGCCAGACAGTGCGGTTCAGGGAAAAGGGCCAGAAATGTGCGCCGGTTTCGGGCAAACGCCCGGAACCGGCGCTGTTTTGCCGGGGAGGGGATCTCTGGGAAGAATTTTCCTTGCGGCAGTTGACGAATCCGTTTTTTGTATTATAATGGAGGGGCTGACTATTGATATATCAATAGAAGATATATCAATGATTGACTTGTCAAAAAGGAAGTGTGTGCTGTGGAATACGCAATCCATACCCTGCTGTCCCGGACTTCCCATGTGATGCAGAATTACCTGCGTCCGCACCTGGGAAAATTGGGCCTCTCACCGGGACAGCCCAAGGTGCTGCGGTGTCTGAACACCCTGGGCCCCTGCTCCCAGCGGATGCTGGCGGACTACTGTGAGGTGGACCCGGCGGCGATCTGCCGCATGCTGGACAGCCTGGAGCGGGACGGTTTTCTGGAGCGCCGCCCGTCCAAGACGGACCGGCGGACTGGGGAAGTGGTGATGACGGAAAAGGGCCGGGAGGCATTCACCACCTGGGACAGCCAGCTGAAGCGGCTGGAGGACCGGATGCTCCAGGGGTTTACTCCTCAGGAGCGCTCACAGCTGGCGGATTTCCTGGCCCGCGCCTACCGGAATGTGGGCGGGCGGCTGCTGTGAGAGGAGGAGAGAGATGCGGGATTTAAAGTATATTGCGGCCCACCTGCGCCCCTGCCGCAGAGATCTGATTTTGGCGATGGGGCTGGTATTTCTGGAGAGCCTGCTGGAAATGGTGATCCCCGTGATCATGACGGATATTGTGGACATCGGTGTGCCGGATCACAACATCCCCCTGATCCTTCAGCAGGGAGGGAAGATGGCCCTGTGTGCCCTGTTGGCCCTGGGCACCGGACTGCTCTATGCCCGGTTTGCCGCCCGGGCGGCCTACCGTTTCGGTGCAGAACTGCGCCTGGCGGAGTACAAGCGGCTTCAGGACTTTGCGTTCTCCAATCTGGATCATTTTTCCGTGCCCTCCCTGGTAACCCGGATGACTACGGATGTCACCGTGATGCAGAATGCGGTGAATAATGGCCTGCGTCCTCTGGTCAGGGGACCGGTGATGCTGGTGCTGGGGATTGGCCTGGCTTTCCTGCTCAACCGCCGGCTGGCGTTGGTATTTGTGGTCTGCTCCCCCATCCTGGGGGTTGTGCTGGCCATTATCGTGCACAAGGTGGGTCCCCTCTACCAACGCCAGCAAAAGGCGGTGGACCACGTAAACGGCTTTGTCCAGGAGAGCCTCACCGCGATTCGGGCCATCAAAGCCTTTGTCCGAGGAGAATTCGAGGCTGAAAACTTTGCCGATGTGAATACAGAGGTTATGGACGCCACCCGCAGCACCTTCCGCCGGGCGGTGCTTAACCAGCCCGCCTTTCAGACGGTGATGTACACCACGGCGGTGCTCATCATGTGGTATGGCGGACGGTTCATTCTGGCCGGCGACATGTCTGTGGGGGAGCTGACCGGTTTCCTCAGTTATGTGATGCAGGTCATCAACTCCCTGATGATGATTTCCAATGTCTTTCTGATGCTGACCCGCTCCCTGGCCAGCGCCCGGCGCATCCGGGAGGTGCTGGAGGAGACACCGGCTCTGACGGATCCGACGCAGCCGGTGGAGGAGGTGCCCAGCGGGCAGATCGACTTTGACGATGTCTCCTTTCAGTACAGTCAGGAGGCGGAGAAACCGGCGCTGTCCCATGTGGATCTTCACATCCCCGCCGGGGCGACCGTGGGGGTCATCGGCGGCACCGGCAGTGCAAAAAGCACTTTGGTGCAGTTGATTCCCCGCCTCTATGACGCCACTGAGGGCACTGTCCGGGTGGGGGGCCGGGATGTGCGGGAGTATGGCCTGTCGGCCCTGCGGGACGCGGTAGGCATTGTGCTGCAAAAGAATGTGCTGTTCTCCGGCACCATCCGGGAAAACCTGAAGTGGGGGGATCCGGATGCGGATGATGATACGCTGTGGAAAGCCTGCCAGGCCGCCTGCGCGGACGAGTTTCTCCGCCGCATGCCCGCCGGCCTGGATACGGACCTGGGCCAAGGGGGCGTCAACGTCTCCGGCGGGCAGAAGCAGCGGCTGTGCATCGCCCGGACGCTGCTGAAAAAGCCCAAGGTCCTGTTTTTTGATGATTCCACCAGCGCCGTGGATACTGCCACCGAGGCCAAGATCCGCACCGCCCTGGCAGCTCTGCCGGATGTGACCAAGATTGTCATTGCCCAGCGGGTGACATCAGTGATGGAGGCGGACATGATCGTCATCCTGGACGACGGCCGCATCCACGCTGTGGGCACCCACGCGGACCTGCTGGAATACGATGAAATTTATCAGGAAATTTATTACACCCAGATGAAAGGAGGCTGGAACGATGACCCCGAAATCGTCTGAAGGAAAGCGCCCGGAGAACCTGGGACAGACGCTGCGTACTTTTTTCTCCTATCTGGGCCGACACAAGGTGCTGGTGGCGCTGGTGGGGATTCTGGCGGCGGTCAGCGCCATGGCAAACCTCCTGGGAACCTATATGATCAAGCCTGTGGTGCAGCAGATCATGGATCAGGGCAGCCTCTCCGGTCTGGTGGCCATGGTGACGCTGACTGCCTGCATCTATGGCACCGGTGCCCTCTCCACCCTGGGCTACACCCAGATCATGGTGGGGGCGGCCCAGAAAGTGATTTTTGACATCCGGCGGGATCTGTTCAACCATTTGCAGAGTCTGCCCCTGCGTTACTTTGACACCAACCGCAAGGGCGACCTCATGAGCCTTTTTACCAACGATGTGGACACCATCTCCGACGCTATGAACAACTCTTTTGCCATGATCATCCAGAGCTTTGTCCAGGTGGCGGGGACGCTGACGCTGCTGTTCATTCTCAACTGGCGGCTGAGTCTGATTGTGGTGGTGGGATATCTGGCGATGTTTCTCTATATCCGCTACAGCGGCAAACGCAGCAAGCACTACTTCAAATACCAGCAGGTCTATTTGGGGGAATTGGACGCCTATATTGAGGAGATGGTGGCCGGCCAGAAAGTGGTGAAGGTGTTCAACCACGAGCAGGGCAATCTGAAGGGCTTCATAGAGCGAAACGAGGCGCTGCGCAAGGCTGGTACCAGCGCCCAGAGCTTTGCCGCCACCATGGTGCCGGCAGTGGTGACCATCTCCTACATCAATTACGCCATCATTGCTGTGCTGGGCGGCATTATGGTGCTGTGGGGATGGTCGGATGTGGCAAGCCTTGCCAGCTACCTGGTGTTTGTCCGTCAGGCGGCCATGCCCATCAACCAGTTTACCCAGCAGGGGAACTTCCTCCTGGCAGCCTTGGCAGGTGCGGAGCGGATCTTCGCGGCCATGCGGGAGGAGCCGGAGGTGGACGCGGGCAGGACCACGCTGGTCCATGTGCGGAAAAATGCTGACGGTACCATCACCGAGCAGCCGGAGCGGGGGGACGGCTGGGCGTGGAAGCGGCCGGACGGAACCCTGGTGCCTCTGCGGGGAGATGTGCGCTTTGACCATGTGACCTTCGGCTACGAGCCGGGGCAGACCATCCTCCACGATATTTCTCTCTACGCCAAGCCCGGCCAGAAAATCGCCTTTGTGGGATCTACCGGCGCAGGAAAGACCACGATTACAAACCTTATTAACCGCTTCTATGATATCGACGGCGGCGCCATCACTTATGACGGCATCGACGTGCGGGACATCCGCAAGGACGACCTGCGCCGCTCTCTGGGCATTGTGCTCCAGGATACCCACCTTTTCACCGGCACTGTGGCGGACAACATCCGCTTTGGCAAGCTGGACGCCACTCAGGCGGAGGTCGAGCGGGCGGCCCGTATTGCCAACGCCGACTCCTTCATCCGCCGCCTGCCCCAGGGGTACGACACCATGGTCACCGGGGACGGGGCCAACCTCTCCCAAGGACAGCGGCAGCTGCTGGCGATCGCCCGGGCGGCTGTGGCGGACCCGCCGGTGCTGATTCTGGACGAGGCAACCTCCTCCATCGACACCCGCACCGAGGCCCTCATTGAGAAGGGAATGGATGCACTGATGGAGGGGCGTACCGTATTTGTCATCGCACACCGCCTCTCCACCGTGCGAAACGCCAACGCCATCATGGTGCTGGAGCACGGCGTCATCCGGGAGCGGGGAGACCACCGGGATCTGCTGCGGCAGAAGGGGATCTACTATCAGCTGTATAACGGAATGTTTGAGCTCTCCTGAGAATTTTGCCAGAAGGAAGTTTCTTGCTTTTGCAAGAAGCTCCGGCGCAGCCTTTGCTGTGCCGGGTCAAGCGTCCCACAGCCGTCCGCCCTCTGCGGACGGCGGAAAAGGAGCAGGCGTTGTTTTGACGAAAAAAGCCCGGCACAGCAGGCGCTGTGCCGGGCTTTTTCTCGTGCGGGCTTTATTCGATGGCGATGCGGTGCGGACTCTCCGGCAGGGCGGTATTGGCCTTGGGGATGCACAGGCGCAGCACGCCGAATTCAAACTTGCCGCTGATGTCCTCGGGGCGCAGGTCGCCCACATAGAAACTGCGGCTGCAGGCACCGGCATACCGCTCCTGACGGATGTAGCGGCCCTCCTTGTCCTCGTCGTCCTTGTCCAGGCCCTTGGCGGCGCTGACGGTCAGGTAACCGTCCTTCAGCTCCACCTTCACCTCATCCTTCTTGAAGCCGGGCAGGTCGATCGCTACCTTGTAGCAATCCTTGGTTTCCTTCACATCGGTCTTCATCAGATTCTTGGCATGCTTTCCATACAGCGGATTGCGGCTGCCAAAGAACTCCTTGTCAAAATCATCAAAAAAGTCATCAAACAGGTTTTCACCAAAAATGCTGGGCAACATAAGTCATTCCTCCATTCTTTGCACTTATCGCTTGCCCTGCGGGGAGGAGCCTCTTTTTTTGCTCCTCTCTTTTGGAACAACTACAGTATAGCACCAATATTAGCACTGTCAATGGCTGAGTGCTAATGTTCACAAATCCTTCATAATATCTGCGAAAAAAAGACATAATTTGCAGGTATCGTGTAAAATAGAAATTTTAAAGCACCGAATTCCCTCAAGCAAATCTCTGGGTTTTGACGCGATATTTCCAGCTTTTGGGAAAACACACCGCAAAAGGAGGCATCTTCATGCACGAAGTCAAGACACCCAAGAAACCCCTGATTTACTATTATATCATTGCTATGCTGCTGCTGCTGGCATTCCAATTTCTGGCCATGCCCCTTATGGCACAGGCGCGGATCGAAACCGTGGACTACAACACCTTTGTATCCATGGTGGAGGCGGGACAGGTGGACGCTGCGGAGATCCAAGAGGCGGATAACCGCATCCTGTTCACCGACAAGGAGAGAACGACTGTCTACAAAACCGCCATGGTACCAGATCCGGATCTGACCCAGCGCCTGCTGGATGCCGGAGTCTCCACCTCTGGCGTGGAGGTGGAGCAGGGGTCTTTACTGGGAGAGATTCTCAGCTGGGTGATCCCCATTGCCATTTTCATTGCACTGGGGCAGTTCATGTCCCGAAAAATGATGGACAAGATGGGCGGGCCGAATGCCATGGCATTTGGTAAGTCCAATGCCAAGATCTATGTGAAATCCTCTGAGGGAATTAAATTTTCTGATGTGGCCGGTGAGGATGAGGCCAAGGAGAACCTGAAGGAGATTGTGGAGTACCTCCACGATCCCGGCAAATACCAGGAGATCGGCGCGTCCATGCCAAAGGGCGTGCTGCTGGTGGGCCCTCCGGGAACCGGCAAGACCATGCTGGCAAAGGCAGTGGCCGGCGAGGCGAATGTTCCCTTTTTCTCCATGTCCGGCTCGGAGTTCGTGGAGATGTTCGTCGGCATGGGCGCCAGCAAGGTCCGTGATCTTTTCAAACAGGCAAAGGAGAAAGCCCCCTGCATTGTCTTCATTGATGAGATCGACGCCATCGGCCAGAAGCGCAACTCCGGCGCCTACGGCGGCAACGACGAGCGGGAGCAGACACTTAACCAGCTGCTCACCGAGATGGACGGGTTTGAGGGCAACACCGGCGTTATCATCCTGGCGGCCACCAACCGGCCCGAGTCCCTGGATCCGGCACTGACCCGGCCCGGGCGCTTTGACCGGCGGGTCCCGGTGGAGCTGCCGGACCTGCAGGGCCGGGAGGATATTCTGAAGGTCCACGCCAAGAAGATCAAGGTAGCGGAGGACGTGGACTGGAACCGGATCGCCCGGATGGCATCCGGCGCCAGCGGCGCAGAGCTGGCCAACATTGTCAACGAGGCAGCCCTGCGGGCGGTTCGGGACGGCCGGCGTTTCGCCACAGAGGCGGATCTGGAGGAGAGTATCGAGGTGGTCATTGCCGGCTACCAAAAGAAAAACGCCATCCTGACGGATCAGGAGAAAAAAATCGTGGCCTATCATGAGATCGGCCACGCCCTGGTGGCGGCCAAGCAGACCAACTCCGCTCCGGTGCAGAAAATCACAATCATTCCCCGGACCTCCGGCGCACTGGGGTATACCATGCAGGTGGATGAGGGGAATCACTATCTGATGAGTCAGGAGGAGCTGGAGAACAAGATCGCCACCCTAACCGGCGGCCGCGCCGCCGAAGAGCTGGTGTTCCACTCGGTATCCACCGGCGCCTCCAACGACATTGAGCAGGCCACCAAACTGGCCCGGGCCATGATTACCCGGTACGGCATGAGCGCCGATTTTGATATGGTGGCGCTGGAAACGGTGCAGAATCAATACCTGGGCGGGGATTCGTCCCTGGCCTGCTCCGCTGAGACAGCCGCCAAGATCGACCAGCAGGTGGTGGAGCTGGTGAACACCCAGCATGAGAAGGCCAGCAAGATCCTCTCCGATCATCGGGAGAAACTGGATGAATTGGCGGCCTACCTCTATCAGAAAGAGACGATCACCGGCGAGGAGTTTATGGAAATCCTGGAAAAATAGACGCTGGCGCAGGAGAAGAAAATACCGGAGACGCTGCCCGGGGATGGTTTCGGCCGGAAGGGAGAAAAGGGGTGCGGGACAATTTGTCCCGCACCCCTTTCTGCTGGCGCCACGCAGCCCGGCTGCGCTACTTCCCGACAAACATCTGTACCCAATAGCAGCCATAGCCCGTGTCGGAACGGACATAGCCCACGCCGATGTGGGTGAAGTCGGGACTCAGGATGTTGCCCCGATGGCCCGGGGAGTTCATCCAGCTTTCCATCACGGCCTCCGGCGTGCTCTGCCCCGCGGCAATGTTTTCTCCGGCGGTATATATCCCCTGCGATGCCCCGGTCTCATCCAGCGCTGTAAAGCAATCGCTTCCATCGGGGCGTGTATGGGAGAAGAGCTGAATCAGTTCCGGCGCGCGGATGGCCGCGGCCTCCGTCAGCGTGTCAAAGGTGCCAAGGGGGGCCAGGCCCTCTTTGGCGCGCTCCTGGTTAACCAGCGAGATCACCTCGGCGCACAGCTCGCCAGCGGAGAGCGGCTGGGCGGGCGGGTCGTCGGCGGGAGCCTCCTGGGGAGCGGTTTCAGCCGGTATCTCGTCTCCCTCCTCGGCGGGGGCGGTTTCAGCGGGAGGGTGTTCCTCCCAGGCGGGCGCCGGGGAAAGGTTATCCATCTGCGCCTGGAGCCGCGCTGCCACGGTGCAGGCCTGTGCCCGCGTCATGGCCTGGGCGCCGGAGAAAGTGCTGTCGCTCATGCCGGTGAGGAGCCCAAGATCGTAGCAGGCGGCGACGGCATCCCGGTAGCCGGAGGGGATGGACGCCCAGTCGCTGATCTCTTCCTGGGCGCTGTGCATGCTATCGCTGCTGGCAGCGGTTCCCATCACGTTGTAGAGAATCTGGGCCATATCGTAGCGTGTGATCGGCAGTTTGCCGGAGTCGTCCCACTCCAGCGTGTTTGAATCCGCCTCTTCAAAGGAGGCGCCCTTTAAGTAATTCCTGCGCAGGGCCACAAACATGTTGGGCCAGTACCAGTTGAGGTGATCCGGGGACTTGCTGCGCCATTCCTCGACTTCCTCCGGACAGAGCAGGCGGGTGATAATAACCGTGAACTGCGCGTTGGTCACGCTGTCGCCGGGACGGAAGGTCCCATCCTCGTAGCCGGTAACAATGCCGCTCTCCTCGGCGGCCTGGATGGCGTCATGCGCCCAGTGGGCGGCAGGAACATCGGAAAAAACGGGCGGCGCTGCCAGAGCAGGGACGGCAAGGGAGAGGGCCGGCACCAGGGAAAGAATCACAGAAAACAAGCGCTGCTTCATGGTGATACCTCCTGAAAGATCTTTCTGGGAGACCGCTCCGCCCCGGAAACGCAGTTGGAAACGGTCATCTCCGTCCCTATTATACCATGGCCTGGGAAGCTTTGGGATCTGGCCGCCGGAAAATTTGGGAGCGGCCGCCGGAAAAAGCGGCAGATTCCTATCCCTGCGGGTAATGGAGGGCGGAAATGTAAAGGGCAGGTTAAAAGATCCGTAAGAGTTTGTAAGATGCCTTGAAATGGAAATTTGAGGGGACTATACTGCCGCTTGTAGGGGAATTCCCCGGATAAAATCAAGGAAGGATAGAAAGAAGGATCAACGTGAAACTGAAACAGAAGATTCTGACAGGTGCCGTGTGTGCGGCTCTGCTGGTAGGGGCCATGGTTCCGGCCCTGGCCGCTACCGTCCACTACAACGACGGCGCCACTGTGGGCGGAAGCGCCGAGTGGACTGCCTGGACAGAGGAATGGAACACTGTGGCCACCGATTATACAAAGGTGTCCATGACCCCTGGCGCGGATGAGACGGAGCTGAACTTCGCCTGGTACAGCTTGGACAACGGCTCCGCTGCCACCCCTGTGGTTCATTTCGGTACGGACCGGAACAGCCTGGAAACCTTCACCGGCACCTCCGGCGATGTGGACGCCAGCCTGACGGACGGTGTGGCCTATGATTACAACCATGTCACCGTTACCGGCCTGGAGGAGAATACCACCTATTACTACACTGTGGAGAAGAACGGTGTGGAGAGCGAAGTGGAGACCTATCAGACCCACAGCTTTGAAACGGTCAAGATGCTGTATGTGGGCGATCCTCAGATCGGCGCCTCTAAGGGCCAGCCCCAGGGCAGCGAGACCCTCTCCGCCGACTCCGGCGCGGCCAATACTGCCGCCCGCAATGACTCTTTCGGCTGGAACCGCACGCTGGAAGCCGCTCTGGCTCAGGATAGCGATGTGAGCTTCATTATCTCCGCCGGCGACCAGGTCAACAAGACCGGTCAGCCCAAGGAGGAGGAGTACGCCGGCTATCTTGATCCGGATGTGCTGGCCTCCCTGCCGGTTGCCACTACCATCGGCAACCACGACTCTCTGAATGCCGACTACATGTACCACTTCAACAACCCCAACGCCACGGAGTACGGCACCACCCAGGCCGGCGGCGACTACTACTACTCCTACGGAAACGGCCTGTTCATCGTGCTGAACACCAACAATTACAATGTGGCGGAGCACGAGCAGGCCATCCGGGAGGCCGTTGCCTCTGATCCGGACGCCGCCTGGCGGATCGTCACCATCCATCAGGATATCTACGGTTCCGGCCTGGATCACTCCGACACGGACGGCATGATCCTTCGTACTCAGCTGACTCCCATCTTTGACGAGTATGATATCGACGTGGTGCTCCAGGGCCACGACCACACCTACAGCCGCTCCAAGCTGCTGTACGGCGATGGCCAGACCCACGGTGCCTATGAGTTCCAGCTGAACGCCGACGGCAGTGACTATGACTGGGATCACGCCTATGATATCAACGCCGACACCCAGATCCCCCTGTACCCCGAGGACGGCGACGCTGCCGGTCAGGCTCTGCTGGACAACTTCCAGGCGGACAACCGCTGCTACACCATTGAGACGACCACCGGCGGCACCGTGGTGAATCCCAACGGCACGCTGTACATGACGGCAAACTCCGCCTCCGGCTCCAAGTATTATGAGTTGATCTCCACCCAGCAGGACTATATTGCCGAGCGCAGCCAGAACTGGCTGCCCAGCTGGTCTGTCATTACCATGAGCGCCGAGTCCTTCTCCATTGACACCTATCAGATCACGGCTGCCGGTACCACCGAGAAGATCGACGAGACCTTTACCATCCGCAAGACGGGCAGCGGTGAGAGCCTCACCGCTCCCCTGACCCGCGGAGAGGCGGTGGAGCGGCTGTATAACGCCGCCGGCTGCCCCGCTGTCTCTGACGGCACCAGCTTTGCTGATGTGTCCGCTTCCGCTTCCTATGCTGACGCTGTGGCGTGGGCCGAGAACCAGGGCATCATCAAAGGTGTGACCGACTCCGCCTTCCAGCCTGACACCGTCATCACCCAGGCCCAGTTTGCCGCAATGGTGACCCGTTATGCTGCAACCCGGGGCGCTTCCGGCGCCTCTGTGGATGCTACCGTGGCCGAGGGCCTGGCCTATGCCCGGGACAATGGCCTGCTGACCGGCAGTGCTGTCACTGCATCCACCGCGGATTACGCACTGACCAAGCTGGGCTGATTGCCGGCACGGCGCAATCTCCCTTTGTCTCTCCGCAGGCACATGCCTGCGGAGAGACACTGTTTAGATTCCTGCAGAAACAGAACCTGTGTTTCTGCGGAAATGTGGACAGAATGCAGGCGGTAGGGAAGGAAGACCCGCCGAAACCGGAAAATGCCAGCAAGACTTTATCAGGAAACGAGGATGACCATTTGAAACGACGTGTAGATCTGAAGCGCTGGCTGCCGCCGGTTGTGCTGCTGGCGCTGTTTTTGGTATTTGTGATTCGCCTGAACCAGGTAGACAAGGTTCCGATTATCTCCCGGGAGGGACAGACCTTTGAAAAAGGTGTGGTTACCGCCATTATTCAAGACAATCTCCAACCCAATGGCACCCGTGTGGGAGAGCAGGTGGTCCGTGTCCGGATGACCACCGGGGAGTTGAAGGGGCAGGAAATTGAGACCACCTCCAGTGCCGGGTTCCTCTTCGGCGCCCCCTGTGTGGAGGGAATGCGGGTAATCATCATGCAGAGTATTGCCGGGGACAGCGTGGTCTCCAGTGTCTACTCCCAGGATCGGGAGTTTCAGGTGCTGGCCTTTGCGGCTGTCTATCTGCTGGCCTTGTGTGCCATCGGCGGCTGGCAGGGCATTAAAGGCGCGCTGAGCCTGGTGTTTACCTTTGGATGCATTATCTGGGTATATCTGCCCCTGGTTTACCGGGGATGGTCCCCCTTCTGGACGGCGGTCCTGATCAGCGCCATTACTACGGTGGTGTCCATGTGGCTGATTGGCGGTCCCACTCGCAAAACCCTGGTGGCCACGGCGGGAACCGTGGCCGGCGTGGTGCTGGCAGGTCTATTTTCCTCCATGTTCTCTTTTGCGACCGGTATCACCGGTTGGAATGTCAGCGACATTGAAAGCCTGATGACCTTGTGGAATACCGGGGGGATTCAGGTGGGCGGCCTGCTGTTCTCCGGGCTGCTGATCTCCTCTCTGGGGGCTATGATGGATGTGGGAATGTCCATTGCCAGTGCCATGACAGAGATTCAGGCCCAGACACCAGGGATCTCCCGCCGGGATCTGTTTCAGGCCGGCATGCGGGTTGGACGGGATATGATGGGTACCAACTCCAACACCTTAATCCTGGCCTTTGCCGGCGGCAGTATCTCCATGCTGGTGCTGGATTACGCCTATGACCTGCCCTGGCTGCAGATCATCAACTCCAACAATATCGGCATTGCCATCATGCAGGGCCTCTCAGGCAGCTTCGGCGTGGTACTCGGCGTGCCGGTCACCGTAGCCATGGCTATGCTGCTCTATACGCTGCCCCGCCGTCATCAGGAGGCCGCCTGAACAGAAACGGGAGCATCTCCGACAAACATAAAAGGATCCGCCGCGAAGCAGCCCGCGACGGATCCTTTTTCCTGTATATGTCGCATGGGTTCCGGAAGAGGGAACCGCTTCAATGCAGCCCGGGGGCCAGAATCCGCTCCAAGGGCTTTCCCTTGGCCAGATCATCCACCAGTTTGTCCAGGTAGCGGATCTCCCGCAGCAGCGGGTCCTCCACCGATTCTACCCGCACACCGCACACGGAGCCCCGGATGCGGAGGCGGTCCGGATTGGGGTGGGGCGCCTGGGAAAAGAAATCCCCATAGGAGATGGCGGAGCCGGACAGGCGCGCCAGATCCTCCCGTCTGTATCCGGTGAGCCAGCAGGTTACCAGCGCCACCTCTTCTCTGGTGCGCCCTTTCTTCACGGCCTTCTGCTCCAGAAGCGGATAGATGCGGGAAAACGGCATCTCCATGATGGAGTGGCTCTGCATATGCATTCCTCCTGATAGGACAGATTCATACCGCTCAGCGCTCCTCCGGAGCGGAGGGGCAGGTGATGGCCACCAGCGCCTCGATCATGTGGTGGAGCAGCTGGGCCCGCTGGGTATCGGCGGCCCGGTAATAGACCTCCTTGCCCTCTCGGCGGCTGACGATCAGGCCGCCGGCTTTCAGCTGACGGAGATGGTGGGAGACAGCGGGACTGCTCATGTCCACCATGGCGGAGAGGTTGATGACGCACTCCTCACAGTGACACAGCAGCCAGAAAATCCGGATGCGGCTGCCGTCTCCCAGCTGCTTGAAAATATCGGCCACGGTTTGAAATTCTGCCACGCTGGGCACATGGGACAGCTCACGCTCCATGGACTGGCCGTGGTCGTGGGGCAGCGGCAGATTTGACATAGGGGCCACCTCCTGCGGTGATGGTAATATAATTTATTGTATCACAAGCCATCCTGTCAGAAAACCCCTAAAATTTTGCGCCATTCCGGCCCGTCTTTTGAAGGAAAAATATTTGCGTTTGCCTATTGACATTGGCAGGAAATAGGCGTATGCTGTTTACAGTTAAATGATTGCTTAATCGTTATCGATTGCTGGAGACTGGAAAGGAGCCTTGACGATGAAAAAGACTTATAAGATCGACGTGGACTGCGCCAACTGCGCCAACAAGATGGAGGATGCCGCCCGCAAGACTGCCGGTGTCCAGAGCTGCACTGTGAACTTCATGACCTTGAAGATGAATGTGGAATTTGAGGAGGGCCAGGACCCGAAAGCGGTCATGGAGCAGGTTCGTAAGAACTGCAAAAAGGTGGAGGACGACTGCGAGATCTTCCTGTAAACCAGCCCCGCCGCCCCAAAAGCAAGCGCTTGCGGGGCATACTTTTTCAAAAACGATTAAACAGGTGTTGAATTGAGGGAGGGATCTCCGTGCAAGAATGGTTGGAAAGCGGACTGCTGATTGCAGTAGCGGTTCTGGCTGCGATTTTGCAGTTCATTGGAGCGCGGCCTGCTGCGGGCATGACCAGAAAGCAGAAGGTCATGCTGTGGCGGATTTTTGCCGCTGCGGTGCTGCTGCTGACGCTTCAAATGATTGGCACAGCTGCTTTTGACCGCCTGGGGAGCGCAGGGCGCTGGGCCCGCCTGGCAGCATTCCTGGTGGATTACCTGGTGATCGGCTATGACATCCTGCGAAAAGCCTTCAAGGGGATCCGCAACGGACAGGTATTTGATGAGAACTTCCTCATGGCGGTGGCGACTCTGGGGGCTCTGGCTCTGGCGGTGTACGAGAATGGCGACTACCTGGAGGCCATTGCGGTGATGCTGTTCTATCAGGTGGGCGAGTGGTTCCAGTCCTACGCTGTAGGCAAGAGCCGCCGGAATATTTCCGATCTGATGGACATCCGTCCCGACTATGCCAATGTTGAACGGGGGGGCGTACTGGAGCAGGTAGACCCGGACGAGGTGGAGGTTGGCACCGTTATCGTGGTGCAGCCCGGCGAGAAGGTTCCCATCGACGGCACAGTGGTGGAAGGAACGTCCACCTTGAACACTGCCGCCCTAACCGGCGAGAGCCTGCCCCGTGAAGTTCAGACCGGGGACGAGATCATCTCCGGCTGCATCAACATGACAGGCGTGCTCCACATCCGTACAACCAGAGAATTCGGTGAGTCCACGGTCTCCAAGATCCTGGATCTGGTGGAGAACGCCTCCTCCCGCAAATCCAGATCGGAGGATTTTATCTCCCGGTTTGCCAAGATCTATACCCCCGCTGTGTGCTGTGCCGCTCTGGCCCTAGCTGTGCTGCCGCCCCTGGTGCGGGTGTTTGGCCTAGGACTGGATGCCGGGTGGGAGACCTGGATTTATCGGGCTCTCACCTTCCTGGTAGCCAGCTGTCCATGCGCGCTGGTGATCTCCATTCCGCTGAGCTTCTTTGCCGGCATCGGCGGGGCCAGCAAAGCCGGCATACTGGTGAAGGGCTCCAACTATTTGGAGACCCTGTCCCAGACAAGGATTGTGGTGTTTGACAAGACCGGAACACTGACCCAGGGCGTTTTTGAGGTTAACGGGATCCACCACAGCCGGATGGAGAACGAAAAACTGGTGGAATATGCGGCCCTGGCGGAGAGCGCATCCTCGCATCCCATCAGCAAGAGCCTTCAGCGGGCTTACGGCAAGGAGATCGACCGGTCCCGGGTGTCTGAGATCCGGGAGATCAGCGGCAACGGTGTTACCGCTGTGGTGGACGGCCGCGCGGTGGCTGCCGGCAACGATAAGCTCATGGATCATTTGGGCATCCCCTATATTTCCTGTCACAGCGTGGGTACGATTATCCACATGGCCATTGACGGGGAATATGCCGGCCACATTGTGATCTCCGACGTTGTCAAGCCCTGTGCCAAAGAGGCGGTTCAGGCCTTGAAGGCGGCGGGGGTTCACAAGACAGTGATGCTCACCGGTGACAGCGGAAAAGTGGCCGACCAGGTAGCCTCCGCCCTCGGAATCGACCAGGTGTACAGCCAGCTGCTTCCTGCCGGCAAGGTGGAAAAGGTGGAGGAACTGATTCGGCAAAAGCCGGAAAAAGCAAGGCTGGCCTTTGTGGGAGACGGAATTAACGATGCACCGGTTCTGCGCCGGGCAGACATCGGAATTGCCATGGGGGCCATGGGATCTGACGCCGCCATCGAAGCTGCCGACGTGGTGCTGATGGATGACGACCCCATGAAAATCTCCAAGGCCATCAAAATCTCCCGAAAATGCCTGCGAATCGTCTACCAGAACATTGTGGTGGCCATCGGCGTCAAGCTGATCTGTCTGGCGCTGGTTGCGCTGGGGTTTGCCAACATGTGGCTGGCGGTGTTTGCTGATGTGGGCGTGATGATCCTCGCCGTTCTCAATGCCATCCGCGCGCTGTTCGTGCAGAAGTTGTAAACACGCGGCGCGGCGGGCGGATGCATCGCATCCGCCCGCCGCGCCTGCATTCTGCCGGAATAGCTGCGGCAGGCGGATTTTTCTCTTGGGGTGCTTGCCAGACGCAGGAAAGTAATTTACAATATTTCCGGAGGGGAAAGTCCTCAAAACAGAGAATAGGAAGTGTTGCAGCGATGGGCTATGATTTTACCACGCTGGTGTCCCGCAGGAACACCGGCTCCACCAAATGGAACGCCATGTATACTGATAATCCCAATGTGCCGGAGGATGTGGTTCCGCTGTCTGTGGCGGACATGGAGCTGAAAAATCCGCCGCAGATTGGCCGGGGGCTGGCAGAGTATCTCCAGTCGGCGATCCTGGGCTATACCGACCCGACAGACCGGTTCTATGACGCGGTGAGGCGTTGGCAGAAGCGGCGCAACGGATGGGAAATCCAGCGGGAATGGATTGTAGATTATCCCGGCGTGGTGCCTGCGTTTTTCCACTTGACCAAGTTTTTAACCCAGCCGGGGGATGGGGTCATCCTGCTGACGCCGGTGTATTACCCCTTCTACGAGGCGGTGCGCAACTGCGGGCGTACTTTGACGGAGAGTGCGCTGCTCTACCAGGGGGGAACGTACGCCATTGACTTCGACGATCTGGAGGCCAAGGCCAGGGATCCCAAAAACAAGCTCCTGCTTTTCTGCAGCCCCCACAATCCGGTGGGCCGTCTCTGGACGGAGGAGGAGCTGCGCCGGGTGGGGCAGATCTGCCTGGAAAACGGCGTGCGGATCATCTCCGATGAGATCCACTCGGACCTGATCCTGACCAGGGAGCGCCATCACATCCCCATGGCCTCCCTCTCGGAGGAGCTGGCCCGGATTACCGTGACCTGTGCCGCGCCCAGCAAAACATTCAACCTGGCGGGTATGATTACCTCTTATCTGGTGATTCCCGACGAGGAGATTCGGGCGGTGGTGCTGAAGGGCCGCCGTCAGGAGGGGACTTTTCACTGCAACATTGCCGGATACCGGGCGCTGGAGATTGCCTATGACCAGTGTGAAGACTGGCTGGAGGAGCTGCTGGAGCTGCTGCGGGCAAACCGGGATCTGGTGGAGAAGTTCTTGGCGGAGAAGATCCCCCAGATCCGCCCCGTTCCCCTGGAGGCAACCTATCTCCAGTGGCTGGACTGCAGCGGCCTCAACATGACCGGGGAGGAACTGGACCGCTTCATGCGGGATGAAGCCTACTGGTTTACCGACCCGGGCGCCATGTTCGGCGCTGCCGCCGCACAGTTCCAGCGGATCAATCTGGCTTGCCCGACTGCGGTGATTCAGGCGGCGCTGGACCGGCTGTATGCAGCGCTGGAGCGCCGGAGAGCTTGATCCTGCTTCCCGGGACGCCGGGGTGCGGCAAATTGTTTGAACGGCTGACGCGCAGCGTCCCCGACGGATTTCCGTCGGGGACGATTGTTTGTGCTCCTGTTATCATCCGGACGATGCGGGTGCCTGGCCGGTAGAAGCGGCTAACGGCCGCCCTGACGCAGCGCCCGGAGGGCCCGGTTGCCCCGGACGGTCATGAAGATTCCCATCCCCAGCACCGACAGACACAGCAGACCGCCGCTGACAGCGGTCATCCGGTGACGGAAGAGCGCATCCGCTTCACCGCCAAAGGCGGACAGCATAGCGGTTTCCAGCACCAGCATAGAGACCAGGGCGGAGGCCAGCCCCACCGAGCGGGCCGCCGCGAGGACGGGGCTGTGAAACCGGCGGCAGCGGACGGCCTGGATGATTGCCATGGTCAGGGAGAAAAAGGTGTAGGCGGCCATGGCAATGGTGGTGATAGGGTGGTGGGAGACACCGCGCCCATAGCACACGATGTAGAAAGCAATCGTACTCAGCGCAAAGGTTGTTGCTGTCAGAATTATCCCGCACCGGCGGTAGAGAACGTACTCATCGGCTGGTTTTTGCCCCAGCTGGCCCCGCAGAGCCTGGGAGAGGAGGGGGAAGCGCATGAGAAACAGCAGGGCGTAATAGACAGCCAGGGCACCGTACCACAGGGAGCGATGCCAAAAACCCAACCCCGCCTGCAGCAGGGTATAAAGTCCGTTGACCGCCAGAGAGAGCACCAGCGATAGGATGATTCGGAAGCGGACGTCCTGCAGATAGCGCCGGACCAGGGGCATCCCCAGGGCCAGCTGCCGCAGCTGCCGGAACAGGCGGGGAAGCCGGGCGCAGAAAATGGCCAGGGCATAGGCGGAGAAGAGATAGGCGGCATAGCGGAGGGGAGGCGGCACCGCCGGTTTGACGAAGACCAGAATCAAAAGGCCCGCCGCCAGCGGACACCCTGCCAGAACAAAGGGCAGCGGCGGGAACAACAGCCGGAGGCACCGCTGCCGGCACCTGGCCCAGAATGTCATGTGCATCCCCTCCCTGCTTGGTTGTTTTCCTGTTCCAGGATACCATGGCGGCAGCGGCGCAACAGGAAATTGCAGCACAAGGGTGGGGCAGGGGAGAGCCTCCTCCATGGCGTGCAGCGGCAGGGAAAGCGGCTTTTTCCGCCGGCGCTCCGGCCGGCGGCCGGGTTATGAAAAGCCGGCTGCAAATCCGCCTGTTCTGCGGGCGGGAAGGGAAAAAAGAGCGCGGAAAAGCAGCCCTGTCTAAACTGTCAAATTTGACAAAGATATAACGAAGATTTTGTTGAATAATGGGGAGTTGACAAATGAGCTGTCAGATAAGATAATATTTATCGGAAATGATAAAACGTTTCATTTTGGAGGAAACGGAATTTATGGAAAACAAACAGATGCCGCTGATCATCGACACGGACCCCGGTATCGACGATGCGGCGTCGATCTTCTGGGTGCTGGCCAGCGGAAAGTTTGACGTGAAGGCCCTGACCATTACCCACGGGAATGTGGGGGTCGAAAAGTGCGCCGTAAACGCACTGCGCTTGCTGGAGGCTGCCGGGCGGACGGATATTCCGGTGTACAAGGGGGCGCGCGCGCCGATCCTGCGGCCGCGGATCAGCGCTGAATATGCCCACGGCACAGACGGCATGGGGGATTCGGGCATGCCCATGCCCAAGGTTCAGGCGGCAGAGGGCCGTGCAGCCAGCCGGATCGTGGAGATCGCCCGCGCCTCGGACCGGCCGGTAACGATCCTGGCCATCGGCCCTATTACCAACGTGGCCATTGCGGTGCTGCTGGAGCCGGATTTGAAGCAGTATGTGGACAAGGTCATCTTTATGGGCGGGGCAGTCCGTGTGGCTGGAAACTTCACGCCGGTGGCCAGCTTCAATGTGGCGGCGGACCCGGAGGCGGCCCAGATTGTCTATCAGTCCGGCATCCCGGTGGTCCAGATCGGGCTGGATATCTGCAACCAGTTCTCATTCCGGCCGGCAGATTTTTCCAACCTGGAGAAGGCGGATTCCCCGGTCAACCGCTTTATCTGCCGGATGGTGCAGTTCCGCCTGCGGCAGATGGGTGTTACAGACACCGAGTCTGTGGCCCGCAGCGACAGTATTGCTCTGAACGATGTGGCGGCGACCGCCTATCTGATGAATCCCGATTGGTTCACCACGGAAATGGTGGTGGGCGACGTGGAGACTGCGGGACGCTGCGCCGGGCAGACGGTGCTGGATTTTGCCAACCGGGACAACCGGGTGCCCAATGTCTGTTTCGCCTCCGGCGTGGACAGCCAGGCGGCGATCCGGCAGTGGAGCCGGGATCTGTGCGGCGGATTTTAAGACGGAGTTTCTTGCCGGGAAGAATATGAAACGATTTATTATCGACAGATGATCGTTATAGACAAAGGATGTGTTTAGGATGAAAGTGTATATCGCCAACGACCACGGCGGTGTGGAGCTGAAGAACCGGATCATTCAGGAATTTGCCCCCAAGGGGTACGAGTTTGTGAATCTGGGGACCGATACCACGGACATTGTCCGCTATCCCTATTACGCCGAGCAGGTGGCCAAGCATGTGGAGCAGGACCCGGAGAGCCGCGGGATCCTGATCTGCTCCACCGGCATCGGCATGAGCATGGCGGCCAACAAGTTCAAGGGGATTCGGGCCGCCCTGTGCACCGACGCCTATATGGCCAAGATGACCCGCAAGCACAACAACTCCAATGTCCTCTGCCTGGGCGGCCAGGTCACCGGCATCCTGGAGGCCCTGGACATGGTGGAGATCTGGCTCACCACGGAGTTCGAGGGGGGGCGCCACTGCATCTCCCTGGGACTGCTGGACGAGATCGAGGACAAGCTGCTCCGGGAGCCCCCGGCAGACAGCGTGATGACACCGGGCAAGTAAACGGAGGAGCATGATGGAGAAGAGATTGCCTCCTGTGATCATTGATACGGACCCCGGCATTGACGATGCTGCCGCCATCTTCTGGGTGCTGGCCAGCGGGAAGTTCGATGTCAAGGCACTGACCATCGCCAACGGGAACATCGGCCTGGACGGCTGCGTCACCAACGCCCTGCGGGTGCTGGAGGTGGCCGGACGGACGGAGATCCCTGTGTACCGGGGGGCCTACCGGCCCATTATGAAACCGCCCATGGATGCCTCCTGGGTCCATGGACAGGACGGGCTGGGCGACGCAGGGCTCCCCATGCCCACGGCCAAGGAGGCCCCGGGCTATGGCCCGGCGGAGATGGCCCGCATCGTCCGGGAATCCCCGGAGCCGGTGACGATCCTGTCCCTGGCGCCGCTGACCAATGTGGCGCTGGCGATCCTGCTGGACCCGGAGATGAAGAAAAATGTCAAAGAGATCCTGTTCATGGGCGGTGCGGTGAATGTCATCGGCAATGATACCCCCGTGGCCAGCTTTAACGCTGCGGTAGACCCGGAGGCCACCCACATTGTCTACCACTCCGGCATCCCCGTGGTGCAGTTGGGACTGGACATCTGCGACCAGTTCACCGAGACGGACGCGGACTTTGAGCGCCTGCGGGACGAGGGCGGCGCCATCGGCCGGTACCTCTATGATATGACCCGGGCCTGGCGGCAGCGGGACAGCATGCGCCGTTACTCCCGGTGGTACAAGACCCGGGAGGACGGCATCGGCATGAACGACGTGGCCGCCACGGCCTATCTCATTAACCCGGACTGGTTCACCTGTGAGGATGTGGCCTGCGACATTCAGCTGGGCGGCATCAGCGCGGGCCAGACCGTTGTGGATTTCCGGGGCTGGTGGAAGAAGGAGCCCAACGTCCGTTTCGCTTATGCGGTGGACGGTCGGGCGGCGGTGGAACAGTGGATGACGGACCTCATCCGCTGCGACCACCGGCAGTAAACGCCTATTCACCCAATTGGGTTTAGGAATAATCAAAAAGGAGAGTATGTATGAAAAAGAAGTTATTTGCACTTGTGGCCATGCTGCTGACCCTGTGCATGGTGCTGACTGCCTGCGGCGGCAATAACGCCGGCAGCGGGAACAACACTGCCGCCGACAACAGCGGCAGCAACAATGCCGGCGGCACCACCGACGAGGGCGGCGCTGATACCGTCCGGTTTGCCGTGATCTTCGGCGTGGGCGGCCTGGGCGACCAGGGCTACAACGACGAGGTCAACGAGGGCTGCCAGATGGCTGTGGAGCAGCTGGGCGTGGAGTACGACTACAGCGAGCCCACCGACATTTCCGACTTTGAGACCATGCTGCGCGGCTATGCCGACGATGGGATCTACGACACGATCATGGTGATCTCCTCCGAGATGGTGGACGCCCTGACCATGGTGGCCGCCGACTATCCCGACCAGAAGTTCACTTGCATCGACTCCTCCGTGGAGGGCTTCGACAACATCCACTGCCTGACTGCCAGCCACCCCGAGCAGCATTTCCTGTCCGGCGTTCTGGCGGGCCTGGCTACCCAGGACGACCGCTTTGCCCTGAGCAACGCTGACAACACCCTGGGCTTCTGCATCGCCATGGATACCCCCACCTCCAATGCCCAGGCCGCCGGTTTCCTGGCCGGCGCCAAGTACATCAACCCCGACGTGGAGATTCTGACCTCCTACATCGGCGGCTACAACGATCCCTCCACCGCCAAGGAGCTGGCTACCACCATGTATGAGCGCGGCGCGGACATCGTCTCCACCAACTCCGGCTCCTCCGCCCTGGGTGTGTTCAACGCCGCCGAGGAGCAGGACAAGTACGTGATCGGCACCTCTCTGGCCATGGTGGACGGCGACCACAGCCTGTGCACCTCCATGAAGTATGTGCAGCAGATGGTGCTTGCCGAGTGCCAGGCCCTGCTGGACGGCACCTGGGGCGCCCGCACGGATGTCTACGGTATCAAGGACGGTGTGTGTGACTATTCCCTGGAGGGTGTGAACACCGAGATCCCCCAGGACATCATTGATCAGCTGGATGAGATCAAGGCTCTGATCTCCGAGGGTACCCTGGTGCTGCCCACCGAGATTGACGCGGTGGACGCCTGGGTGGCGGAGAACAGCCCCGCAGCCTGAGCAATATCATTTGATGCCATGCAGCACCCGTCTGCTCCCGGCAGACGGGTGCTGCGCCAAAAGAAAATAGGTTTTCCAGTTGGCGATCGCTGGCTGCGGCTGCTGTAAAGCCTATTTTCCACAAGCGAATGCGCAAATAAGGAGGCGAGCCTGTGGAACTGATAGAAATGAAGCATATCACCAAGATCTACCCGGGCACAGTGGCTTTGGACGGGGTGGATTTCAGCCTGAAGCAGGGGGAGATCCTCTCACTGCTGGGAGAGAACGGCGCGGGCAAGACCACGCTGATGAAAGTGCTCTACGGCATGACACAGCCCAACAGCGGTGAGATCTGCTATAAGGGTGAGCCGCTGCGCCTGCGGTCCCCCATCGACGCCATCAACAAGGGGATCTGCATGGTTCACCAGCACTTCATGCTGGTCCCGGCCTTCTCTGTCACAGACAACATCGTGGTTGGCGCCGAGCCCCACAAGGGGATCTTCCTGGACAAGGCCAAGGCAAAACGGGAAGTGCAGGAACTGATCCAGCAGTTCCACTTTAATATTGACCCGGACATTTTAGTGGAGCGGCTGTCGGTGGGCGAGCAGCAGCGGGTGGAAATTCTGAAAGCCCTCTACCGGAAGGCGGACGTCATCATCCTGGACGAGCCCACGGCTGTGCTGACCCCCACGGAGGTGGAGGAGCTGTTTGTAATCCTCCGGCAGCTGCGGGACAGCGGCAAGAGCATTATCATCATCACCCACAAGCTTAAAGAGACCATGGAGCTGGCAGACCGCATCGTGGTGCTCCGAGACGGGCGGCTGGTGGCGGACGATGTCCGTCCGGCGGAGGTGACAACGGAGCAGCTCTCCAGCCTGATGGTGGGCCGTCAGGTGGATCTGCAGATCCGCCGGCCGGCAAAAAACATCGGCGAGGTCTGCCTGAAGGTGGAGAATCTGACGGTGATGGATCACGGCCAGGCCAAAGTGAAGAATGTATCCCTGGAGGTTCATGCCGGTGAGATCCTGGGTGTGGCAGGCATCGAGGGCAATGGCCAGACCCAGCTGCTGGAGGCGCTGACCGGCTTGTGCCAGCCCAAGTCCATGGCCCTGACCCTGAATGGGGAGCCCCTCAGCGGCGCCTGCGATGTCTTTATCCACCACGGGGTTGGGCATGTGCCGGAGGATCGTCTGGCAATGGGCCTGGTGAAGGAGATGTCCATCAAAGACAATCTGATCCTGGGTTACCATCGGCAGGACCGCTTCTGCGGTAAGGGCGGTATGATGAAGCAGGCTGCCATCGACGGGTATGCGGAGAAACTGAAGGAAGAGTTCTTGATTAAGACACCCTCTGTCAACGCGCCTGTCAGTTCGCTGTCCGGCGGCAACCAGCAGAAGGTCATTATTGCCCGGGTATTCAGCCAGAGTCCAAAGGCGCTGATTGTTGCCCACCCCACCCGCGGTGTGGATATCGGCGCCATCGAGTATATTCATCAGCAGCTCATTGACATCCGGGATTCCGGTGCGGCGATCCTGCTGGTGTCCGCGGACCTGGACGAGGTTCGGACGCTCTCCGACCGGATCGTGGTTCTCTATGAGGGGCAGATCGTATCGGAGAGCATGCCGGGAGAGCTGTCCGAGGTGGAACTTGGGCTGCTGATGACCGGCAGCAAACCTGCTGGAAAGGGGGAGACACACGCATGAAGGAAAAAACCATGAACATTAAGCGGCACAATGCCAAACAGGCGATTCTGACTTCTGTGCTGGCGATGGTGGTTTCTCTGGTGCTGGGGGCAATTCTGCTGGCGATTTGCGGATATTCTCCCATTGAGAGTTACATTGCCATTTTCGGCAGCTCCCTGGGTACCGTTAAGGGCTTCGCCCTCTCCCTCAGCCAGGCAACGCCGCTGCTCTTTACCGGCATGGCTTTTGCCATTGCCTACCGCGTGCGGATGATCAACACCGGCGCGGAGGGCCAGCTCTATGTGGGCGCTATGGCCGCGGCGCTGGTGGGCGCCTATGTGACCGGACTGCCCTCCGTTGTCCATGTTCCCCTGTGTCTGCTGGCGGCGGCGCTGGCCGGCGGCCTGGTGGCGGGGCTGGTGGCATTTTTGAAGAACCGCTTCGGGGCCAATGAGATCATCCTGACCCTGATGCTCAACGAGATTCTGATCCTGTTTACCAGCTATCTGGCCAATGGGCCTTTAAAGGCTGAGGGCAGCGGTGTGGGACAGACCAACCGCATCCAGGAGAGCGCCCAGCTGTTCCGACTGATCCCCCAGACCCAGCTGACCATCGCGCTGCTGGTGGGCATCGCCCTGGCGGTGATTCTCCAGCTGGTGCTGAATCGGACGGCCTTTGGCTATGAGATCCAGATCACCGGCTACAACCTGCTGGCGGCCCGTACTGCCGGAATCAACGCCAAGCGGACCTACCTGCTGACGTTCGCCATTTCCGGCGCGGTGGCGGGTCTGGGCGGCGCGGCTATGTCCTTGGGCGTCAACTACCGCTTTGTGGAGGGCTTTTCCGCCAGCTATGGGTTCGGCGGGATCTCGGTGGCAGCCTTGGCTGCCTACAGCCCGGTGGGCGTGATTCTCTCCTCGTTCCTGATCGGCGTGCTGAAAGCCGGTGCAATCACCGTTAACCGTACGACGGATATCCCGGTGGAGTTTGTCTCTGTGATCCAGGTGCTGGTCATTATCTTTGTGGCCGCGCCGACCCTGATCCGTTCCCTGATTGCCCTGCCCAAGAAGCTGGCGGGCAGAGGCAAGCAGGCTGAGGTGAAGAAGGAGGGTGCCAATTCATGAGACTGATTATTTCCATTCTCTCGTCCTCCCTGCGCAGCTCTGTGCCGCTGATTCTGGCAGCTACAGGCGGTACGTTCTCCAGCCGTTCCGGTGTCAGCGACCTGGGACTGGAAGGCATGATGCTCTTCGGCGCCTTCTTCGGCGTATACGGCTCCTATATCAGCGGCAATGCCTGGGTGGGGCTGCTGTTCGGGGCTGCGTTCGGCGCCATATCTGCCATGCTCCATGCGGTGATGCACATCACCTACCGGGTGAACGCATCCATCAGCGGCATGTGCGTGAACCTGCTGGCGACCGCAGCAACGCCGCTGCTCCTCAATTCCATTTTCCACATGAACGGCAAGAGCGAGCAGGTGACGGCATTTTCCAAGGTGAACAGTGACGCGCTGGAGAGCATTCCGTTTATCGGCCCCATTCTGAATTCCCAGTCCGTCCTGTTCTATCTGACCATCATTCTGGTGGTGCTTGGGTGGCTGTTCATGTACAAGACCACTGCCGGCCTTCGGATGCGGATGGTGGGTGAAAACCCCCAGGCTGCAAGCACCGTGGGCCTGAAGGTCAATGCCTACAAGTATTTCGGCGTGGCCATGAGCGGCGTCTTTGCGGGCTTGGGCGGCGCGTACCTGTCCCTGTCTCAGATGGATCTGTTTGTGGAGAATATGACCAACGGCCGCGGCTATATCGCGGTGGTCATCAACGCTTTCGGCCACTATAACCCGCTGGGCGCCATGCTGGGCAGCATTTTCTTCGGATTCTTCGACTCCCTGCAGACTGTGTTCCAGAGCACACTGCCCTCGCAGCTGGTGATGATGGCGCCTTACCTCTTCACCATGCTGGTGATTGTTTTCGGCATGAAGCGAGGCAAGGCCCCTGCCGGCATCGGCAAATACGTGGACAACTGATCGTGAAGGATGGCCGCGCCGGTGCTGTTGGCATCGGCGCGGTCGTTTTAATATTTGGAGAAGAAAGGAAAATCATATGCACTATTTGTATCTGCAAAGTGCTCTGCACCAGACTGAGGATCTCCGCCGCCAGGCCCAGGATCTTTTTGACCAGGTGGGCCGTGCACTGGGAATGGAGATGACGCCTGGCAGCGCAGCAGAAGTGGGCGCTGAGAGCGTGTGCCTGGTATATATTGCCACTGGCGGCACAGCCGGTCTGGCCAAGGCGGCTTTGGCGGAGCTCAAGGGGCCGGTTGTCCTGGTGACGATCGGGAGCCAGAACTCCCTGTCTGCCTCCATGGAGACGCTGACCTATATCACCCAGCAGGGAAAGAACGCCCGTCTGCTCCATGGCAGTCGGGAAGAGCTGGTGGAGAGCATCTGCACGCAGATCCGGGCTGCCCAGGCCCGCCGGAGCCTGCAGGGGATGAAGCTGGGACTCATCGGCGCACCATCGGACTGGCTGATCTCCACGGCTGTGGATTATGGAAAATTGAAGGAACGGCTGGGGATTGAAGTGGTTTCCATCTCCATGGAGGAGCTGGTGGATGAAATCCGCAAGAACACCTATCCCGATAGCCCCGCCTGCCGGGAATTGCTGTCCCACCCCTTTGACCGGGAGCAGGTGGAACAGGCTCTGGCGATTTATGGTGCCTTCCGCCGCCTGGTGGACAAATATGGCCTGTCCGGCTTCAGCGTGCGGTGCTTTGACCTGCTGACGCTGGTGAAGAATACCGGGTGCCTGGGACTGGCACTGCTGAATGCCGAGGGAATTTATGCCGGGTGCGAGGGAGATCTGCCCTCTCTGGTGTCCATGGCGATCCTGGGGCAGGTGTCGGGCCGGCATGTGTTCCAGTGCAATCCCTCTCGGGTGAACCGGACGGACAATGAAATTGTTTTTGCCCACTGCACTTTGCCGCTGGACATGCCGGAGCGCTATACCCTGGATACTCACTTTGAGTCTGGAATCGGCGTAGCCATTGCAGGGGATCTGCCCCTGGACAAGATCACGATTTTTAAGGCCAGTGCCGGCCTGGACCACAGCTTCCTCTCCGCTGGGGAAATTGTAGAGGATCTTCACGAGCCGAACCTCTGCCGTACCCAGATTCGCGTCCGCTGCCAAGTTCCGGTGGAAGAATTCCTCAACTCCCACGTGGGCAATCACTATCTGGTGTGCATGGGGGACTATACGGAGGCGGTTCGGGCCTTTTTTGCCGGGCAGTAAAAACCGGAGCCTGCTGTTTGCACCGGTGTGCGGTGTCTGACAGAAGCTTGCGGACAGGTCGGGAAACAAGACGGAAAAACGGGCCTGCGGCAACCGCCGCAGGCCCGTTTTTCCGTCTGTTCAATAGAACCAGACCACTGCGTGGGACTTTTTCCCGTCGCAGTTTTTCAGCTCGACCATGTGTTTCCCGGATGCTGCATCAAAGGAGTAGAGAAAGTGGACTTTATCCCCCAAGCGGATCTGCCGTTTGTAGAGGATTTCAACGTTTGGCAGATTTTGTGCCAGCACCGCTTCCGGCAGGGCTTCCCGGGCTAGCTCCAGGTAGTGGAGGTTATTGACATGGTGGAACATATCCAGGTCCCGCCGCAGAGCGGTATAGGTAAACGTCTCCTCGGCCCCCTCCGGACTTTTTCCGGCCACCGCCATCTCTTCCTCCAGCGCACGGCAGCTGTTATCCAGGGGATAGGCTGCGGCGATTTCCGGAGTCACATTGGTCACCCGGCCGGTACGCACATCAATGAGCAGCCAGCGGGAGGTGGCGGCGCCCACAGGATTGCCGGAGGCGTCTGCAATGATGAAATCGCGCTCGGAGAGGTGATTGGACATGGTCCGGGGCCAGGTGCTTACCACCAGATCCGTCCCCCAGTGGGGGCGGCGCTCCAGATGAACTTTCCAGCCGCAGATAATCCAGGCGATGCCGTTGCGCTCCACGTCAAATGGGCCGTATCCAGTGAGGCTGGAATCCAGACAGGCAGCCTCCTGCATGATCCGCAGGGCGCCCAGATGACTGAATCGGGCATCCTCCCCCAGATCGGGGTATTCGACTTTGCAGTGAAATTCATAGTGCTTCATGGCTTTTTCTTCTCCAGGTCGTTGTCCAGAATATGAATGTTCAGATGATTATAGGTCATGGTAATACCGTTGCGGTCAAAGCAGGTTTTGATATTTTCCAACAGCGCGTAGTTGGTATCCCAATAGGTTTCCACTTTGCTCCAGCACCGCACATGATACTCAATGGAGCTCTCCCCATAGTTGGTCACCACCACCGCGGGGGCGGGGTCATCCAGAATATTGGGGGTCATGGCGACCGCCTGGAGGCAGGCTGCCCGGACATCAGCAATGGCGTCGTCATAAGATGCGGTGACCGTGTGGTCGATCCGCCGGGTGCCCAGCTGGGTATAGTTGGTGATCTTGCCGTCGGAGAGGAGCCTGTTGGGAATCATGAGATGCAGGCCGTCCACAGTGATCAGCTGGGTGTAGGTCAAATCAATGGCCGAAACCGTGCCGCTGCCGGCATCGGTTTCGATATAGTCGCCGATTTGAAAGGGCTTGGAGAAGAGAATCACCAGCCCGCCAGCCACGTTGCCCAGCACATCCTGCACTGCCAGGGAAACGGCCAGGCCCAGTACGCTGAACAGCGCCAGCAGAGAGGAGACGGGGATTCCCAGGCTGTCCGCCACAATCAGCACGGCCAGAATATAGAGCAGTACCCGGGCTGCCCAAAAAATGTACTTGCGCATGCGCTGATCGAACCGGGGACGCTCCAGCACCTTGGCCAGTACGCGCAGCACCAGCTTGATGACCAGCAGACAGACCACCAGCAGCACCAAGGCGCTGAGCGCCTTTTCAACAGTAAAGGTTTTCAGGGTATTGAGAACGGAAGTCAGCTCAGCAGGCATAGGGCTCCCTCCTAATTCGAGCAGATTTTCCCTCTCAGTATACCACACCCTGATACAAAAGAAAAGACGGGGAGGAGGGGAAGAAAAATTCCATGGGATGCGTCCACAGATCGGCACACGGCCCCGGGAGATATATGGCAGATTGCACAAAATGGAGCATCGGAATTGTCCTGTGACAGCCGGAAAGCCTCCAGCCAAGCGGGACAAAGGTGCCAAAAAAGTGACGCCGGAAACGATTTCGGTTTGGTAATTTTTTCTTGTTTTGCACAGGGGAATATGATATACTGAGACCACAAAAACTGAGCCCAGGGAGGTGCGCCTCCATGAAAAAGAGAAGCGGAATCAGATTTCATTCAGGTTGGACGGTCCGCGGGGGGTCTTCGGGGCCTCGACATCAGCGCCGGTGGATGGATCAGAAGGGGCGTTGGGGAAGTTTGTGCGCTGTTGCTGGTGTGTGAGTGGGAACATTGCGGGCCTGTCGCCTGTGGTGTTCCCATTTTGCGTCTCCGGACCGATTGGCGTCTCCGGCAGAGCCACATCCTCGGTGGAGAGGTGCTCGCAGGTGAGAAGATAAGTAAAGGTCCGGCCTGCCCGGTCGGTGTATTGAACGGAGCGGGACAAGGTCAGCCCGGTTGCCTGGTCGATCCAGCAGGTTTCCCGGCGGAAAAAGCTGTCTCCGGCAGGGCTGCTGCCTTGATAGATACGGCAAGGCCGCCCGGCAATCTGGGCTATGCCGGATTCGGTGAGGCCGGCTGAGCCGCATACCAGCAGTCCCAGATGGAGCAAGGCGTCCTGAAAGCCGGCCAAGGCGGAGGCGGAGAGAAGCAGGTCCTGCCGTGCGGTCATTTCTTCGGCGGCCGGGTCCCAGAGTAAAAGCGCGTAGGCGCCGGTTTCCTGGCGGAGGAAGAGATAGCGCTCGCCGGTGCTGGCGGCATAGTAAAAGCCGTCGGCGGTCTGAACAGCGGTGATCTGGCTGTAGGAAGTCCGGATGTCCCCCTGAAAAGCCTCCAAACGAAAGGTGAGATCATAGGAGGCTGGAAACCGGGAGAGCAGAGAAGCCCGCGCAGGGATCCCTTTCTGCGGAGCGGGGGAGTCCCCGGCGCAGCCGGACAACAGGACGCACAGACACAGCAGCAGCGGCAGCAAACGTTTCATTATACAGAGAATCCCCCTTTGTAAGCGGATGCTTTCAGTATAGGAGCAGCAGGTGGCGAAAACGGGCAAATCCTGCGGTCTGTCCGATCCGGCCCCGGCGCCATCTCAGGAACGAACAGGAGAAGGAACTTGTATAGAACGAGAAAGGAGGAGACCATGGGCGAGCAGAGCAGCACCTATAAACATTCCTTGAAACTGGAGCGGCGCACGGCCTCCCTCTATGTGCAGAGCACAGGCTGCCAGCAGTGCAGCCCGGGCTATGGCTGGGGCCCTGGAATCCGGGACCACTTCCTGCTGCACTATATCCTCTCGGGTCGGGGCACGTGCATCATCAGCAACCAGAAGTATGCGCTCCAGGCGGGGGACAGTTTCCTGGTCTATCCTGAGACCACTGTCCACTATTATGCCGACAGCCATGAGCCGTGGGAGTATATTTGGGTGGGGTTCAATGGCATCGATGCGGAGAGCTATGTGGAGCAGACGGATTTCTCTCCGGAAAACCCGGTGCTCTTTTCCCGCTATTCTCAGCAGTTTCCGGGATTGCTGCAGGAGATCTATCAGAATTTCGGCACCACGGTGTGGTCCAATCTGGCAATTACCGGAAAATTATACGCCCTGTTATCTTTCCTGGTGGAACATGCCGAACATAATCAGGCCCGCCGGCGGGATGCAACCGACTGCGCCAAGCAGGCGGCGGACTATATTATCAACCACTTTGCCGAACCCATTTCTGTGGAGGACCTGGCTGCACAGCTCTCGGTGAGTCACAGCAGTTTGTACCGGAAATTCATGCAGCGTTACCAGGTTTCTCCCAAACGCTTCCTGCTGGAGTATCGGATTGACCGCGCCTGCATGCTGCTCTCCACCACCGCCCATTCGGTACAGGAAATTTCCAACTCGGTTGGCTTCGACGACCCGTTCTATTTCTCCCGGGCCTTCAAGGAGATGAAGGGTGTCTCTCCCCGGCACTACGCCATGACCCACCAGCGCCAGGAGCAGGAAGAGGCCGCCAATGGAGAAAATGAAAGGTAATTCCAGTTTTTAATACTCTTGTAACAAAATATTTTTTCCTTCGACAGATCTTTTGAAATTCAGACAGAAGCGAAATCTTTCTTGAGAAAAAGAAAAATGTGAGAATCCGAGAGCTGTATTATTTGCACAAATTAAAGATTTTCTTTTGTACAAATCATACAAGCGGGGGTTTTTGCACGGAAAGATCCTCCATAAATTATCCATAACACTGACGAAAAAATCCATTTTATACGCTGAAAACATGCAGTATAATAGCCTTGTCAAGGGGACATGCAGCGCCCCCGGAAAAGGCGTACGCCTTTTCCATTTCTTTCACAAAAGAAATGGCTGCTATTTTAATAAGGAGGATTTTCAGATGAAAAAAGTATTGGCTTTTGTCCTGTCTCTGGCGATGGTCTTCGCAATGGTCGCCTGCGGCGGGAACACCACCACCAACAACGGCGGCACCACCAACAACGGCGGCGCTGCCACCGATGACGGCTCCGCCAGCGGCGACGGGCTGAACATCGCTGTGCTCTACTACAACTACTCCGACGCTTTCATCAGCA
>CALXDF010000097.1 GCA_944386995.1 uncultured Oscillospiraceae bacterium
CCATGGGCTGCGGCATCCACCTCACGGAGACCGGGCGAGGCCCCCTGGATGTGGGGCGCGCCTGGCTGCTGCGGCTTCAGGAGCGAGACATCGTGCTGGGCCGGCAGCGTCCGCTGGTGCTGGAGGCGGTGGAGACCATCCTTGCCCAGACTTCCTCACCGCTGGAGGGCCTCCTCATCAGCGCCACCTGCCTGGACGGCCTGCTGGCTACCGATTATGACGCGCTGTGCCGGGAAATCCAGCGCCGCTTTTCCATCCGGTGCGCCTTCGACTATATGGGCCCGCTGCTCAAGGGCTCCCCCAGACAGGCCGAGACCAAGATGATTTCCGCCTGCTACGGGCTTCTCCGCCCCTGCAGCTCCACGGACCCCGGTTTGGTCAATCTGCTGGGTCCGCTGCGCTCGTCTCAGGCCGCTGAGCTGAACACCCTCCTGGCTCCGTTGGGGGTACGCCAGGTCTGCTGTCTGGCCGATTTTTCCTCCCTGTCCGCCGCCGACGCCATGACCGGCGCAAGGCTGAATCTAGTCCTGGGCGGCGGTGCGCTGTGGAGTGCCCGGGAGATGCAGCGCAAATGGGGCATTCCCTATGTCTCCCTCTCGGACGCCTATGACCCCGCCGCCATCGCCGCCCATTACCGGGAGATCGGTCTTGCGTTGTGTGGAACGGTGGACGACCGTTTCCTCCGCCACCAGGTGGCCCAGCGCGCCGCCTGTCTGGCCTCACAGCTTGAGGGACAGTCCTGCGCGGTGGGTGGAAAAAATGACGTTCCCTGTTTTTCCGCCGCTTACACGCTGCTGGAGCTGGGTTTTTCCGTCACCACGCTGTTTGCCCATCACGTCACAGGGGCGGATCTGCCGCTGGTGCGCGCCCTGGCGGACCGTGTCCCCCATATGCGGGTCTATTTTGACAGTCATCCGTCTCTGTACCGCTATCAGGCCACTCCGGAAGAATTCACTCTCTCCTTTGGGGTCCCTGACCCCTTCATCCCCTTGGATGGCTCCATCCGCCGGGCTCCCATCCTGCGCAGCGGTGCCACCTACGGCGTCGTGCTGCGGTATCTAGACGAGCTGGAGCAGGTCCTCCGCGCCCCCGCAGTCCCCCGGACTCTGCCCGTTCCGCACCCCTTCCGACGGGTTTGGAATGAGGCTGGATGTGAGAGGAGGATCTGAGATGAAGCAACTATACCGCGTTTTTCCCGCCCTCGCCCCCGACTATGCCGGTGTCTCATCCCTCCTCTTTGAGGAAGAGGCCCTCACGGTCTTTGTGGACCCCCATGGCTGCAACGGACAATCGCTCTATTATATGGAACCCCGCTACGACGCCTTCTGGCAGATGCCACGGAGTTTCTCCTGCGGGATCCGGGAAAAGGACGCTGTGTTTGGGGTGGACGACCTGGTCAGGCGCAAGGTCCGGGGGCTGCTGGAGTATGTGGACGGCGCGTATATCGTTCTGGTGGGCACTCCGGTCCCCACCGCGCTGGGGCTGGATTTTTCCTCGCTGGCCCGCCAGATCCAGCGGGATACCGGAATCCCCACCTTCGGGCTGGCCACCAACGGCCTGTCTACCTATGACCGGGGTCAGTCCCTACTGCTCCACGCCCTGATGGACCGGATCGAGCAGGAGCCCGGAGTGTTTCCGCCCCTTCAGTGCGACGTTCATCTGCTTGGTGCCACCACCCTGGACGGCTGGGACTCTACCGCCATCCGGGACTATACCACTCTCTTACAGGACTGTGGCGCCCGGAGCGTGGCCTGCTGGGGGAGGCCAGACCTGGTCCACGCTATGGCGGGTGCGCCCTGGTCCCGGCTGAACATCGCCGTCTCCTCCGCAGGATATGACATGGCCAAGCGTCTGCAACAGACCTACGGGACACCCTTCCTCACCGGATACCCGGTGGGCACGGCGATGGAGACCCGTTTCCGCGCCCAGGTCCGCGCCGCTCTGGCCGGTGAACCCATCCATGAGCCTACCTTCGTCCAACCGGAGTCCTCTTCCACGCTGCGCCGGGTCCTCCTTCTGGGTGACCGCTGGAACAACGAGGCCCTGGGCCGCTGTCTGATGAACGATTACCATGTGCCGGAGGTCCAGATGGGGGACTGCTTCCCCTGTGAAATCCCCCAGTATAGCTCCGCTCCGGGGTATTTCCCCGTCCGGGAAGAGGACGAGCTGAGCGCCCACTGTCAGGACCAGGGGCCCTACGACTGCATCGTGGGAGACCCTCTGTTTCGTACGCTTCTGGGCCAGTATACCCGTCGCTATGTCCCAAATCCCCATCCAGCCATCTCCGGACGGCTCTATTGGAAGGAGATGGACCGTCTGTTTGGGCCCTGGGGCGACCGCTTCGTATCCCGTATCCTGGCGGCAGCAGAATGAAAGGAGGCATGTATGGACCATGGCCTCTCCGAATCGTCAAACCCTGTTTGAATCCCTCGCGATCCCCGCTGCCGTGGCCCGACTGGCCATCCCAACCATGCTCAGCTCACTGATCCTGGTTCTCTACAACCTGACGGACACCTACTTCGTCAGCCTGCTCAACGACCCCATCCAGAATGCGGCGGTGACCCTGGCCTCACCTCTGATGCTCTTTCTCAACGTCATCAACAACCTATTCGGCGTGGGCAGCTCCAGTCTGATGAGCTGGGCGTTGGGTCAGGGAAAACCGAAGGCGGCTGCCCACAGTTCAGTATTGGGCCTTTATGGTGCTCTTTTGTGCGCCATTCTGCTCTCGCTCTGCTGCTTTCTGGGCCGTGGTCCCCTGCTGACCCTGTTGGGCGCCGACGCCCAGACCGCAGAGGCCACCTTCTGCTACATCCAATGGACTGCCGTCTGGGGTGCCGTGCCCGCCGTGGCCAATGTGGTGCTGGCCTTCCAGCTCCGCGCTGAGGGTGCTGCCTTCCACGCTAGTGCCGGCACCATCAGCGGCTGCCTCCTGAATGTGCTGCTGGACCCCTTCTTCATCCTGCCCCAGTGGCTGGATCTGGGTGTGGAGGGGGCTGCTGTGGCCACCTTTCTCTGCAATTGTGTGGCGTGTGGCTATTATCTGGTCCTTCTCGCAGTGTGGAAGGGACGCAGCTCCGTGTGTCTGGATTTTCGCCGGGCCAGAGTGGACCGCCCCACCCTCTCCAGTCTGATGGGTGTCGGAGTCCCCGCCGCAGTACAGACGCTGCTCAACGTCACGGGCATGACCATTTTAAACCGCATGGCTGCCGGATATGGGCCCGTCGTTGTGGCAGCCATGGGGATCGCCCAGAAGATCAACAGTGTCCCCGTTCAGATTGCGTTGGGCTTTTCCCAGGGGATCATGCCCCTGGTGGGCTATAATCACGCCTCCGGCAATCTCTCACGGATGAAAAAGAGTATTCTGTTCACCTTCCGCCTGGAATTTGTCTTTCTGATCCTGATGCAGGGAAGCCTGTTCGTCCTGGCGCCGGTCCTGTTTCAGGTCTTTTTGAAAGACCCGGAAGTCCTGCGGTACGGTGCCCATTTTCTACGTGGGTTCTGCCTGGCTCTTCCGCTCCTAGGAACAGACTTTCTCATGGTTTGTGTGTTCCAGGCGGTAGGCTTGGGCAAGCAGGCCTTCTGCTTTGCCGTTCTGCGTAAGATCGTGCTGGAGATCCCACTGCTCTTCCTACTTCATGTGGCCGCTTCGGTCT
>CALXDF010000098.1 GCA_944386995.1 uncultured Oscillospiraceae bacterium
CTGAACTTTTTCGATAGAAAAACCGCTGATTTCATACGAAATCAGCGGTTTTTTGGTTGCGGCGGCAGGACTCGAACCTGCGACCTCCGGGTTATGAGCCCGACAAGCTACCAACTGCTCTACGCCGCGATATTTCATTGTTCCTTAAAATCCCGATGGTGCCGGTGACCGGGCTCGAACCGGTACGGTATTGCTACCGAGGGATTTTAAGTCCCTTGTGTCTACCAATTCCACCACACCGGCAGATATCGGCGACATTTAGAATAGCACAATTTGCGCCCTGTGTCAACCCCTAATTTCTGAAAAGAACGGCGCGATCGGTTGGGGACGTCATCGACGGCTTTCGTGCAACTTTTTTTCTGCCTTGGCATATGATATTGGGTAGCGCATTTGCAGAAGAGGAGGTCGGGCAATATGGAAACCAGAGAACCCTGCGGCGATGTGGACGACATGATCTATTTGGATGATTGGGCGCCCAGCGAACGCTGAGGTCTGCCGCCTTGTCAAAAAAAGCCGCGGCACGCCGCGGCTTTTTTAATCCAGATGGTGGTGCGTGAACGCAGTGTAAGGCAGCGCGTCTGCCAGCTCCAGCAGTGTGTGGTTGAAGCCTCCGGCATAATCAAAGCCCACATCTTCCACCCGCACAGTGTCCGTTTGCCGGTTGGGCAGGGACACCACCACGCGCGTCCCCTGGCCGGGGGTGGAGGCAACCACGATGCTGCCGCCGTGACCGGCGGCGATCCGCCGGCAGATGGGCAGTCCCAGGCCAAGGCCGTGGGGGGCAGGGTCGATCCGTCCGGTGTGGAGATAGCGGTCAAAAAGGGTGGGGAGCAGCTCCTGAGAGATTCCCTCTCCACTGTCCAGCACTGTCAGCTCCACAGCGCTGGGATGGACCTTTATGGAAAGGGTGATGGTACCTCCCGGCGGAGTGAATTTAAAAGCATTGGACAATAGATTCAGCAGCAGGCGCTCCAGATACGCTTCGTTGAAAGCAATGAGATGGCTGCTGAGTTCGCTTTTGAAAACCAGCGACTGCTGGCGCAGCCGGGCCAGATCTCCGCACCGCTGACACAGGTCCCGGCAAAATCCCACGATATCATCGTTTTTCAGAGGCAGCGGCGTGTCATCCAAAAGACCGGCAGCGTCGGTGAGGTTGTTCACCACTCGCAGAATCCGGTAATAGCTTTGATAGAGCAGAGCGGCGCTGGTGTCCAGCTGGGCGTCCAGTTCCCGCTGCTCCAGCGGTGCAATGCGGTTCAATGCGCTGTGGATGTTGCCCAGCGCACCCCGCAGCTGGCTGGCGATATTGGGGAATACCTGGTGGAGAAGTTCTTCGTTTTCTGGATGTTTTGGCATAGAAATTGTTCACCTCCCGGTATAGTCTGTGCAGCAGCGGGGGAAACTTTCTGTGGTAAAATCATCCCGCCGGTTCCATTCGCAATTACTGGATAAAAGAACGGATAAATTATAACAAAAATTTGTCGAAAATACAAGAAAATTGCAGAAGTGTGAAAAAAATCACATAAACACCTTTTCAATTTAAAAACAACGGTGTATAATACACCCTAGAATTCCATTTGGGATATTATGAGAGGAGTCTTATATTATGAGCATTAAAGTTGGCATTAACGGCTTCGGCCGCATCGGCCGCATGGTTTTCCGCGCCAGCGTCAATCACCCCGAGATCGAGGTCGTGGGCATCAACGACCTGTGCCCGGCAGACTACCTGGCCTATATGCTGAAGTACGACACCATGCACGGCCAGTTCCAGGGTACTGTGGAGAGCAAGGAGAACGCCATCATTGTCAATGGCAAGGAGATCCCCATCTCCGCCGAGCGCAACCCTGCTGACCTGCCCTGGGGCAAGCTGGGCGCTGAGTACGTGGTGGAGTCCACCGGCCTGTTCCTGACCAAGGAGAAGGCACAGGGCCACCTGGACGCCGGCGCCAAGAAGGTCATCATGTCCGCTCCCTCCAAGGATGACACCCCCATGTTTGTCTGCGGCGTCAACCTGGATAAGTACACCAGCGACATGAACTTCGTGTCCAACGCCTCCTGCACCACCAACTGCCTGGCCCCCATCGCCAAGGTTCTGAACGACAACTGGGGCATCACCGAGGGCCTGATGACCACCGTGCACTCCACCACCGCCACCCAGAAGACTGTGGACGGCGTGTCCATGAAGGATTGGCGCGGCGGCCGTGCTGCTTCCGGCAACATTATCCCCTCCTCCACCGGTGCTGCCAAGGCTGTGGGCAAGGTGATTCCCGAGCTCAACGGCAAGCTGACCGGCATGTCCATGCGCGTGCCCACCCTGGATGTGTCCGTGGTGGACCTGACTGTGAACCTGGCCAAGCCCGCCAAGTACGAGGAGATCTGCGCGGCCATGAAGAAGGCCAGCGAGGGTGAGCTGAAGGGCATCCTGGGCTACACCGACGAGGCCGTGGTGTCCAGCGACTTCCTGGGCGACACCCGTACCTCCATCTTCGACGCCGACGCCGGCATCGCCCTGACCGACACCTTCGTGAAGGTTGTGAGCTGGTACGACAACGAGATCGGCTACTCCAACAAGGTGCTGGAGCTCATCAAGCACATGTACAGCGTGGATCACAAGTAATCCGGTTTTCCAACCAGCCGCCGCCCGCCAGGGCGGCGGTTTTTTTGCTTGGCTGATCTATGCCAGCCATTATATACACCGGCAGGGGAATAGATTGTCATGTTTTGTCGAAGCATCCAACTATTTTTCGAATTACCGCAAGATATTGCGGCATTTGCAGTTTGAAGGAAAATATTGACACAATATGCTGGAAAACAAAGGAGCGGAGGCGCCTCGGCGGCGCTTCCGCTCCTGGTTATGAGAGGAAAATCCGGCGCCCGCCCCGATACGCCTCCATCCGGCCGATCCGCTGGGCGGAGGGGACAGCGGAGCGAAGTGCCGCCTCCAGCAAATCCGCATCCTCCGGGTGGACGGCCAGCAGCAGCCCGCCGGAGGTCTGGGGATCAAAAAGCAGATCCTGGACATGGAGGGGCGTTTCGCCTGCGTCCACCCAGGACTCGGCAAAGGTGCGGTTGCGGTACATCCCCTCCGGCAGGATCCCCATCTGGGCCAGCTCCAGCGCCTCCGGGATGAGGTCGATGGCCGCCACATGGAGGTGGGCCTCCACACCGCTGCCCTGGGTCATCTCCAGCAGGTGCCCCATGAGGCCGAACCCCGTCACATCGGTACAGGCGTGGACCCGATAGCGCACCATGGCGTCCCGGGCGGCCTTGTTCAGGGTGGTCATCAGGGCATAGGCCCGCTCCATGGCCGCCGGCGGGGCCAGCTCCGCCTTGTTGGCCGTGGTCAGCACCCCGATGCCCAGGGGCTTGGTCAGCAGCAGCACGTCCCCGCTCTGGGCGCCGCTGTTGGTGAGGATGTGGTCCGGGTGGACAAAGCCGGTGACGCTGAGGCCGTACTTGGGCTCCCTGTCGAAGATGCTGTGGCCTCCGGTGATGAGGCACCCGGCCTCGTAGACCTTGTCGTAGCCCCCCCGGAGCATGGCGTGGACCGCCTCCCGGGGCATGTCCTCCGGCACGCACATCAGGTTCAGGGCCAGCTTTGGCTCGCCGCCCATGGCGTACACGTCGCTGAGGGCGTTGGTAGCGGCGATCTGGCCGAAGAGATAGGGATCGTCGGCAATAGGGGGGAAGAAGTCCACCGTCTGCACCAGGGCCAGGTCGTCGGAGACCTTGTAGACACTGGCGTCGTCGCTCTTGTCGAACCCCACCAGCAGGTTGGGGTCCCGGTGGACCTTGATTCCCTCCAGCAGCTGCGCCAGAGTGCCGGCACCCACTTTTGCCCCGCATCCGGCACACTGGGCCAGTTTTGTCAGTTTGACCTGGGATTCTCCCATCATGATTCTCCTTTCCATAGGCGGAGGTACGCCGCCTCGACCTCCTCCCGGCGGACAGGCCGACGGGGCTGGTGGTGATAGAGCTTGCGCCAGAGGAGGGCGCACAAGTTCCGGTGGGTGTGGTCGCTCATCCGGCCATATCCCATTTCTGCGGCCAGCTGTCCGATGATCTCCTCCATGGCGAGAAAGCGGCGGTTGGATGCCTCGGCGTCCTCCGTCCAGCAGGACAGGGAACGGAGCGGGCGGAGGATCTCCTCCTCCCGGGCCACGGCGGTAATAGAGGTGCTGTCCTCCGCAGCGATCTCCAG
>CALXDF010000099.1 GCA_944386995.1 uncultured Oscillospiraceae bacterium
GTCCGTGTTCCACCGGGATTTAAGGGAGAACCTGATCCCCTTTGTGGAGAGCCGGTACCACACCTATGCGCTGGATGTGACGGAGGAGGGGCTTCGGGCCTCCCGGGAGCACCGGGCCTTCGGCGGCTTCTCCCTGGGGGCGGTCACCACCTGGTATCAGTTCATCTACAACCTGGACTACATCAAATACTTTGTGCCCATGAGCGGGGACTGTTGGATCATGGGGACCTACGGCGGGCTGTACCAGCCGGTGGAGACGGTGGACTACCTGGAACAGGTGGTGGCTGACGGCGGCTGGAGCGGGGAAGACTTCTATATCTACCAGGGGATCGGCACCAGCGACCCCATCTGGGATCAGACCGACAGTCAGATTCAGGAGATGCTGCGCCGGGACTTGTTTACCACGGAGAATCTCCACTACGCCATCATCCAGGGCGGCCGGCACGACATCGACGCCTGCGAGCGGTATCTGTACCATGCTTTGCAGAATTTCTTCGGGAGTAAGTAAGGCACATATCGGGAATTTAAACCTGCGACCCGCGACACCTTGGTCTGAACTGTGATGGACAATCCTATCTTTCGTGGGCCGCGGCCGTCTGCTGCTTCCGGTGGACCGGACCATTCCCAAGAACATGACCCTGGAAAATGTGGGACACATCCTCGTCTGGCACCACTTTTCGATTTGGAGGGATAACCCATGCGCATAAACCGCCTTTTGGCCCTGTTGACCGGACTTTCTTTGACCGCAGTTCTTCTCTCCGGATGTGGGGACAACAACTCCTCCAGCGGAGAACCACCATCCGCGTCCGGTCTGGTTGTCCAAACCCCGCAAAGTGACCCAGTGACTGGGGAACGACCCGAAGAAAGCACAGGTGCTGTCCCTGGCGAACGCATTCAGACCAACGGTGGAGAGGTCATTGACCTGTCCAGCCTGGAACATCAGAATGCCAGCTCGGATACCGTGGTTTACTACACCTCAGACATCAGCCCGGAGGCGATGGTGGCCATCTATGACGCCCTGGGGGTGGAGCTGACCGGCGGCAATCTCGCGGTGAAGCTCTCCACCGGGGAGCCGCCCGCCAGCAACTATCTGGACCCGGCCCTGATCGCGGATTTGGTTCATCAGGTCAATGGAACCATTGTGGAGAACAACACCGCCTACGGCGGCCGGCGCTCCAGCACCGCCATGCACTACCAGGTGGCAGAGGACCACGGCTTCACCGATATTGCGGACTTCGTGGTACTGGACGAGGACGGTTCTGTCTCCCTGCCGGTGGAGAGCGGGACGCAGCTGACGGAAAATCTGGTGGGCGCCCACTTTCCGGAGTATGACGGCTATCTGGTCCTCTCCCACTTCAAGGGCCACGCCATGGCCGGTTTTGGCGGCGCCATCAAGAACATCTCCATCGGCATGGCCTCCCAGGAGGGCAAGTGCCTGATCCACACGGCGGGCGAGAGCCACACCAGCCCCTGGGGCGGCGAGCAGGACCCCTTCCTGGAGTCCATGGCGGAGGCGGGCAAGTCGGTGGTGGACGCTCTGGACGGCAACATCCTCTATGTCAGCGTTATGAACCACCTGTCCATCGACTGTGACTGCGACGGGAACCCGGCGGAGCCGGATATGCACGACATCGGCATTCTGGCCTCTACGGACCCTGTGGCGCTGGACCAGGCCTGCGTAGACCTGGTGTACGCCTCCCAGGACGACACAGAATCCCTCATCAACCGCATGGAGTCTCGCCATGCCGTCCATGTGCTGGAGCACGGCGAGGAGATCGGGCTGGGCAGCCGCGCCTACCAGCTGGTGAGCATGGATGAATGAGGTACTGGATGTCCTTCACCGGGAGTTTGTCTATCTTTGGTATTACTTCGACGTGCAGCTGCGGCAGATCTTCGGCTACTGGGTGCTGGGCATCCTGCTGGGTTCCTGCGTATCGGTCTTTCTGAAGGATAAGATCCACGGCCTGCTCCGCTCCATGAGTGAGAGCCGGCTGGGACTGTGGGGCATTGTCCCCGCCAGCCTGCTGGGGATCGCCTCCCCGCTGTGCATGTACGGGACCATTCCCCTGGCCGCCTCCTTCTCCCGAAGCGTGATGCGGGACGAGTGGCTGGCCTCCTTTATGATGTGCTCCATCCTGCTCAATCCCCAGCTGATCATCTACAGTACGGCCCTGGGGGCAACGGCGCTGACTGTCCGGATCGTGTCCTGCTTCCTGTGCGGGATCGCCGCCGGGCTGCTGATCTGGGTGTTCCAGAGGGGAAAGCCCTTCTTCCGCTTTGACGGCTTTGACGAGCCCGTGAGCCACGATACAGACCCCAATCTGCCCCTCCGCCTGCTCAAGAACATCGGGCGCAATATCAGGGCCACCGGCCCCTATTTCCTGCTGGGCGTCCTGCTCTCCGCCCTGTTCCAGCGGTATGTGCCGGAGGATCTGATGACAGCGGCCTTCGGAGGAAACGAGGCCTTCGGTGTGCTGATGGCGGCCACCATCGGCGTGCCCCTCTACGCCTGCGGCGGCGGGACCATCCCGCTGCTCCAGGCCTGGCTCATGGACGGCATGAGCATGGGCAGCGCCGCGGCCTTCATGATCACCGGCCCGTCCACCAAGATCACCAATCTGGGGGCGCTGAAAATCGTGCTTGGTATGCGGCACTTTCTCATTTATCTGGCCTTTGTGATGGCATTTTCCTTCTTCACGGGGCTGGTAGTCAATCTTTTGATTTGAGAATGGAGAGAACAACGATGGTATTTTACTTTACGGCCACGGGCAACAGCCTGTATGCGGCCAAATACTTCTCGGACGCCCCTCTCAGCATCCCGCAGGTCATGCGGGGAACCCAGCGCCAGTTTTCCGATGACGCCATCGGCATCGTCTGCCCGGTCTACGCTGGGGAACCGCCTAAGATGGTGAAGGAGTTCCTGCGGGAGTCCAGCTTCCAGGCGGATTATTTCTACTTCATCCTGACCTACGGTTTTGACCAGACCGATGCGCCGGAGTTCACGGCCCGGCTGGCAGCCGAGGCGGGTGTCCATGCGGACTACATCGCCTCTATCCTGATGGTGGACAACTACCTGCCCATGTTCGACATGGCTGTGGAGATCGCCATGGACAAGCATGTGGAGGAGCAGTTGACCACTGCGGTACAGGCGGTGTCTGAACGGGTCCACGGCATTCCGGAGGCCGCGGAGGAAGGGCGGAAGCTCCACGCCCAGGTGGCGGCCATGAACCGGGAGCAGCCGGCCTTTAACGACGGCAGCCAGATCACGGTGTTGGACAGCTGCATCGGCTGCGGGGTGTGCCAATCAGTATGTCCCGTGGGCAATTTTTACCTGGAGGGCGGCAAGGCCAGGAGGAAGCAAACTACCTGCGAATTCTGCCTGGCCTGCGCCCAGAACTGCCCGCAGAAGGCCATCGGACTGAGTATGGCGGACAAAAATCCGGGTGCGCGCTACCGCAATCCCCATATCTCCCTGCAAGAGATTATCCAAGCAAACGCAAATTCATAAAAGGAGTGTCTTATTATGACGGCCATCACACTGAACGACGGCAACAAAATCCCCGCAGTGGGCTTTGGGGTGTTCCTGATCCCTACCGGCGGCCCCACCTACGACGCGGTGCGGACGGCGCTCGATGCCGGGTACCGGCACATCGACACGGCGGCCGCCTACTTCAACGAGGCGGACGTGGGCCGCGCCGTCCGGGACAGCGGCATCCCCCGGGAGGAGATCTTCATCACCAGCAAGCTGTGGCTCCAGGACTACGGCTACGAGGCGGCAAAGAAGGGCTTGGACACCTCGCTGGAGAAGCTGGGGCTGGACTATGTAGGCCTCTACCTGGTCCACCAGCCCTACGGCGAGGTGGCGGGCGCGTGGAAGGCGCTGGAGGAGGCCAAGGCGGCGGGCAAGATCCGCTCCATCGGCGTGAGCAACATGACGCCGAGGATCTGGAAGGAATTCGTTCCCCAGTTTGAGACGATTCCTGCGGTCAACCAAGTGGAGTGCAACCCCT
>CALXDF010000100.1 GCA_944386995.1 uncultured Oscillospiraceae bacterium
CGGCAGGCCCGGTCCAGCTCAAAGATGGTCAGCAGGCCGAAGAGGATGGCGCCGGCCACACCGCCGGCAATCGCGGGGTTTGCCAGATACATGGAGAGCATGGTGGTGGATGTGGCGGGCTTGTAGAATACCAGCCCCAGCACCGGGGAGAGGACCGTCAAAGCCATCATCAGCCAGGTCAGGTGGCTTTGCAGCAGCCGCTTTAGTTCCAGGGGAAAGAGCCGTATTGTCTTCATTGGTCCGCCTCCCGGGAGATGAGATAGAGGTAAGCGTCCTCCAAAGAGGGCTCCTCCACCTGGGCATAGGGCGGCAGCTTGTCTGCCACAGCCCGGCAGCGGATGCCCTGGCTGGTGTTCACCCGGGCGGTGATGTGGAGCCCCTCCTCCTGCCCGGCCTCCCGCTCATAGAACACCCCCACATGACCGGCAGCGGAGGCGATCAGCTGCTCCGGCGTGCCAGTGAACAGGATGGTTCCGTGGTGGATGACCACGATCTGGTCGCACACCGACTGCACATCCTCGATGATGTGGGTGGAGAGAAGCACCAGATGCTCCTCGGCTGTGCGGGAAAACAGGTTGCGGAAATGGATACGCTCCTCCGGGTCCAGTCCCACGGTGGGCTCGTCAAAGATTAGGAAGGGGGGATTCCCCAGCAGAGCTTGGGCGATCCCTACCCGCTGGCGCTGGCCGCCGGAGAGGGTGCGGATTTTGGATTTTGCCTTTTCCTCCAAATTGACCGCCTGAATGGTTTTCCGAATCGCGGTCTTGGGGTTCGCAATCCCCTTGAGGGCGGCCATATAGTCTAAAAACTGGGTGACGGTCAGCTCGTCGAACAAACCGAAGTCCTGGGGGAGGTAGCCGAGACTGGCCTTCAGATGGCTCTCGGCCTTAGCCAGCGGCATCCCGTCCACCAGGATACTCCCCCCGGTTGGCGTCAGGGCCGCCACCAGCAGCTTCATCAGGGTGGATTTGCCCGCCCCGTTGGGGCCCAGCAGGCCGATGAGGCTGGGGGATTTCAGGTCCAGGTTCAGCCCTTTCAGAGCCTGTTTTCCGCTGGGATAGGTCATACTGACGTTTTGGATCTTGAGTTCCATATGATCTGATTCCTTTCTGCTTGGGATGAGGCAAGGATACCAGGGCAATATGGAGCGAAGATGGAGAAAATATGGAGTTTGTGTGGAGAACAAAAAGATAGCCCAACAGCGTGGCCTGTTGTCATTGGAATATTCTTACTTAATTGAAATCCGGCTTCCCAACCGGGAGAGCAACTCATTGGTGATGGTTCCGCACCGCTCCGCCGTCTCCTCGGCCCGGATCTCCTGGCCACCGTCCCGGCCGATGAGGGTCACCACATCGCCGGGAGAGACGGCGTCCAGTTCGGTCACGTCCACCAACAACTGGTCCATACACATCCGACCAACCATGGGGCACCGGCGGCCCCGAATCAGCACCTCCCCGCCCCGCTGGGACAGTTCCCGAGGCAGGCCGTCGCCGTAACCGATGGTCACCACCGCCAGCCAGGTCTCCCGGTCGGCGTGGAACGCCAGGCCATACCCGGCCCCCTCGTCCGGATGGAGACGCCGCACGCTGGCAACTCTGGCCCGCAGGGACAGCACCGGCCGCAGATCCAAGTTCCGCCGGACAGGCGCGCCGTCACTGCGTACCCCGTACAGGGCGATGCCCGCCCGGGCGTATGCGCAGGACTGGGGCATCAAGTTCCAGATGCCATAGCTGGCCTGAAGATGGATTGCTCCCGGAGCAAAGCCATGTTGTCGCATCCAGGAGACAGTGTCGAAAAACAACTCCGTCTGCTGCTGGGTATAGCGCTCATCCCGTTCCGTCAGGCTATCGGAAACGCACAGGTGGGAGAATACACCTTTGATCTTCAAGTTGGGCAATCGGTACATGGCGGCAATTTCATCCCGGTTCTTCGCCGATATGCCCAGCCGGTGCATTCCAGTGTCCAGCGCCAGGTGGACTTGGATACGTTGGCCTTGCTTGTTCAGCTCCAGGCCGTGGGCCGCATCCGCCACAGTCTGGGTCAGATGCCACCGGCGCAGCAGCGGAGCCGCTTCCGGCGGAGTGTACCCCAGAATCAGGATGGTCCCCCGGACGCCCACCTTCCGCAGTGCCACCCCCTCGGAAAGACAGGCCACCGCGAAGGCCCGGACGCCGGACTTCTGCAGCCGGCGGCAGACCCGGACGGCCCCGTGTCCGTAGGCATCCGCCTTCACGACGGCCATCAGCTTCTGTCCAGGAGACAGGGCCTTCTGGAGGACGGCGGCGTTGTGGGTCAAAGCCTCCAGATCCACTTCCCGCCAGGCCCGGACCTTGGCGGGGATGGGCATAGGCCGCAGGACTAGCAGCACAGCGGACACGAGAGCTGTGAGCAGAAGTACCGCTGCAAAATGGCCCAGGCTGTTTTTCACCAGCAGGGCTTCCAGTCCCACCACTTCCGCACCAAAGCGCACCAGGACAATGCACCAGGGATGCAGCACATACGCCAAAGCGGACAGGCGCCGGGCGGTTCGAGCCTCCCCTCGGTTGGCCCCCAGCAGGAGGGAAAAAAGGAAGAGCATCACCAGCGGCAGCGTCAGGTACATACTGTCGTGCCGCTGAACCTGGAGGCTGTGAAGCCACAGGCCCTCGCCGCTCATGGCGCCCAGTGAGAACATCAGGCCCCAGAGGGAGGCCCGCCGGGAGCAGGTCCTCCCCGCCGCGCCCAGCAGCAGGAACAGCGGCACATAGAACAGCCCGTTCCGGGTGTAGGAGAACACCTGGAAGATCAGGTCATAGCCCGTTTTCAGTGCAGGAATTTGAGCGACCAGGCCATAGTAACTGTCCCCGCCCAGGCCGATGAGGTACAGGAGGCCCGCCGCGGGCAACGCAATACGCAGCCCCCACCGACCGAGGAACCGTGCGATAGGAAGCCCCAGCAGCAGACCGGGGAAATACCACAGGTGGTAGAATGTGCCGTCTGTCACCAGCCGTCGGGGAAAATCTCCGTCCAGCTGCCCGGCATAAATGTTGAGAGGCAGATACAGTAGGATGCAGACGCCGTACAGGAGCGCCGTCTTTTTCCAGAATGTCCAGGTTTTCTGCCAGTTTCCTTTGGCCAGAAAGTACCCGCTGACCATCAGGAAGAAGGGAACAGCCACTCGTCCCAGCACCCGGGTAAGGTAGAAGTCCCCCAGCGCCGTGTAAGTGCTCAAGGGCGAAGTGTGGATGGCCACCACCAGCACCGCCGCCAGCAGGCGGAAGCGGTCCAGAGCAGGGGTGCCTCTTTTCATGCAGGACACCCCCATGCCGTGACAACAAAGCCGCCAACATTGTCGCCGGAGATCTGACAGCACCCGTCGGGGAGCTGGATCTCCGTCTCCTCGCCAGCGCAGGGTACATAGAACACCCGGGCCAGCCGTCCGTCCGGCAGCGGGCAGGAGCGGGGGCCTTCCCGGAGGAAGTCTGTGTACTCCTCCAAGCATAGGTCGTTTTGCTGCATGAGCTGGGCATGAGGCGCGCCCACATAGCGGAAATGCCAGGGCTCCCGGGCGATGCCGGTGAGGGATTCCTTACCCTTCTGGTAACGTTCGATAAAGCCATAAGCGGCCGCCGCCCGACGGAAGGCGCCGCAGGTGCCATCGTAAGGAAACGCGGGACGAATGAAGTCGATGTGCCCGGCGGCTTTTCCCAGGTCGATGGCGAGGCCCGTCTGGTGCTCACTGCAACCGGGATAGGCCACATACTTGTGGGTAAATGCCAGGCCGCTTTCAGCCATGGTGTCATCCCAGATCTTCTGCTGTTCAGCCTGACTGCGCCAGCCGGAGACGGGGACGATCTCCCCCCCGCCGCCCACCTTCTGGATGCAGGCGGCCAGCAGCCGGGCAGCCTGGCGGTCCAGCAGGATCTCCGGATGGCCATTGTCCACGGGTGTAAGGGTGCTATCCTGGGCAGTTTGGATAGGGTGCTGCCGGTTCACCAGCACCAGGGGTCCGGAAAAGACTTTTTCCCGGTGAAGCGATACGGTCCTCATGCTTCCACCCCCAGTTCCACCAGGCGGTTGACCAGATTCCCGAACTCCCAACCAACGGCCTTCATCATGCCGGGGTAGCGGCTGTGGGCGGTGAAGCCGGGGATGGTGTTCACCTCGTTGAAGACAATCTCTCCCCAGGGCGTCAGGAACATGTCCACCCGAGCGAACACCCGGCAGTCCAGCGCCCGGTAAACGGACTTGGCCGTCTCCTGGATCTCCGCTGCCTTCTCCGGGGAGATGCGGGCAGGGCAGTAGATGCGAGAGGTGATTAGGTTGTACTTCTCCGTGTAGTCGAAAAACCCGTCCGTCAGCTGGATCTCGTCCACTGCACCCACGGTCAGCTCGTCGCTGCCCATGACGGCGCAGCCCACTTCAAAGCCGGGGATGGCCTCCTCCAGCAGGATCTCCCGGTCGTGGGCGAATGCCGTCCAGACGGCGGCGGGCAGCTGGTCCGGGCCGTTCACCTTGGAGACGCCGAAGGAGGAGCCGGCCCGCACGGGTTTCACGAACAGAGGATAGCCCAGATCCTCTGCCGCCCGTGCCATCTGGGGCAGGACGGCGCCCCGGTGGAACAGGCAGCTCCGAGGCACCCGCACCCCCGCCAGAGCCGCCAGCTTGTGGGCCCGGTCCTTGTCCATGCACAGGGCGCTGGACAGGGCCCCGCAGCCCACGATGGGGGCGCCCATCAGCTCCAGCAGGCCCTGGACGGTGCCGTCCTCCCCGTTCTTGCCGTGGAGGATGGGAAATGCCGCGTCAAATTCCTCGCTTTTTCCAGACCCATCCAGCCACAGCAGCCGCAGGTCCCCTCGGTCCAGGGACAGGGCGCAGGGCACGCAGTCCGGCTGGGACGCCCAGTCACCGGTTTCCAGATGGAACAGGGACCCGCTGTACCGCAGCCAACGTCCCTCCCGTGTGATGCCCACGGTCAGGGGTACATACCGGCTGTGATCCAGCGCCTGCAAAACTGCGTGGGCGGACTGCAGGGACACTTCATATTCGGTGGAACAGCCGCCGAACAACACCAAAATCGTCTGCATGGAAATTCCTCCTAAAATGGCGAAAACCGCCTTATTTTGTTACCAATATCGTAGCAAAACAAGGCGGTTTGTGTTTGTGGGTTTCCATGCGGAGTTCCTGCAAAACCGTTTCGATTTTCTTGTGATTTTCTTACGACGCGGGGAGGCAGACGGTAAAGGTCACGGTATCGTTGGCGCTCTCCGCCTGAATGGTGCCGCCGTGGAGTTCCACGATCTCCTTGGCAATGGCCAGTCCCAGGCCTGCGCCGCCGGTGCGGGTGGCCCGGGAGCTGTCCAGCCGGAAGAATTGCTCAAAGATCCGGTCCAGTTTCTCCTTGGGGATGGTCTTGCCGGCGTTGGTGAAGGTCAGCGTAATAGTCTCTTCGTCGGAACGGCCGGTAATCCGCACCTCCGTACCGGGGAGGCTGTAATAGGAGGCGTTGCGCAGCAGATTGTCAAACACCCGAGAGAGTTTTTCCGGATCACAGGGACAGATCATTTTCTTGGGCAGGTCCAACCGGCAGGTAAGGTTTGCCTCCGCCAGCATGGGCCGGAATTCGCTGGCCACCTGCTCCAGCATCCTCGTCAGGTCTGTGGGCTGTTTCTCCAGCTCCAGGCGGGTGAGATTGAACCGGGTGATGTCGAAGAACTCGTTGATGAGATCCTCCAGCCGCTCCGCCTTGTCCAGGGCGATATAGGTGTACCGCGCCCGCATCTCCGCCGACAACTGGGGCTCGTCCCGCAGCAGCGTCAGATAGCCGATGACGCTGGTGAGGGGCGTCTTCAGATCGTGGGCCAGATAGACCACCAGATCGTTCTTCCGCTGCTCCGCCTCTTTTGCGGCCCGGGCGTCCCGCAGGGCTCGCTCCCTGGCCGCGTTCAGCTGGACTTCCACTTCTCCCAGACTTCCCGGAAGATGGATCGGCTCCTCCCCCGGCTGGGCCAGCTGTTCCGCCGCCCGTGCCATGGCCTCCACCTGCTGTACGGGCCGGGCGATAAAGAAGTAGCTGATGACGACCCAGCCCAGCAGGATCACCAGGATACACACCAGGAGGAAGTACTCCTGCACCCAGTTCAACAGGGCATAGAGGGGGTTGCCCGCATACCAGGTGATGCTGTTGCACACCTGATATCCCAGGAAGGACACCGCCAGCACCACGGTGACCCAGGCCATCAGGGCCAGCAGGTAGAGGCCCCAGGCCCGCAGCGCCCGGCCGCGGCCCCGGTCCGATAAGGGCGTTTTTTCTCTTCTCTTACTCAATGGTGTACCCTACCCCCCATACGGTTTTGATGAATTTCGGTTTCCGGCTGGGCTCGTGCATCTTCTCCCGCAGCCGGGCGATGTGGCTCATGACGGTGTTGTTGCTGTCCATGTATTTCTCGCCCCACACCGCCTCGAACAGTTCCTCGCTGGAGACCACATTGCCCCTCCGCTGGCAGAGATACCAGAGGATGGAGAACTCCAGCGGCGTCAGGGACAGCTCCTCACCGAACAGGATGCACTTGTGGGTGGCCTTGGAGATCTGCAGGCCCCGGAAATCGTACTCTGTGACTTCCTGGGGTGCCGCCTCCCCGGTGTTGTACCGGGTGTAGCGCCGCAGCTGGGTCTTCACCCGGGCCACCAGTTCCAGCGGGTTGAAGGGTTTGGTGATGTAGTCATCAGCCCCCAGGGTCAGCCCCATGATCTTGTCCATA
>CALXDF010000101.1 GCA_944386995.1 uncultured Oscillospiraceae bacterium
CTGGAGGATGCCGGGGATGATCTGGAACGCGCCGGTGACGCTGTTGAGGACGACCTGGACCGGATGATCGACAATGGAGATCTGACTGATGACGCCAACCGGTAAATGCATCCGGCACAGCAGCGCGGCCCCCGCAAAAGCGGGGGCCGCGCCTGCCTATTATTTTTTGCCCGGGTCCGACTCCGCGAGGGCTGCAAGGATCTGCTCCCTGCTTTGGCCACCCACCAGGCGGCGGACCTCCTTGCCATTGACAATCACTGCCAGAGTGGGTACACTCATTATACGGAACTGCTGCACCAGGCCCGGAGCCTGATCCACGTCCACCTTGCACACCTTGTAGCTGCCGTCGCTCTCCCGTGCGATCTCCTCGATCACCGGCGCGAGCATCTGACAGGGGCCGCACCAGGTGGCAAAGAAGTCCACCAGTACGGGCACGTCACTGTTCTGTACCTGGGCCATAAAGGTACTGTCCCCTACTTCCATCACGTCCATACCTGTCCTCCTTGTGTCCAGATGGGAAATCGCGGCGCTGCCGCCGTTTCCTTCCCATTGTACCAGATTTTCCGGAAAAGGCAAGAATATCCCATCCATCGCTGCGCCGCCCGGGGAGGGCGGCAGAGAAAGGAGCTTTTTATGCATGACGTTATCATCGTCGGCGGCGGTCCGGCCGGGCTCACCGCCGCGATCTACGCAGTCCGCTCTGGCCTGAGCACGCTGGTGCTGGAAGCCGGCCAGCTGGGAGGACAGGTGGCAGTTTCGGCGGAGGTGGAGAACTATCCCGCCGTACCCCATACCATGGGTTGGGTGCTGGCCAACAGCATGGCTCAGCAGGTCCAGGCCATGAAGGTACCCATCCAGTACGGAAAGGTGGCGGGCCTGGGGCAGACGAACGAGCATTTCCAGGTGCGCCTGGAGGAGGGGGATACTCTGGACAGCCGCACCGTAATTTTGGCCAACGGCGCGAAGCGGCGGAAGCTGGGCTGCCCCGGCGAAGAGGAATTTCTGGGCAGGGGCGTCAGCTATTGCGCCACCTGTGACGGGGCCTTCTTCAGGGGCAAGGACGTAGCGGTGATGGGGGGCGGCAACACGGCTGTGGAGGACGCCCTGTACCTCTCGGGGATCTGCAGCAGTGTGACACTGGTGTTCCGTCGGGAGCGTCTCACCGCCCAGCGCAAGCTGGTGGAGGCCGCAGAGGGGAAGGAAAATCTCCATCTGTGTCCCCGCACCCTGGTGACGGCGGTGGAGGGCGGCGAACTGGTGGAGGGCGTGGAGCTCACCGGCCAGGACACCGGTGAAAAGCGGCACTTGCCCGTATCGGCCCTGTTTGTGGCTATCGGTCTGGAGCCGGACAATGCCCCCTTCGCCCCGCCCCTGGCCCTGGACGACTACGGATATGTCCTGGCCGGGGAGGATTGCAAGACCAATGTGCCGGGGCTGTTTGTGGCCGGGGATACCCGCACGAAGCTGCTGCGCCAGATTGTAACTGCTGTGGCCGACGGGGCAGTAGCGGCCATGCAGGCCGAGCGATTCCTGCACTGAGAAGGAAACACCGTTTGCCAAGAGCGGCCAGGCATGGTATACTGCTTACGATCTGCTCCTGGCCGCGACAGGTTTTGAAGGGAGCCATCTATCCAAAGGAGTTCAACGCACTATGATAGGTTATATCGCCGTGTTCTTACTGCTCCTGGCCGCAGACCAGGGGCTCAAATACTGGGTGGTCCGGAATCTGGACCTCTATGAATCCGCTCCCTTGCTTCCCGGGGTGGTGGAGCTGAAGTACATTCAGAACACCGGGGGAGGCTGGTCTATCCTCGCAGAGCATACCTGGCTTTTGAGCCTGCTTACTGCCCTGATCCTTATTGTCGTGGCGGTGCTGCTGGTCCGGCGGATCGTCCGCCACCCGGTGGGCCGGTGGGCCGGCGTGTTGCTCCTGGCCGGCGGACTGGGAAATCTGGTCGATCGGCTGCGCCTGGGATATGTGGTGGATATGTTCAACTTTCAGTTTATGAACTACCCGGTGTTCAACATCGCCGATATCTGCGTCGTGTGCGGCATGGTGCTGGCGGCGGTGTACTATCTCTTCCTGTACGAAAAATACGATAGCAAACAAAAGGAGGCCCCTCAGGGAGAGCCGCCTGAAAGTTGATCAGAGCTGTGCAGGAGATCGGCTGGACCGCTATCTTGCACAGCAAATGGAGGGCCTGACCCGCTCGGCGGCAGCCAGGCTGCTGGAGGAGGGGCGGGTCACCCTGGCGGGGATCCCCCTGGAAAAAAATTACCGTCTGCGGGGCGGGGAGGAGCTGTGGGTGGAGTTGCCGGAGCCGGCTCCGTCCCAGGCGCTGCCCCAGGATATCCCGTTGGACGTGGTCTATGAGGATGCCGACATCATCGTGGTGGACAAGCCGGTGGGAATGGTGGTCCATCCAGCCCCCGGCCACAGCGACGGTACACTGGTCAACGCCCTGCTCCACCACTGCGCTGGCAGTCTCAGCGGTGTGGGCGGAGAACTGCGGCCAGGCATTGTCCACCGCATTGACCGGGACACCAGCGGCCTTATCGTGGCAGCGAAAAACGATGCTGCTCACCTCGCCCTGGCTGCCCAGCTCCAGGATCACAGCATGCGCCGGACTTATGAGGCGGTGGTCGTTGGCAATCTTCGGGAGGACAGCGGGACGGTGGATGCCCCCATTGGCCGCAGCGAAAAGGACCGGAAAAAGATGGTGGTGACGGAGAAAAACAGCCGCAGCGCCATTACCCACTGGCAGGTGCTCCGGCGCTACGGGGCCTATACCTATATCCGCTGTCAACTGGAGACAGGCCGTACCCACCAGATCCGGGTCCACATGGCCTACATCGGCCACCCGCTCTACGGGGACACGGTATATGGGGCCAAAAAGCCGGCCGCAGATATGACCGGTCAATGCCTCCACGCGGTGGCGCTGGACTTGCGGCACCCCCGGACCGGGATACAGCTGCACTTTACCTCCCCCCTGCCGGGACAGTTCCAGGCCCTGCTAGACCGGCTGGAGCATCAAGCGAC
>CALXDF010000102.1 GCA_944386995.1 uncultured Oscillospiraceae bacterium
GCCCGGGGGGCAGCTCGTCGATGGCGGAGACGTCCAGGTCCCCGTAGATGATAAGGGCCAAAGTCCGGGGGATGGGGGTGGCGGACATGACCAGCAGGTGGGGGTTCTCCCCCTTGGCGGAGAGGGCCGAGCGCTGGCCCACCCCGAAGCGGTGCTGCTCGTCGGTGACCACCAGCCCCAGGTGATGGTAGATTACGTCGCTGCTGATGAGGGCGTGGGTGCCGATGACCACTTGGATTTCCCCGGAGGAGAGCTGATCCAGGATGGAGCGGCGCTGACGGGCGGGGGTGGAGCCGGTGAGGAGGGCGCAGCGGACACCAAGCCCCTCCAGCAGGGGACCGAGGCCTCGGTAGTGCTGCTCAGCCAGGATCTCCGTGGGGGCCATCAGCGCCCCCTGGAGGCCGTTCTGGGCGGCACAGTAGAGGGCGGCGGCGGCCACCATGGTCTTGCCGGAGCCCACGTCCCCCTGGACCAGGCGGTTCATGGGCCGTCCGGAGACTAGATCGGAGAGGATCTCCCGGATGGCGCGGCGCTGGGCATTGGTCAGGGAGAAGGGGAGAGCGGCGTAGAAGGGGGAGAGCTCCGTCTGGGTGCAGGGGGGAACGGCCACGGCGGCGCGGCGGCTGCGGAGCTTTTTCAGGCCGATGGCCAGGAGGAACAGCTCCTCAAACACCAGCCGCCGCCGGGCAATGGCCAGCGTCTCCTGGCTCTCGGGGAAATGGACATGGTCATAGGCGTAGTGGATGTGGCAGAGATTGTGGTCCCGGCGCACCTCGTCGGGCAGAGGGTCCTCCAGCAGATCCCGGCAGGCGGCCAGCCCCTGCTGGATGGACTTCACCAGGAGGGACTGGGTGATGCCGGCGGTGAGGGGATAGATGGGAGCGATGCGGCCGGTGAGGATGTGGACACCCTCCCGCTCCACAAGGGGGTTCACCATCTGTTTGCGGCGTCCGGACCCCTCAATTTTCCCATAAAAGGTATAGGTCTCCCCGGCGTGGAGGTTGTCCCGCTGATAGGCCTGGTTGAAGAAGGTGATGTCCAGGGTACCGGTGCTGTCCACCGCCCGCAGCTTCACCAGCTCCAGCCCCCGGCGCACCCGGCTGAGGGTGGGGGAGGCGGCGACCATGGCCTCCACGCACACCGTTTCTCCGTCGGTGAGATCACGGATGGCCTTTCGGACGCTGCGGTCCTCATAGGCCCGGGGGAAATAGGAGATCAGGTCCCGGAGGGTGGCGATATGGAGTTTTCCCAGGGCCTTGGCCCGCTGTTCGCCGATGCCCTTGATATAGCGGACATCCGTAGCCAAATCTGCCATGTGCTTTGCCTCCTCTCCGGTGGAATGGAAACCAGTATACCACAAATCTGCGCTGGTGAAAAGAGAAGGAGGCGCGGGAATATCCCCGGACCAGCCTGCATGTTACCACCCGTTGCTTGCAGCAACGGACGTTTTCTCGTACAATCATAGCAGCGAGAAAGGAGTGTATTCCCTATGCTGAATGAAAACATCCGGGCGATCCGGAGGGCAAAAGGCCTCTCCCAGGAGGAGCTTGCCATCAAGCTGAATGTGGTGCGGCAGACCATCTCCAAATGGGAACAAGGGCGGTCTGTACCGGATTCCGATCTGTTGATCGCCCTGTCCGAGGCGCTTGAGACGCCTGTCAGCACCCTGCTGGGGGAGACGGTCGTGGAGGCGACGGCGGATGACTGGCGGGCGATTGCCGGAAAGCTGGAGATCATCAACCTACAGCTGGCGCAGAGAAAGGAAACGCGGCGAAAGGTCGTCCGCGGCCTGTTGATCGCACTGTGCATCGTCATAGCAGCGATTTTCCTGGCGCTGTATTTTTTCGGCAGCCCTTACCTGGACTGGGATTACAGCGACCCGGAGACCGCCGTTGTCGGCGTGGCATTTCATGCGTTTGAATGGCTGTTTGCCAGAGCAGCACCGCTGATTTTGATCATGGCAATCGTTGGAATTTTCTTGACACGGAAGAAACCATGAGACCGTCCTGCTTTTGCGGCAAAATTCGGATGACAAGGCTGCTTGACAGACCGGAGGCTTTTGAACATGAATAAAAAGAAAATCAGGACAGTAATTGGAATCGCGGCTGCGCTGGGGCTTGGTTTCCTGCTTTACAATCAGACGCTTCCGAATGCATATGTGCCTGCGGAGGATGAGATTGCCCTGCAGATCCGGTTTGACATAAAGGAAGATATTGGACTGCTGGTCTATGATTGCTGTGCAGGCGGTCATGCATGCAGCGGCGGTACCTCCAACGCGGATGGGTCGCTCATCAGGCATGATTCGAATCTCATGATAGGATTGAGACAAGAGGAGTTGGGCAGCCCCGCGGATCCTGCGGCGTTGTCCATACAATTCAGAATCATCACGGAATATGTGTCACCCAATTATGAAAATATATATCCAAATGACATTACAAAATATATGGAGCCGGTCTCATGGGAAGCGCACTTTGGCGAATCCTATTTGATTACCATCACCGGGGATAAAACAAATGGATATCAAGCAGTATTAAGCGAATAAAATAGATCCGGGATATTATGGAAAAGGCGAGTCTCCCTCTGTCAGAACGATGGAGGGAGATTTGTTCGGATTGATCCGGCCCAATGATTTTCCGCTTTCTCTGCAGCCGCTGCCGATCTTGAAAAGGGATGAATTCCGGTACAGCTTGACTTTTTCCCTCCGCTGGGATACCATAAAGCCGAATGACTTGGAGGAAGAAACGCCTATGAAACTGGAATTTATCGAGGTCGGACAGATCGTCAACACCCACGGTGTCCGAGGGGAGCTGAAACTGAACCCCTGGGATGTGGAGCCGGAGGTGCTGCGCCGGTGCAAGACCTTTTATATCGACGGACAGGCCCTCCGGCCGGCCTCGGCCCGGATCCACAAGAACTGCCTGCTGTTCACCCTGCCGGGGGTCGGGGATCTGGACAGCGCCCTGGCCTATAAGGGAAAGGTGGTATCCATCCGCCGCAGCGACGTGCGCCTGCCGGACGGGGAATATTTCACGGCAGAACTTCTGGGACTCACGGTGCTGGATGCGGAGACCAAGGAGGAGCTGGGGAAGATCTCCGATGTGATCCCCTATCCGGGCCACGACGTGTATGTGGTCCAGGGAGAGAAGGAGTTCATGGTGCCGGCGGTTCCGGCCTTTATCGGAGAGATCGATATGGACAGGGGGACCATGGAGATCCATGTGTGGGAGGGGCTGATCTGAGATGGCGCTGTACAGCATCGATATTATGACCCTCTTCCCGGAGACCGTGGGGGACATGATGAACGAGTCCATCCTGGGCCGGGCCCAGGAGCGGGGCTTTATCCGGGTGGACGCCCACCAGATCCGGGATTTCACCACCAACAAGCAGAAACAGGTGGATGACTACCCCTATGGCGGGGGCAGGGGAGCGGTGATGCAGGCGGATCCTTTGTACCGCTGCTGGCAGTACATCCAGGAGCAGTACGGCACACCCCGCAGCCGAACCATCTTTCTATCCCCCTGCGGCGCCACCTTCAATCAGGAGAAGGCACGGCAGCTCCTGCGGGATTACGACCACCTGACCCTGGTCTGCGGCCACTACGAGGGGATCGACCAGCGGTTTATCGACGAGTGTGTGGACGAGGAGATCAGCCTGGGGGACTTTGTCCTCACCGGCGGGGAGATCCCGGCCATGGCGGTGGCGGATGCGGTATGCCGCATGGTGCCCGGCGTTCTGCCGGAGCCCGCCTGCTACGAGGAGGAGAGCCACTGGAACGGCCTTCTGGAATATCCCCAGTACAGCCGCCCTGCCTCCTGGCACGGCCGGGAGGTGCCGGAGGTACTCCGCTCCGGGGACCACGAGAAGGTCCGCCGCTGGCGGCTCAAGCAGTCTATCGTCCGCACCCTCCAGCGCCGGCCGGATATCTTCCGGGAGGAGAACTTCCAGGGCAGCAAGCAGGACCGGAAGCTGCTGGCGGAGGCACTGGAGGAGTGGAGGAATCTCTCCCGGGAACAAGGCGACCCGAAGCCAGAATAGGAAAAAAGCCATCCCCGCCCATGTCTCGGGCGGGGATGGCTTTCTGTACGGCTTCCTTTATGAGCGGAAAGATCAGACTCTCTCATCCAGCAAATCCTGTACCGCCTCCCAGTGAATAGTGGGGCGTTCGTGCTCCATGGCGGTGGAGGCTGCCTTCTGCTTGGCGCTGATCTTCGTGCGGTTGCGGGCCAGCAGCACCCCGCCGACCACAACGCCAGCGGCGAAGATCCCCAGGGAGAGGGAGATGCTCTGGGTATCGCTGAAGAAGTATGTGCCCAGGCTGCAAATCAGCGCAACGACCAGGGCGGTGATAGGGCCGGTGAACTGGTCGCCCTTCATCTGGGCGATGGCCCAGGACTGGGGCTGGTGGCAGTGAGGACACTCGTCACAAAAGGCTGCGGCATATACCTGCTTTTGCGTGGCATTCCGGTAGACGGACTGCAGCTCCCGGATCAGCGCCGCACGGGCCGCTTGGGTCAGTTTGACCTGTTCCCGGTCGGACAAGACCTTGCTGTGGGTATTGAGAGACGACGAGCCGGTGATAACGGCATCCAGCAGGCCGCTGTCCTGGTGGCACTGCTCGCAGCGGAAGGAATACGGGATTTTGACGCTCTGGGCGGCGGTGTGCTTGTAGTAAGAACCCATAGGATGACCTTCTCCTTGTTCCAAGAATGAAATCACATGCGCCGACATGTGATGCCTATCACTTGAACCGGTGATTTTCTAGTTTGCTTTGTCTTCTTTGGGGAGGATCAGGTTGAGCAGAATGGCCAGCAGCGTGGCGATGACCACCGGGGATTTGCCGAAGACCATGGTCACCGCGTCCGGGAACTGGCTCAGGGCGCTGCTGGCCTGGGAGATGCCCACGCCCAGGGCCGCCGAGAGGCCCACGATGGTGGTGTTCCGGGCGTTGAGGTCCTGGGAGGCGATGAGCTTCATGCCGGTCATGGCAATGGTGGAGAACACAGTCACCGTGGCGCCGCCCAGCACGCACTGGGGGATGGTGGTCAGCACGGCGGCGAACTTGGGGGAGACGCCGGCCAGCAGCAGGAAAGCGCCGGTGAGGGCAAAGACCGTGCGGTTGACCACCTTGTTGGTGGTGACGATTCCCACGTTCTGGGAGTAGGTAGCGGTGGGCAGACCGCCGAAAAGGGCGGTGAGGATATTGGTGGCTCCGTAGCAGAGAATACCGCCCTGGAGTTCCCGGTCTGTGGGCTCCCGGCCCAGACCGCCGATAGTAGTGGCGGTGAAATCGCCGATGGCCTGGATGGAGTTGATGGCAAAGAGCAGGCCGATGGCGATACAGGAGGCGGGTTCAAAGGTGATGCCGAAGTGGAGAAACTGCGGCAGAGAGAACCAGGCGGCACCGGAGATACCGGAGAAGTCCACCATGTCGAAGCACAGAGCCACCAGATAGCCGAACACCATACCGATGAGGATGGAGGCCAGCTTGCAGATGCCCTTGGCCTTGTGGTTGAGGACCAGTACCGCGGTGAGGGTGATGGCGGCTACGGCCCAGTTCTGCCAGGAGCCGTAGACCAGGGCTTCGGTGAGACCATTTTGCTCCACCACCAGCTCATAGGTGTTGGAGGTGCCGCCGGCCATATAGTTGATGGCGGTGGGGTAGAGGGACAGTCCGATGGTAAACACCACCGTGCCGGTGATGACGGGAGGGAAGAACTTCCGGATGCGCTTGACGAAGATCCCTACCAGAATGGCTACCACACCGCCCACCACCATCGCTCCGGCGATAGAGGCAATACCACCCCCGTCGGCAGCGATGGCCTGCATGCTGGGCACATAGGCAAAGCTGACGCCCAGGATCACCGGCAGCCCCGAGCCGAACCGGCCGCCGATGGGGAAGAGCTGCAGCAGGGTGGATACGGCGGACATCACCAAAGAGGCCTGGATCAGCAGGACCTGCTCCGGCTGGGGAAGGCCGATGGCGTTGGAGATGATGATGGCCGGGGTGACGCACCCCACGATCATGGCCACCAGGTGCTGAAGGGCCAGGGAGACAGAGGCGCCAAGGGGCGGGATGCCCCGCGGCTGGAAGAGAAGCTCCCGGCTGCGTGCTGGTCTGTCCATAGCGATTACTCCTTCTCGTTGTTATCGGCTGAGGATTATCTTTATCATATCACGAATCTGCAGAAAAAGGAAGCAAAAGTCCCTATTTCCGGGAAAACCTTCTGGGGACCCGCCGGGATTGCAGGGGCGGGAGCACCCCTGTGGAGGGTTCCTGTGGCTTTTATGCTTTGATGGAAACTAGGGCTTGACAGACAGAGACTGGAATGTTACAATTTGGTTACAATTTGTTACCAGTTTGAAAGGAGTGTTACGAACATGGCGGCAGCCCAGAAGACGGAGGGCCTGATGTACAAGGGCCATCCGCTCCGCCGGATCGGCAACATGATCTATTACGGTTCCATGGCGGACCCCTATATCATTTTGATGCAGGTGCGGGAGAGCAAAAAGGTGCAGGACCTGGATGTGGCCACCAAGGTTTCGGTAGAGCTGCAGCTCACGGCTCAGAATCTGAGGAGCCGGGACCGCATCGTAAAGAAAACAGAAAAAGACAGCCTCTACGCTGCTATGGATTTTGGCTCCGTGTGGCTGGAGCGTGCGCTCAGCGGCAAATAAAGAAGGGATCTTCAAAACGAGAGATTACGAAAGATAAGAGAGGAGTCGACCCATGCACGTACTGCCGAGACTGATGATGAAGATGGTGCTTGTTGTCCTGACCGCCATGCTCCTGAGCGTGATGGTGGCCGCTGCGGAGGGAACCTCCGGCAAGGTAACGGCCGATGCGCTGCGGGTGCGCGCCGGGGCCAGCACGGATACGGAGATCCTGGGCCTTTTGTATAACGGCACCGTGGTGCAGCTCACCGGCGAGGAGGGAGATTGGTACACCATCCCCTACAACGGCGCAACCGGCTATCTCCACAAGGATTACATCCAGCTGGTGGAGGAAGCGGCAGAAGAGGAGACGGCTGAGGCGGCGGTGTCCTATTCCATGGAGAGCCACGAGATCAAAACGAATGTGGTCAACACCGCCTGTGAGTATCTGGGTGTCCGCTATGTTTACGGTGGTGCCTCTCCCAGCGGATTTGACTGCTCCGGTTTCACCATGTACATCTATCAGCAGTTCGGCTACGCTCTGCCCCACTCCGCTACCAGTCAGCTGGACTACGGTACCTCCGTGGAGCGGGACGCCCTGCAGATGGGGGATCTGGTCTTTTTCCGTGACCCCAACGTCACCTCCAAGGCGGCCAGCCACGTGGGGATCTACATCGGCGGCGGGCAGTTCGTCCACGCCTCCTCCAGCAGCACCGGCTACGTGATCGTCAGTTCCCTCAGTGAGAGTTATTTTGACGGCTATTATGTGGGTGCCCGCCGGCTGATTGCAGACTGAGACTTCTCTACATAATGACAGAGAAACATAGAAAAAGCCCTCCGCTTGAAAAGCGGAGGGCTTTTTACTGGGACGGCGGGAACTTCCCCCGGCCTTTCCGCCGGCTGACGCTTGCGCCCAGCGGGCCGGACTGGTATAATCAAACCCAAAGAGAGGAGGGAACGCTGTGCGCAAGCGCACCTTGGATATCATCCTGATCGCCGGAGTTCTGCTGGCAGCGGCGCTGCTGTGGCTGTGGCTGCGTCCGGTGGAGGCTGGCGGCAGCGTTCTGGTAATTCAGGACGGGCAGGAGATCGCCCGGTATGCACTTCACGAGGACCGGACGGTCACCATCGGGGAGGCGGACTACAATGTGCTGGAGATCCAAAACGGACAGGCCGCTGTAACCGACGCCAACTGCGGCGACCACACCTGTGTCCGCACTGGGGCGGTCAGCCGGGCGGGAGAGAGCATCATCTGTCTGCCCCACCGGCTGGAGATCCGCATCATAGGCGGGGCAGACAGCAGCGTGGATATCGTGGCCCAGTAAGGGGGACGTTTGAGGATGCAGGCAAAAAAAATCGCCACCATGGGACTTCTGGTGGCGCTGGCGATGGTGTTGTCCTGGGTGGAGCAGCTGGTGCCCCTCTCTGTCACGGTACCGGGCGTGAAACTGGGCCTTGCCAATCTGGCGGTGATCTTCACCCTCTGCCGCATCGGTACCCGGGCGGCCTGGGGACTATCCCTGCTGCGGGTGGTGCTGGTATCTCTGACTTTTGGGAATGCCTACAGCCTGTGGTACAGTCTGGCCGGGGCGCTGCTGAGCCTCGTGGTGATGACGCTGCTGCGGAGAACCGGGCGTTTCTCCCTGCTGGGGATCAGCGTGGCAGGGGCGGTGTGCCACAACCTGGGACAGATCGTCGTGGCGGCGGCTGTGCTGGGCAGCGCCTCTATGGTTTACTACCTGCCGGTGCTGTTGGTATCCGGCACAGCGGCGGGGGTGTGCATCGGCGCAGTGGCAGCCATCCTGGTCCGCCGCGTCCGGCTTTAACGGTACAGAATCAGGCTGAACCAGGTGACCAGGTTGCCCCCGGCCTGAAAGTCGATGTGGAACTTCTCGGCCAGATCCGTCACCAGGATCCCCTGGCTCTCCACGCAGGGGAACATCTTTTCCGGGAAGCGGCAGGGGCCGCCGGGATAGGCGCAGTGTTCGCAGATGGCGCAGGATTCGGTGGAGAGAACAAAGGTATCTACCCCCTGGGCCTGGAAAAGGGATTTGACCTGCCGGGTCAGCTCCTCGTGATCGACCCTGGTGGCCAGGGTGGTCTCCAGATTTTCGATGTCCGTGACCTCCGAGAGGGAGGTGATGAGCAGAGCGTTGGGATAGGAGAGGCAGTGTGCCCGGCACTCCGCTACCGGCCCAACTGCCGGCGGACAGGCCCAGGATTTGCCATACTGGGTGCACTCATGCGCACAGATATGGCGGACCCGTTCGGAAAAGACCAGATCGCAGGTGGGGAAGAATTCATATTGTACAATGGGAAGCTGGGCCATCTGCTGCTCCAGCAGGGCGCGGTCCAAGGCCATACGGATCACCTCGATGGATGGAATGCCGCCGGCACAGTGCACCGGCGGACTGCGGCACAACTATGATACCATACTTTTGGCGGAGAAGGAAGAGCAACTGGATGATGAACATACAGAAACTGCGGGAATATCCCGCGCTTTTGGAGGAGGCTGCCGGCTGGTTTGCCCGAAAATGGGGGATCCCGGAGCCGGAGTACCGGACAAGTATGGAACAGTGCATAGCGGGTCAGCAGGCAGTCCCTCAGTGGTACATTGTTGCGGATGAGCGGCAAGGGATCATCGCCGGAGCAGGCGTTATTGAAAATGATTTTCATGACCGGCCGGACCTGCGGCCCAACCTGTGCGCTTTGTATGTGGAAGAACCCTTCCGGGGCGGGGGGATCGCTGGAGAGATTCTCTCCTTTGTCCGCGTGGATATGGCCGGCCTGGGCGTGAAACAGCTGTATCTTGTGACGGATCATACAGACTTTTATGAGAGATATGGCTGGAACTTCCTTACCATGGTCTGCGACGCCAGCGGCGTGGAGGAGCGGATGTACACCATTGACTGCGTCTGAAAAGTGATGCATGGAATTGTCCTGGCGGCAGCGCCGCTCCGATAGGGTATAACTAGCTGATGGCCGGGAAAGTGGCTCTGATGGGATGCCGGAGCGGAGGAGGCTGTGGAGAATGGTGAAAATTCGATACGAAAGGGGAGGGGCGCCCACTGCGCCCCTCCCCTGGAACAGATCCAAGCGAACAGATGGTTGGTTATACCTCACTGAATGTGTAGCGGTGGCGCTGGGCGGCCTCGCAGACGACCTCTACGATCAGCGTGCCGTCCTTCTCACTGGAGGAGATCTCAGCGGATTTGTCGTTCTTGTAGAGATCCCGGACATAGGCGATGGGATCCTCCAGCTCCAGTTCCAGAAATTCCTTGGTGTCCGGGGCGCAGGGGTTGTAAACTTCCTTGACGACTTCGTAGGTTTTCATGGCGGGCCTCCTTTCCCGTTTGCCGTTGTTGAATTGACCAAATCCATTGTATATGATTTCTCTAAAATTTGCAAGATATAACAAAAAGAAATCGCGGCGTCCCGACCGGCGCCCCCGCTCAGCCGTCCGGCGGCGGAAAGTGCTTGACACGCGGGCCGGGCCTTGGTAATATAATAGCGTTAGAGACTGCAATGATCGGGAAAAGTACCGGCAGCAGGCATGCAGAGAGGGGCGGTCACCGGCTGAAAGCCGCCCTGTGTAGGCTGTCGGGAAGAATGCGCCCGGGAGCGGGAGGGGCAATGCCCTCCGTCTGAGCCGCGATACTGGCTTACCGAGTGAAACAGGAGAGTGGAACCGCGTGATGGACGCCTCTCTGCCCTATGGGCAGGGCGGCGTTTTTGTTTTCCGCGGCTTTGCCAGAGGAATCGCCTGTGCGCTCCAATGGAATCCTAGTGGAAAAGGAACCTTGTTATGCTGTTTGAGACCCTGAGTGCCTATCAGAAACGGGACCCGGCCGCCCGGAGCAAATTGGAGATTTTCCTGCTCTATACCGGCGTCCACGCCACAATTTACTACCGCATTGCCCACCGCCTCTACTGCTGGCACCTCTATTTCCTGGCCCGTCTGGTATCCCAGTGGTGCCGGTTCTGGACCGGCATCGAGATCCACCCGGGGGCCACCATCGGCCGCCGGCTGGTGATCGACCACGGTACAGGCATCGTCATCGGAGAGACGGCGGAGCTGGGAGACGATGTCCTCCTCTATCAGCAGGTTACCCTGGGCGGCACCGGGAAGGATGTGGGCAAGCGTCACCCCACCATCGGCAACAATGTGATGGTGGGTGCCGGGGCAAAAGTCCTGGGCCCCATCACTGTTCACGACAACGCCCGCATTGCCGCCGGCGCTGTGGTACTCCAGGAGGTGCCGGAGGGAGCCACCGCCGTGGGGGTCCCGGCCCAGGTTGTCCGTGTTCACGGGCAGCGGGTACACTCTTATGCCGATGAGGTGGATCAGACCAGCGTGGAGGATCCGGTGCTGGAGGAGATCCGGTGCCTGAGCCGCCGCATCGAGGAATTGGAACGGAAATTACAGGAACAGAAAGGAACCTGATCGTTATGTATCTCTATAACTCTGCCACCCACAAGAAAGCCGAATTCACCACCCACACCCCAGGCCGCGTGGAGATGTATACCTGCGGGCCCACGGTCTACCACTTTGCCCACATCGGGAACCTGCGCTCCTACATCATGGAGGACGTGCTGGAGAAGTTCCTGCGGTACGAGGGGTACGATGTCCATCGTGTGATGAACATCACCGACGTAGGCCACCTGGCCAGCGATGCCGACACCGGCGAAGACAAAATGCTCAAGGGGGCAAAGCGGGAGCACAAGAGCGTCATGGAGATCGCCCGGTTCTATACGGACGCCTTTTTTGCCGACTGCGCCAAGCTGAACATCAAGACCCCTGATGTGGTGGAGCCGGCGACCAACTGCATCGATGAGTATATCAAAATTGTTTCGGGCCTGATTGACAAGGGGTACGCCTATCTCGCCGGGGGAAATGTGTACTTCGACACCAGCAAGCTCCCCCGGTACTATATCTTCAACGACCACGACGAGGAGGATCTGGCCGTGGGCGTCCGGGAAGGCGTGGAGGAGGACACCAACAAGCGCAATAAGAACGACTTTGTCCTCTGGTTTACCAAGTCCAAGTTTGAGGATCAGGCCCTGAAATGGGATTCCCCCTGGGGGGTGGGCTATCCCGGCTGGCACATCGAGTGCTCCGGCATCAGCCTGAAGTACAACGGGGAGTACCTGGACCTCCACTGCGGCGGCATTGACAACGCCTTTCCCCACCACACCAACGAGATTGCCCAGTCCGAGAGCTATCTGGGCCACCCCTGGTGCCCCCAGTGGTTCCACGTTCACCACCTGAACACCACCTCCGGGAAGATGAGCAAGTCCTCCGGGGAGTTTCTCACGGTGTCGCTTCTGGAGGAGAAGGGCTACGACCCCCTGGCCTACCGCTTCTTCTGCCTCCAGAGCCACTACCGCAAGAGCCTGGTGTTCTCCTGGGAGAACCTGACCAATGCCCAGGGGGCCTATCAGAAGCTCCTGCGGCGCATTGCCGCCCTGTCCCCGGAGGGGGAGGTGGACGAAGAGACGGTGAAGGCGTACAAGGAGAAGTTCCTCCAGCAGGTGGGCAACGACCTGAACACCTCCATGGGCGTCACCCTGCTCTACGACGCCCTGAAAGCCCAGGCAAACGACGCCACCAAGCGGGCCATTCTGGAGAGCTTTGACCGTGTGCTGAGTCTGAGCCTGCTGGAGAAGGCGGATGCCCTGCGTGCCGAGCAGGCCAAGGCCCAGACCGCCACGGCGGACGGCGGCATTACCATCACCGGCGAAGGGGACGCGGAGATCGATGCCCTGGTTCTCCGGCGGGCCCAGGCCAAGAAGGCAAAGGACTTTGCCGAGGCCGACCGTATCCGGGATGAGCTGAAGCAGCAGGGCATTGAGATCACCGACACCAAGGAGGGCGCCTCCTGGCGGCGGGTGTAAGAGAAAAGAAACAAACGGGCCCGCCCGGCTCAGCCGGGCGGGCCCGTTCATTGTCGAAAAAGCATCGCTTTTTCGACAATGAGATGCAGTCCTCTGCGCGCAAACCCCGCCCACAGGACAGGCGGGGTTCACACTGGAGGGCTGAGAAGTGTTTTTCCCGACGCACATGTCGCCGGGAAAAACGAATTTCAATCCATTTGCACTTGTGAGCACAGAAGCTGCGGGGCTTTTAAGCGGCCCGTCCGGCTCAGCCGGGCGGGGTGCTTTTGCCGGAGGATTCCTTTGCGGCCTGTTCCGCCGCCCGTTTCCTGGCGGCTTTTTGCCGCCGGGCCTCCTCCTGTTCCTCCTTCTCCAGTACGTCGTTTGCAATGCCGAGCCGCCGCTTCAGATTGGGAAACGAGCAGAGATAAACGCTGGCATACAGAATGAGAAGCACATACAGTACGTCATACAGAGCTGCGCCCTGCGGCCACGGGAGGCCGGTGCTCAGGAATAGATCTAGTCCATTCTCAACGCCCTGGACCATGTGGGAGAGGTCGGCGAACGGGGCGAGAAGGAAAAATACCAGGTAGAATCCCCAGCCATAGCTATGGTTGAAGATGTTCTGGCCTCCATTCGTGAGGCTGTTTGCCTGCCCTTCCTCCTCCAATACATCGTTTGCAATGCCAAGACGCCGCTTCAAAGAGGCGGACATCAACAGAAAGTCAAAGGCGATCAGAGCATGAAAAAAAGTCAATGCATCCAGCACGGTCCGGTGCTTGGAATCAAAGACCAGCCGGTCCAGAAAGGAATCTATGGCGAGGCCATGTCCATAGCACAGGTAGATGATCCCCATGCAGAAGGTAAAGATTCCCCACACCAGATAGAAAATCCAATTGTTGGGCTGAGACCGGAAATCCCGCCCATCACCGTAAATGATATATCGGATTGGATTGCTCATATCGGAAATCCTCCTCTGCATGTAATTTTCTGTTTATAGCGGGGGTGTTCCGTTGCCGCTCTTGCCGGGAGGCGGTTTCAGCCAGTCTAAAAGCAGCGGAGCAATCCGGAGGAAGCTGCCCATAAAGAAGATGGCGAGCAGAAAGTGGATCTGCTGAATCCACTTCACAATGCTGGGCCGCAGGGGCGGGAACCCCTCCAGCGAGCTGGAGGGCCGGGCCAGCCAGTCGGTGAGCAGAAAGGTGGACAGTACATAGACCGAACCGGCAGCCAGGGAGTAGGCGGCGAAGATCAAGCACATCCAGAAAAACTGCTTTTTTGCGCGGGTTCGGCGCTGCTCGGCCTTCAGATGGTACATAGTGCCTCCTCCCCCCCCCCCCCCCCCCCCCCCCCCGGGGCCAAGGCGAGGGCTGTGCTCACCCCCCCCCCGCCGACCCCCCCCGCGGGGGCTGACCTCAATCATTAAATTTTCTTTTATTAAAAACAACACAAA
>CALXDF010000103.1 GCA_944386995.1 uncultured Oscillospiraceae bacterium
CCCGTATCTCGCCCCCCCACCGGCGGGCACCGCCGCCCCGTGGGCCAGCTCCCCCCCGCCGGGGCGGGCGGCACCGGCGGCATGCTGCCACAGGCCCGCCGCTACCACAGCTGGGCGCCCAACATTGCCATCAAGCTGCCCGCCACCCGCTCCGGCATCGAGGTTGTGGAGCAGATCGCCGCTGAGGGCATTCCCATCTGCGCCACGCTGAACGTCTCCACTTCCCAGGCCATCGCTGTGGCAGAGGCCTATGAGCGGGGCCGTCAGAAGGCCATTGACAACGGCGTGAAGGTCGCCCCCTGCATCGCCGTACAGCAGGTGGGCCGCATCGACGACTATCTGCGGGATGTCGCCATGGACATGAAGCTTGGCCTGGACGAGCGGGTCATCAAGAGTGCCGGTATTGCCGTGGCCAAGCGGTCCTATCAGATCTTCCAGGAAAAGGGCTACCACGCGGTGATTATGCCTGCCGGCTGCCGCGGCTCCCACCATGTTACCGCTCTGTCCGGCGGCAAGGTGATTTTCAGCATTACCACCCGCGTCCAGGAGATGGTCCTGGCCGACGATCCCGAGCGGGTGCCCCACATCGATGAGCCCGTGGCCGACGACATCATGGAGAAACTCATGCAGATCCCCGAATTCGTTCGTGCCTATGAGCCCGGCGGCATGAAGCCAGCGGAATTCATCACCTTCGGCGTGATGCAGAAGCTGCTCTCTCAGTTCATGGAGACCGGCTGGGCTCCGCTGGAAACCTACAAGTCCAACAAGACCTCCGGCCGCTGGATCTGATCCGGAAGCGGCAGACAACACGTGTAAAAACAAAAAGGAGTGTAATCAGAAATGGCACATCCCTATCTGCAGTGGCTGACCACGAAAACCCCGTCTATCTATTGGCATGATTCCGCCATCCGCGCCGAGCAGCTGGCTGCCTTTGAGAACGGCGCGGTGGGCATGACCACCAACCCCTTCCTGATCAACGCCTCCCTGCGCAGCGACACGGATTTCTGGGCCGAGCGCCTGAAGAGCGTGGAGAAGGGGCTCAGCGGCGATGAGAAGGCGCAGGCCCTGATCCACTGCGTGACCGGGTACTACGCCCAGGAGGTCCGCCCCATCTTTGATCGGGGCGAGACCGGCAAGGGATATGTCTGCGCCCAGACCAATCCCAACAAGACCGGCGACGTGGACTACATGATCCAGCAGGCCAAGACCCTGGCCTCCTGGGCGCCCAACATCGTGGTGAAGCTCCCGGCCACCAATGCCGGCATCACCGCCTATGAGGAGTGCGTGGCCCAGGGGCTCAACGTGGCGGCGACCGTCAGCTTTACCGTGCCCCAGGTTCTGGCCGTGGGCGCGGCTGCGGAGCGCGGCAAGGAGCGCGCCCGCAAGAACGGCATTACCCCCGGCCTTACCATCGCGGTGATGATGGTGGGCCGCCTGGATGACTACCTCCGCGACGTGGCCCACGACAGCTGCGCCAAGGTGGAGGAGAGCGACATTGTCCAGGCGGGCGTGGCCTGCATGAAGAAGGCCTACAATATCTTCCAGGAGCGGGGCTACACCACCTATCTGATGCCCGCCGGCTGCCGCGGCGCCAACCATGTGACCGAGTTTGCCGGGGCCAAGATGATTATGTCCATTGCCCCCAAGATCGTGAAGATGATCGCGCCGGATGCTCCCCAGGAGGAGCGGATCAACGTGCCTGTGGCGGCGGACGTCATCGAGCGGCTGATGACCATGCCGGAGTTCCGCAAGGCCTATCTGGAGGACGGCATGTCCCGTGAGGAGTTCATCACCTTCGGCTCTGCCAACCGTACCACCGACCAGTTCATTAACGACGGCTGGAACCCCCTGCTCTCTTTCGCGTACTGATCCGCACCCTGCGGCTACAGTGATATGATTTTTTTGAGGAAGGGGGGCGGTTTCGTCAGCATTTTCCACTGGTATCCACTAAAATTCTAATGGAAAAAGAGGAGATCGTATGAAAAAGTTTGCAGCAGTATGTTTAGCTCTTGCGATGATGCTTTCCCTGGTGGCCTGCGGCAATAACGCCGCTAATACCGGCAACGGCGGCAACAGCTCCGGCGGCGACACCGCTGAGGGCGGCACCGTGAAGATCGGCCTGGTCACCGCCGTGACCGGTTCCAACAGCCTGGTGGGCGAGGAGTCTACCGAGGGTGCCCAGCTGGCCATTGACGAGATCAATGCCGCCGGCGGCGTCAACGGCCAGCAGCTGGAACTGGTCATCACCGATGAGGTGGACAACCTGGAAATGTCCGTGCTGGCCACCCAGGAGCTCCTGGCCGACGACGAGATCATGGGCATCATCGGCAGTCTGTACTCCCAGTACTGCATCGCCGTGATGCCCGCCGTCGAGGAGACCGGCATGCCCTACTTCGCCATGGGCTCCTCCTCCGGCGTGTCCAACGAGAAGAACGCCTACACCTGGCAGGTCCGTCCTCTGGATACCGCCCAGGGCGCCGTGCTGGCTGACTACGTGGTCAACACCCTTGGCTGCTCCAAGCCCGCTATCATGCACTCCACCCAGAGCACCTTCCAGTCCCTGGCCGACCAGACCATCGCCGCGCTGAATGATCTGGGCGTTGAGGTTCCCTCCGGCAGCATCTTCGGCTTCCCCGAGGAGGAATCCAACTACTCCCCCTACATCTCCCAGGTGATGGACGGCGACTTTGACTGCCTGATCGCCCTGGCCAACCAGGCTCCCTCCGCTGTCATCTGCCAGCAGGTCCAGGCCGCCGGCCTGACCAGCGACATGATGCCTCTGGTGGGCTCCACCTCCTTCTGCTCCAACGTGTGCATCACCAACGCCGGCTCTGCTGCCGACGGCTGGTACTCCATCTCCGACTGGTGCCCCGGCGGGTCCAACGATGTGGCTGCCGCCTTTGAGGAGGCCTACACCACCGCCTATCCCGAGCGCGCCATCTCCGACCTGGCTGCCTCCTGCGTGTACGACGCCGTGTACGTCCTGGCTGAGGCCATGAAGATCGCCGGCACCAACACCGACCGCGAGGCCATCAATAACGCCATGCAGGAGATCGACTTCCAGGGCGCGCTGTCCTACTTCAAGTTCTATGACGATCACAGCTTCGCCAACTCTCTGACCGTCACTCAGAACATCGACGGTGTGCCCACTGCCATCGACGCTGTGGAGTATCGTTAACTCCCTACCGGCGCTATGTACTGTCTGCGGCCCTGCTGAGCTGACAGGCGGGGAGGCCCCATCCCGCACATAGGATGGGGCCTCCTGCTGCGCCTCCGAGACAGAGCAGAGCTGCGCTTCTCCTTTTCCCAAACCAATAAAAAGCCGGAGGCTGCGGGTTCAGGCAGTCTCCGGCTCTTTTTGCGCGCTTGTTTTCACCGTCTCCGGCTTGGCATGTCTGTTCTGCGGCCAGCCCCGCCGCACTGCGGTCCATTCGCTGCGGCTGCCGGATCATAAGGAGGGTACCCATGGCAGACGTGCGGTGAGGCTGCGGGCCGTGACGTCTGCATAGACAGAATATTCCTGCTGAAACGACTTTCCGGAAATACTGGGGCAGCTCCTTGGCCTTCCGCCGTCTCAAATCTTCCTGCCCATCGTTCCGCTTCGACAGCTGCGCATTTGGTGCGTCTTTCAGAAACGGGAAATAAAGTCCGATCGGTGGATCGGTGATCCATGTTTGAGAAAAAATGGCGCGGCAGCCGTCCATTCAGATTTCCTCGCCCTGCATCATGCCCTTTCCGTCTTCTGAGCGTGGAAGGACAGGGTCAGGAACAGACTGTTCCACAGGTTCTTGGACTTTCCAATAGCCGTCGGGCTATTGCCCAGCTCCTGGGAACTGGACATCACCAGTTCCGCAATCTTCCCACTGAGATCCTTCCATGCCTGGATGGGCGGCAGCGCCCAGTAGTAGCTCCCGTCCGGGTGGACCCGGACCAGCGCCCGAAAACTGCCCACCACCGGGTATAAAATCCCACGGGGGATACTGTAGCGCAGCTCCGCATCTGAAAAGAGGGCATTGGGACGGCTCTTGGCATCGTAGTTCGAGTAGGCCTTTGCCCCATAGCGCTTGGCGATGGCGGAAGTTCCCTCTGTGAAGTGGCATTCAATGTAGTCCCAGAGCTCCAGAATGTCCGGGATAATGGGGCGCATATCGGCAACAACCTGATCCCGCTTCCTCCGGCATTCCGCCTCGTCGGCATCGTCGTCCAGCCCCATCTGCAAAAACCGCCGAAGGCAGACCTCGCGGCCGCTGAAAGACTGAATAGGTGCCAGCTCCATATCGCTGTTGGGATAGAGCTCCTGATTAAACATGTTCAAAATCCCAATGATCTCCCGAATATCAATGGCGTTGCTCTTCCCGCGCATCTGATTCTGCCGGAACTCTATGCGCTCTACATAGTGGTTGCCCTGAATGGTATGGCTGTTGAAAATCTCCTTCAAGGGGCCGAAGCTGTCCTTCAACTCCTCCAGACTCTTGGTATTGACAGCCACGCTGTTGTTCCTGGCTTCCGCCAAATCCTCCGGCGAAGTGACGCCGACGATCACTTCAAACTCCACATACTGCTCGGGAAGGGTTTTCCCCCGGTCCCGCTGCTTTTCCCGCTGTGTCAGGATCACCTTTAGTGTGTGCCCGCCGTCGATATCCCCATGGATCTCCGGGTCTTCAAAGGTGATCCGGGCCAATCCGCTTCGGTTGTCATAAACAACCCTGCTGGCGGAGAGCAGAATGCCCCGGTTCCACAGGTGGAAAGACTTATTGTCCTCCAGCAGAGAGTCCCGGATTGCCCGGGCCACATTGGTGTCCAGGTTCTGGTCCCGCGGATTGGTGTCCATCCAGTCCTTCAACTCTTCCGGCACGTCGTTCACATTGACATAAAAACGGTATTTATCCGGGCGTCCGCTGCCCTTCTGAGGATCGTATGGGTCTCTGAAATGCTTGAATTCTTTTGCAGGAACGGTGAAAGTCGTCATTTTGGTATCCTCCTGTCAAAATAAAAAACGTTCCTGCTGTGTGCAGAAACGTAACAGAAGATCCCGAAATGAGGCTGTGTCCGGCACATCGCCGCCCACAACATGCATTTCGTCCCAATTCAGTTCCAATCACTGCAACAGCAAGTCAACCGGCTAGATGCTGGCCAGAGCCTGCATCAGCACTTACATTGTAAAATCAGGCTATCAAAATCAGCGTCTCTTGTCAAGAGGAAAAGAAAAAATGGCATTTTGGCTAAAAATGTCAAATTTTTTTGTTCAAACTCCCATATTCGCCGCAGCCATTTTCAATCCATGACCGTCTCCTGCCCAAGCTCCCTCTCCTGAATCCAACGGATTAAAAGCCTGCTGCGTCATCAAGAAGCATTCAGTCGCCGCTAGGGGAAAGCACTGCTTGCTCGGATGGTTCCCAGAGGCTCACACCTCTTGTCTACCCAATGTCTACCCGCCCGGAGCCCTTGCGCTGCAAAGGCTCCGGGCTTTTTCTCCTCCCCGTTCGGGCCCGCCTGTCTACCGTGATGTCTACCCAGCGTGATTTCTTTGCTTGATTTTTCTCCTGTTTACAACATCTCCCGTTATCTCCTTTTCAAAACCTAAGGGGCGGTAATACACCTCTTGGAGCAAACTTTTCCGAATATATTTTCCTGAATTATTGCTGAAAGTCGTCGTATTTCCGAACTTTATCAAAAATTTGAAAAGGAGGAAAATCCACCATGAGGAATCTCAAAAAGATCCTCGCGCTGGTCCTGGCCCTGGTGATGAGCCTGAGCCTTGTGACCATCGCAAACGCGGCTGATTTCACCGATAACGATGACATCAGC